>NZ_JBFAZB010000022.1:0-123708 GCF_040681575.1 Kitasatospora sp. NPDC051702
CGGGGTGCCCCGCCGCCCCCCGGCGGGATCCCCCCCGCCCCCACACCCACCCCCCTATGGGGGGGGTCTGGCTGGGGGGGGGGGGGGGGGGGGGGGGGGGGGGGGGGGGGGGGCGGGGCCCGGGAAACGGTTGCGGCGCGCTCCGGGCGGGCCCGGAGCGCGCCGCACAGGGCCCAGCTCGATGCTCGATGCCAGGGTTCCAGGGCTTCGAAGTTCCACGACTCCTGGGCTCGGAGCCACGTGGCCCGGGCCCGGGGCTCACCGGCTCACCCGTTCGTCGGGGTCGGGGATCAGCCCGCTTCGCGCCAGCCCTCGTACTCGGCGGCGAGGGCGTCGAGGGCGCCGAGTCGGGCCGGGGTCCAGCCGTCCTCCGGGGGTTCGACGACGACCAGCCACTGGGCGTCCTCGGCGTCGTCCTCCCCGGCCAGGGCGTCGCGGACGATGTCGAGCTCGCCGAGGTCGGGGTGGGTCGCGCTGAGTTCCTCGGAGGCCTCCTCGGCGGCCTCGCGGTCGGGCAGGACGAGCAGTTGCCGGGCGTGCGGGTCGTCGACGACCGGCAGGTCGGTGGTGTGGTTCTCGGTCACCGGACCATTCTCCAGGTCGGGCGCGGGCCGGTGCGGCCGGGGAGGGCGAGCCCGCCGGGCTGCCCGGTGGGCCGGGTGGGGTGGGCCCGGCGGCCCGGCGGGGAGTGTCCGCGCCCCGTGGGATGCTGGTAGGCGATGGCCAGGAAGAGTGCACCCGACGACCTGCTCGCCCCGCTGACCCTCGCGGTCGGCCAGGAGGAGCTGCTGCTGGACCGCGCGGTCGCCCAGGTGGTGGCGGCGGCGAGGGCGGCGGATCCGGACACCGACGTGCGGGATCTGCCCCCCGGTGGCCTGCAGCCCGGCAGCCTGGCCGAGCTGACCACGCCGTCGTTGTTCGCGGAGCGCAAGGTGATCGTGGTCCGCGCCGCGCAGGACCTCTCCGCCGACTCGGTGAAGGAGGTCAAGGCGTACATCGAGTCGCCCGCCGAAGAAGTGATCGTGGTGCTGGTGCACGCGGGCGGCGCGAAGGGCAAGGGCCTGCTGGACGCCGGGCGCAAGGCCGGCGGTCGTGAGGTGGCCTGCGCCAAGCTGGCCAAGGCGAACGAGCGGTTGGCGTTCGTCCGGGGCGAGTTCCGCACGCTGGGCCGTTCGGCCACCCCGGAGGCCTGCCAGGCGCTGCTGGACGCGCTCGGCAGTGACCTGCGCGAGCTGGCGGCCGCGTGCAGCCAGCTGACCTCGGACGTCGAGGGGACGATCGACGAGACGGTGGTGGCCCGTTACTACAGCGGGCGGGCCGAGGCGACCGGCTTCGAGGTGGCGGACCTGGCGGTCACCGGCCGGGCCGCGGAGGCGCTGGAGCGGCTGCGCTGGGCGCTGGCCGTGGGCCAGCCGCCGACCGGCATCACCTACGCGCTGGCCTCCGGGGTGCGCAGCATCGGGCGGTTGGCGACCGCCGGGCGGAACATGCGCCCGGCCGACCTCGCGCGCGAGTTGGGCATGCCGCCGTGGAAGGTGGATCGGGTCCGCCAGCAGATGCGCGGGTGGACGGGTGACGGGGTGGCCACCGCGCTTACCGCGATCGCCCAGGCCGACGCCGCCGTCAAGGGCGGTTCGGACGATCCCGCCTTCGCCCTGGAGCGTGCGGTGGTCGCCGTGGCCCGCGCCTCCCGGGCCGGGTCCCGCCCCGCCTACTGACGCCCCGGTCGGCATCCTCGACCGGCACCCCACCCGACACTCCGACCGGCACCCCACCCGACACTCCGACCGGCACCCCACCCGACACTCCGACCGGCACCCCCGCCAACGGCCTGCCTGCCGCGCGGGCGCCCACCGGGCGTCCGCGGCCCGACCCCGGCCTCACCTCCGGCCCCGTCCGCGCCCCGGACGTCCGGCGGTGCGGCGACGGCTACTTGTGCATCGAGCGGACGGCGTTGCGGGCGTCCGTCTGCAGGGCGGACCGCAGGTCGTCCCTGGACGGCACCTTGCCCTTGCCCTCGGTGTAGCTGGCCGAGTAGGAGATGTAGAACGTCATCCCGCCGTCCCGCACGTCCACTTCGGCGCTGATGCTGTGCCAGGTCTTGTCCGAGCTGCCCGCGTCGTCCTTGTACAGGAAGTACGCCTCCTCGCCGATCCCCGGGACGTCGGTGACCTGGTAGTCGCGCGCCCGGTAGACCTCCTTGGCGGCGGCGAACTCGGGTGCAGGGTTGACCGCCTTGTGCAGGTCGGCGCGCAGGTAGACGGACGCGTAGTCGGTGTCGGAGCTGCTGGCGCCGGTGCGCTTGAGCGACATCGAGCAGTTCATGCTGTCCAGGGCGGGGTGCCGGTCGCTGTGGTGGGTCGGCGGGCTGGTGTCGGAGGCGCTGTAGGTGGTGAGCAGGCTGGAGGGCTTGCCGGTGGTGCAGAAGTCGTCGGAGACCTGGTAGGCGCTCACGCTCCGGGGCGAGGAGTCGGTGCTGACCACGCCGGGGACGACGAGCACGGCGGTGGCCCAGCCGGCCGAGGCGAGCAGGGCGCCGACGAAGGCCCAGACGGTGTTGCGCCGCAGGTTTCCGCCGCCGGGGCGCCCGGGTGTGGGGTGGCCCGGTGCGGCGGCTCCCGGGAGGAGGCCGCCGGGTGCGGGCGGCAGCAGTCCGGTCGGCGGTCCGAAGCCCGGCGACGCGCCCGGCGCGGGCGTGCCCGCTCCGGCGACCGGCCCCGGTGCCTGCTGCGGGAAGCCGTATCCCGGCCGGTTCACCGCTCCCGGGTGCGGCTGGGCCCCTGGCCGGGCTCCGGGCTGGGCCCCCGGCTGTGGCTGAGGCTGCTGCGGCGGTGGTGGTGGCGTCGTCATGGAGTCAGTCCCCCTCGGGCCCGGTGTCGTGGTGCTCCCCGCACCTCCGATCGCGCGTGACCAGACCATAGCGGCCGGACCGCGGAACGCGACAGGCGCCGCGGCCGGCCTCCGGGGAGGAGGTCGGCGGCGACGCCTGTCGTACTGCTCTGTGCACCGCACCCGCGTGGCGAACGCAGGCCGCGTACGGTGCGAGTCTCGCGCGCCTCAGGGGTCCGGGTAGAGGGCCGGGGCGTCCCGAGGCGGTGGGGGCCGGGGCCCCCGGGGCGTCAGGCCTGGGCGGCCGCGTTGACGCGCTTGGTGATGGCCGACTTCTTGTTGGCGGCCTGGTTGGCGTGGATGACGCCCTTGCTCACGGCCTTGTCGAGCGCCTTGGAGGCGGCGCGGGCCAGCACGACGGCCTTCTCGGTCTCGCCGGCGGCAGCGGCCTCACGGGCCTTGCGCAGAGCGGTCTTCAGCGAGGACTTGACGGCCTTGTTGCGCAGGCGCGCCTTCTCGTTGGTCTTGTTGCGCTTGATCTGGGACTTGATGTTCGCCACGAAGGAGCCTCAGTCTTGTCTGAAAAGGATTGAACGGGCTGCACCGGCGGCCGCCGGTCCTGCTGAGAGGGCATGCCGGGGCCAGGTGCAGCTGACCACGCTACCAGGGGGCCCGCCGCCGACCCAAACCGGCCGCGGCCGGAGCCCGGGTCCGGTCAGGCCCGCAGCACCGGCTCCCCGTAGTGCTCGACCTCCGGGAACGGCCGGTAGAAGCGGTGCAGCAGCTCCCGCCAGCGCTGGTACTCGGCGGAGGTGCGGAAGCCCTCGGTGTGGTCGGTGAGGGTCTCCCACTCGACCTGGAGGAGGAAGCGCGAGCCGCGGCCCTCGTCGAGGCAGCGCCGCAGTTCCAGGGAGCGGAAGCCGCGCTGGACGGCGATCAGGGGACGGGCCTCGGTGAAGGCGGCGAGGAATTCGTCCTCCTGGCCGGGCAGGACGTCGAGCAGGGCGCTTTCCAGGATCATGGCGGGCCATCCTGCCGTTCCGGGGACGTTCCGCGGAAGGCGGGGGAGCGCCCCACGGGCGCCCCGGGAGCGCCTCGGGGGCGGTCGGGGCGGACCGAACGGCGGCCGGTGCCGTGGTCGTGGGAGGATGGGGGGACTATTTCGATCGGACGAGACTGTCCGGTCCCCGGGAAACCGGTCAGCGATGATCCGGACACCCCCGGCCCCGGACCAACGGAGAATCGGACCAAGGTGCCCGCGACCCCCAGCAATGTGCCAGAGCCCAGCCGTACCGACCCGGCGCTGATCCGCAACTTCTGCATCATCGCCCACATCGACCACGGCAAGTCGACGCTCGCAGACCGGATGCTGCAGATCACCGGCGTCGTCGACCCGCGGCAGATGCGTGCCCAGTACCTCGACCGCATGGACATCGAGCGCGAGCGCGGCATCACGATCAAGTCGCAGGCGGTCCGCCTCCCGTGGGCGCCGAAGACCGGTCCGAACGCCGGGACGACGCACATCCTCAACATGATCGACACCCCGGGTCACGTGGACTTCACGTACGAGGTGTCCCGTTCCCTCGCTGCCTGCGAGGGGACCATCCTGGTCGTCGACGCGGCCCAGGGCATCGAGGCACAGACCCTCGCCAACCTGTACCTGGCGCTGGAGAACGACCTCACGATCGTCCCGGTGCTGAACAAGATCGACCTGCCGGCAGCCCAGCCGGAGAAGTACGCCGCGGAGATCGCGCACATCATCGGCTGCGACCCCTCGGACGTGCTGCAGGTCAGCGCCAAGACCGGTCTCGGCGTCGAGGACCTGCTCGACCACATCGTCAACACCGTCCCGGCCCCGGTCGGCGTCAAGGACGCCCCGGCCCGCGCGATGATCTTCGACTCGGTCTACGACTCCTACCGCGGCGTGGTCACCTACGTGCGTGTCGTGGACGGTCAGCTCACCAAGCGCGAGCGGATCGCCATGATGTCCACCGGCGCGACCCACGAGCTGCTGGAGATCGGCGTCATCTCGCCGGAGCCGAAGGTCGCCGACGGCCTGGGCGTCGGCGAGGTGGGCTACATCATCACCGGTGTGAAGGACGTCCGGCAGTCCAAGGTCGGTGACACGATCACCTCGATGCACAAGGGTGCGACCGAGGCGCTGGGCGGCTACAAGGACCCGCGCCCGATGGTGTTCTCCGGCCTCTACCCGCTGGACGGCTCGGACTACCCGCTGCTGCGCGACGCCCTGGACAAGCTGCGGCTCAACGACGCGGCCCTGGTGTACGAGCCGGAGACCTCGGTGGCGCTCGGCTTCGGCTACCGCTGCGGCTTCCTCGGCCTGCTGCACCTGGAGATCATCCGGGAGCGCCTGGAGCGCGAGTTCAACCTCGACCTGATCTCCACCGCCCCGAACGTGATCTACCGGGTGATCATGGAGGACGGCACCGAGCACACCGTCACCAACCCGAGCGAGTTCCCGACCGGCAAGATCGCCGAGGTCTACGAGCCGGTCGTGCGCGGCACCATCCTGGCGCCCAACGAGTTCGTCGGCGCGATCATGGAGCTGTGCCAGTCCCGCCGCGGCAACCTGCAGGGCATGGACTACCTGTCCGAGGACCGGGTCGAGCTGCGCTACACCCTGCCCCTCGCCGAGATCGTCTTCGACTTCTTCGACCAGCTGAAGTCCAAGACCCGCGGCTACGCCTCGCTCGACTACGAGCCCATCGGCGAGCAGAGCGCCAACCTGGTCAAGGTCGACATCCTGCTGCACGGCGACGCGGTGGACGCCTTCTCCGCGATCGTGCACAAGGACAAGGCCTACGGCTACGGCGTGATGATGGCCGGCAAGCTGCAGAAGCTGATCCCCCGCCAGCAGTTCGAGGTGCCGATCCAGGCCGCCATCGGCTCCCGGGTGATCGCCCGTGAGACGGTCCGCGCGATCCGCAAGGACGTCCTCGCCAAGTGCTACGGCGGTGACATCTCGCGCAAGCGCAAGCTGCTGGAGAAGCAGAAGGAGGGCAAGAAGCGGATGAAGATGGTCGGCCGCGTGGAGGTCCCGCAGGAGGCCTTCATCGCCGCGCTGTCCACCGACGCCGAGGCGCCCAAGGACAAGAAGTAACCGCAGGCGACCGAAGGGGCCCGGGCATCCGCCCGGGCCCCTTCGCGCGTCCCGGGCCTCTTCGCGCGTCCCGGTCCGGTCCGGCAGGTGGCCGCCGCCGGGCCGCCGTGGGCTACTTCAGCGCGCCGTAGACGCCGCCGACGATCGCCGCCTTGGCCAGCCGCCCGGCCGTGCCGGTGAGCACGGTGGGCCGCATCGAGTCGTCCGCGTGGATCAGTTGGAGCAGCCCGTCGTGCCGGCCCAGGCTCACGCACTGCGCGACGTACTTGAACGAGTACGGCGCCGTGGTGGCCCCGTCGAGCAGCTTGCCGAGGTAGCGGCCCATCGGCAGGGCGGTGGCGCAGCCCATCCGCAGGGTGCCGATGCCGGGCAGCGTCACCGCGGCGGCGTCGCCGACCACGTGGACGTCCGGGTGGGAGACCGACCGCAGCCGGTCGTCGACGACGGCCCGGCCGCGGGCGTCCACGGCCAGCCCGGCCTCGGCGGCCAGCGGGTGGGGCTCCAGCGAGGCGGCCCAGACGGTGACCTCGGCGTCGACCGGGCCGGTGGTGGTGCGCAGCCCGTCGGCGGTGACCGCGGTGACGGTGGCCTGCTCGTGGACGGTGACGCCGAGCCGGTCGAGGGCGCGCAGGACGTGGGCGCGGCCCCTGGGCGAGTAGATGCCGCCGACCTGCCCGGCGGCGACGATGTGCACCCGCCACTGCGGGTGGCTCTCGGCGAGTTCGGTGGCCAGTTCGATGCCGGTCGGTCCGCCGCCGACCACGGCCAGGGTGCCGGGCCGGTCGGCCGTGCGCAGCCGGTGGTCGATTTCGGCGGCCTGCTCGGCGGAGTACGCGTGCTCGGCGGCGCCGGGGACGTCGTGCCAGGCGGTGCGGCTGCCGAGGGCGTAGACGAGGGTGTCGTAGCCGAGGGTGGTGCCGTCGTCGAGCCGGACCCGGTGGTCGGCGAGGTCGATCCCGACGGCCCTGGCCCGCCGGTGGTCGACCTGCCGGCCGCGGACGAGGTGGCCGATGGTCGGCCACTGCCGGCCGTGACCGGCCGCCGTCTCGTGCAGGCGGACCCGGTGGAGCAGCCGCTCCTCGGGTGCGACCAGGGTGACGGGGCGCCGCTTCCCGGCGCGCTTGGCGACGCTGAGGCCCGCGTAGCCGGCTCCCAGTACGACGATCCGCTGGTGGGTGGTGGTGCCGCTCATCTCGTCCGCCTCCATTCGGTGCGCCCGCGCGGAGCGCTGTTCGGGAGGGGGACGACGCGGCCGGCGGGAGTGTGACGGTGACCCGTGTCACATCCCGGCCGGGCCGCCGTCACACACGCCGACCGGGCCGCGGTCACACGCCGACCGGGCCGTCGTCACACGCCGATCGGGTCGATGTGGCCCAGCTTCTCCGGGTTGACCACCACGTACGCCTGGGTGATCCGTCCGTCGGCGACGTCGAGGGCGACCACGCCGCCGACGGTGCCGGTGGCCTTCTCGTACCAGACGATCCCCGGCTCGCCGTTGACCTGGGCGAAGCCGAAGCCGTGGTCGGGGGTGGACCACTTGGTGACCAGTCCGACCACCAGCCGGGCCACGTTCCAGGCGCCGAGGACGGGGCGGGCGGCGGCGCGGACGATGCCGCCGCCGTCGGCGTGCCAGACCACGTCCGGGTCGAGGACCTCCAGGAGGGCCTGGAGGTCGCCGCGTGCGGTGGCGGCGGCGAAGGCCTCGACGGCCTGGCGGTGCTCGGCCGGGTCGGCGCCGGTGCGCCGACCGCCGTCGCGCACCCGCCGGCGGGCCCGGGAGGCCAGCTGCCGGGTGGCGTCGGGGGTGCGGTCGAGGGAGGTGGCGATCTCGTCGAAGCCGACGGCGAAGACGTCGTGCAGCACGAACGCGGCCCGCTCGGCCGGGGTGAGCTGCTCCAGCACGGTGAGCAGCGCGAGCGAGACGGACTCGCCGCGTTCGGCCAGGTCGGCGGGGGAGTCGGGGGCGGAGGCGTAGGAGACGGACGGCTCGGGCAGCCACTCGCCGTAGTAGGCCTCGCGGCGGGCCCGGGCGGAGCCGAGCTGGTCGTAGCAGAGCCGGGTGACGACGGTGGTCAGGAAGGCGCGCGGGTCGTGGACGGCGGTGCGGTCGGCGGCCCGCCAGCGCAGCCAGGCGTCCTGCAGGACGTCCTCGGCGTCGGTGAACGAGCCGAGCAGCCGGTAGGCGACGGAGCCGAGGTAGCGCCGGTTCGCCTCGAAGGCGTCCGGCGCGCGGTCGCCGCCCGTGTCCCCGTCCGTGTCGTCTGCCGTGTCGTGCGCCGTGTCGCCGACCCCGGCGCGGGCGGTCCCGGTACCGGCGGTCCCGCCCCGGGCGGTCGCGCCGCCGGGCTCGCCGCCGGTCCCGCCCGTCCTGCCCGTCCCACCGGCCGTGTCGTCGTCACCGGCGGCCCTGGCCGCGTCCTCGGAGATCACGGGCCCACGGTAGCGAAGCCGGTGCGGAACGCGAAGGGCCGGGGCGGTGGAGTCCCGCCCCGGCCCTCCGGCCGTCCCCCGTGCCCGTCCGGGTCAGTCCACCTCGGCCACGGCCTCCGCGAACTGCGCCTGGTACAGCCGCGCGTACGCGCCGTCGGCGGCGATCAGCTCGTCGTGGGTGCCCTGTTCGACGATCGAGCCGTTCTCCATAACCAGGATCACGTCGGCGTCCCGGATGGTGGAGAGCCGGTGGGCGATCACGAAGCTGGTGCGGCCGGTGCGCAGCCGGGCCATGGCCCGCTGGATCAGCACCTCGGTGCGGGTGTCGACGGAGCTGGTCGCCTCGTCCAGGACGAGGATCGACGGCTGGGCGAGGAAGGCCCGGGCGATGGTGATCAGCTGCTTCTCGCCGGTGCTGACGCCGGTGCCCTCGTCGTCGATGACGGTGTCGTAGCCGTCCGGCAGGGTGCGCACGAAGCGGTCGACGTGGGCGGCCCTGGCGGCCTCGACGACCTGGTCGCGGGTGGCGCCCTGGGCGCCGTAGGCGATGTTGTCGGCGATGGTGCCGCCGAACAGCCAGGTGTCCTGGAGCACCATGCCGATGCCGGAGCGCAGCTCCTCGCGGGACATCGCGGAGATGTCGACCCCGTCGAGGGTGATCCGCCCGGAGCTGACCTCGTAGAACCGCATCAGCAGGTTGACCAGGGTGGTCTTGCCGGCGCCGGTGGGGCCGACGATGGCGACGGTCTGGCCGGGTTCGACCTTGAGCGACAGGTCCTCGATGAGGGGCTTGCCGGGCTCGTAGCGGAAGGACACGTCCTGGAAGGCGACCCGGCCGTGGACGGTGTCGGGGCGTTCGGGCATGGCCGGTTCGGGGGTCTGCTCGGGGGCGTCCAGCAGTTCGAAGACGCGCTCGGCGGAGGCGACCCCGGACTGCACCAGGTTGGCCATGCTGGCGACCTGGGTGAGCGGCTGGCTGAACTGCCGCGAGTACTGGATGAACGCCTGGACGTCGCCGATGGACAGCGCGCCGCTGGCGACCCGCAGGCCGCCGACGACGGCGACCAGCACGTACTGCAGGTTGCCGATCAGCATCATCGCGGGCTGGATGATCCCGGAGATGAACTGCGCCCGGAAGCTGGAGGCGAACAGCGCCTCGTTGTGCTCGCGGAAGGTCTCGGCGGACTCGCGCTGGCGGCCGAACACCTTCACCAGGGTGTGGCCGGTGTACATCTCCTCGATGTGGGCGTTGAGCTGGCCGGTGGACTTCCACTGCTGGACGAACTGCGGCTGCGCCCGCCGGCCGACCTTGGCGGCGACGACCACCGACAGCGGCACCGAGACCAGGGCGATCACGGCGAGCAGCGGGGAGATCCAGAACATCATGGCGAGCACGCCGACCACGGTGAGCAGCGAGTTGACGACCTGTCCCATGGTCTGCTGCATGGACTGGCCGATGTTGTCGATGTCGTTGGTGACCCGGCTGAGCACCTCGCCGCGGGGCTGCTTGTCGAAGTAGCTGAGCGGCAGCCGGGAGAGCTTGGCCTCGACGTCCTGGCGCAGCCGGTAGCCGGCCCGCTGGATGGCCGTGGTGGCCAGCCGGCCCTGGGCGATGCCGAACACGGCGGAGGCGACGTAGATGGCCAGGACCCAGAGCAGGACGGTGCCGATGGCGCCGAAGTCCATGCCCTGGCCGGGGGTGAAGTCCACGGAGGAGAGCAGGTCGGCGACGCCGCCCTGGCCCTGGGCGCGCAGCCCGTCGACGACCTGGGTCTTGGAGGTGCCGGGTGCGAAGCGGGCGCCGACGACGCCGGCGAAGATCAGGTCGGTGGCGTTGCCGAGGATCTTGGGGCCGACGACGGCGCAGCCGATGCTGACGACGCCGAGCGTCAGCACGCCGGAGAGCAGGGCGCGTTCGGGGCGCAGCAGGGCGAGCAGGCGCTTGCCGGAGCCCTTGAAGTCCATGGACTTCTCGGTGCCCTGGCCGCCCATGAAGCGGCCCGGGCCGGCCGGGCCGCGGCGGGCGGCGGCGGCCTGCGAGTCGCTGGGGAGCTCGCTGCCGGCCGCAGCGGGCCCGCGGCCGGGCGCCTTGCCCAGGTCGGGGGCCTCGCCCGGGTCGGTCTGGTCCTCGGGGGCCTTGTCGGGGGCCTTCTCGGGGGTGGTCACGCCGCCTCCTGCTCGGTGAGCTGGGAGAGCACGATCTCCCGGTACGTCGGGTTGTCGGCCATCAGTTCGCGGTGGGTGCCGGTGCCGACGACCGCGCCCTCGTCGAGGACGATGATCCGGTCGGCGTCGCGGATGGTGGAGACGCGCTGGGCGACGATCAGCACGGTGGCGTTCGAGGTCTCGCGGGCGAGGGCCTTGCGCAGCCGGGCGTCCGTCGCGTAGTCGAGCGCGGAGAAGGAGTCGTCGAAGAGGTAGACGTCGGGCTTGCGGACGAGGGCGCGGGCGATGGCGAGGCGCTGGCGCTGGCCGCCGGAGACGTTGCCGCCGCCCTGGGAGATGGGGGCGTCCAGGCCTTCGGGGAGCTTCTCGACGAAGTCCTTGGCCTGGGCGATCTCCAGGGCGTGCCAGAGCTCCTCGTCGGTGGCGTCGGGCCGGCCGTAGCGGAGGTTGCTGGCGACGGTGCCGGAGAACAGGTAGGGCTTCTGCGGGACGAGGCCGATGCACTCGGCGATCGCGTCGGCGGCGAGTTCGCGGACGTCGACGCCGTCCAGCAGGACCTGTCCCGAGGTGGCGTCGAACAGCCGGGGGACGAGGCCGAGCAGGGTGGACTTGCCGCTGCCGGTGGAGCCGATGACGGCGGTGGTCTCGCCGGGGCGGGCGGTGATGTCGACGCCGCGCAGCACGGAGGCCTCGGCCCCGGGGTAGCGGAAGTCGACGTCGCGCAGTTCGAGGTTGCCGCGGCGCAGCACCTCGGTGACGGGGGCGGCGGGCGGCACGACGCTGGAGGAGGTGGCGAGCACCTCGTCGATGCGTTCGGCGCAGACCTCGGCGCGCGGCACCATCATGAACATGAAGGTGGCCATCATGACGCTCATCAGGATCTGCATCAGGTAGGAGAGGAAGGCGGTGAGCGCACCGATCTCCATGCCGCCGCTGTCGATCCGGTGGGCGCCGAACCAGAGCACGGCGACGCTGGAGACGTTCACCACCAGCATGACGGCCGGGAACATGAAGGACATCAGCCGGCCGACCTGGAGGGCGACGTGGGTGAGGTCCCCGTTGGCGCCGGCGAAGCGGGCCTGCTCGTGGTCGTCCTTGACGAAGGCGCGGATGACCCGGATGCCGGTGATCTGTTCCCGCAGGACGCGGTTCACCGTGTCGATCCGCTCCTGCATGCTGCGGAACTTGGGGCGCAGCGAGCGCACCAGCAGGATGACGACGACGGCGAGGAGCGGGATGACGGCGAGCAGCAGGCCGGACAGCGGGACGTCCTGGTTGAGCGCCATGATGATGCCGCCGACGCACATGATCGGGGCGGCGACCATGAGCGTGAAGCTCATCAGGGCCAGCATCTGGACCTGCTGGACGTCGTTGGTGGTGCGGGTGATGAGCGAGGGGGCGCCGAACTGGCCCATCTCGCGGGAGGAGAAGGTCTGCACCCGGTCGAAGACGGCGGCGCGCACGTCCCGTCCGAAGGCCATCGCGGTGCGGGCGCCGTAGTAGACGGCGCCGATCGAGCAGACGGCCTGGACGAGGGTGACGCCGATCATCACGCCGCCGACGCGCAGGATGTAGCCGGTGTCGCCCTTGACCACCCCGTCGTCGATGATGTCGGCGTTGAGCGTCGGCAGGTAGAGCGCGGCGAGGGTGGACACCAGCTGGAGGGCGACCAGCAGGGCGATCGGTCGGGTGTAGGGGCGCAGGTACGCCCTGAGCAGTCTGATCAGCACTGGCACACTCTTGTCGTCGGCGGGTGGATTCGCACCCCAATTCTCGGTCTTTGGTGCACTCGTACAGGCGATTCACGGGGTGCGAGCCGGAGGTTTGTCCAGTCCTTTGCCGAATCGCCCGGCGGGCCCGGTTGTATCGTTCACGCGGGCCCGGTCGTCAGGTCGGCGGGGGCCCGGTCGTACGGTCCGCGCCGGCCCGTTCCCGCGGGTCGGGCAGGGGTCGCGGGGCGGACACCGGCGCCGCGGGGGCGTGCCAGCTGGCCTCGCCCCCTTACGGAATGACCGGTTTCCCCCTAGGCTGCTGATTGCCCCCTTGTTACTCGCCGGTACCGAACAGGTGAACCGGGGGCCCGGCGACCGCCCCCACGGACGCCGCGACAATCCCTCAGACGGCCACCCGCCCCCGGAGGTCCTCGTTGAGTTCCGCGCAGTCCCTGATCGACTCCGGCAGTGCCGACATCGTCGCCGGGCGTCCCGCCTCCGTCGCCCACCTGTTCCTGGAGCGGGTCGCCCTGACCCCGAACGGCGAGGCCTACCGCTACCCGGCCCCGGTCGACGAGCAGGCCGCGGACAGCGCCCCCGGCGCCGAGCAGTGGCGTTCGCTCACCTGGGCGCAGACCGCCACCCGGGTCAAGGCGGTGGCCGCCGGTCTGATGGCGCTGGGCATCCAGCCGGAGGACCGCGTCGCCCTGGCCGCCTCCACCCGGCTCGAGTGGGTCATCGCCGACCTCGGGAACATGTGCGCGGGCGCCGCCACGACGACCGTCTACCCGAGCACCAACGCCGACGAGACGGCCTTCATCCTCTCCAACTCGGGTTCCAGAGCGCTGTTCGCCGAGAACACCGCCCAGCTGGCCAAGGCCGTCGACCAGATCGGGCAGCTGCCCGACCTGCGCACGGTCATCCTCTTCGACGGGCCCGAGCCCGGCGCTGAGGCCCCCGCCACCGGCGGCCTGGAGGTGCTCACCCTCGCCGAACTGGAGCAGCGCGGCGCGGCCTACCTGGAGGAGCACCCGGACGCCGTCGAGAAGGCCGTCGCCGCCCTCGACAAGGAGCAGCTGGCCACCCTCATCTACACCTCCGGCACCACCGGCCGCCCCAAGGGCGTGCGCCTGGTGCACGACTGCTGGGCGTACGAGGGCCGGGCCCAGGAGGCCAGCGGACTGCTGCGCTCCGACGACGTCCAGTTCATGTGGCTGCCGCTGTCGCACGTCTTCGGCAAGACGCTGATCTCCGGGCAGATCGCCACCGGCCACGTGATGGCCGTGGACGGCCGGGTCGACCGGATCATCCACAACCTGCCGGCCATCCGGCCGACCGTGATGGCCTCGGCGCCGCGCATCTTCGAGAAGGTGTACAACGGCATCGCCGGCCGGGCCCGTGCCGAGGGCGGGGCCAAGTACAAGATCTTCCTGTGGGCCGCCAAGGTCGCCCGGGCCCACGCCCGGGCCGTGCAGGAGAGCCGGATCGCCACCGGCACCGGCACCGCCCCGCTCGGGCTGCGGCTCCAGCACGCCCTGGCCGACAAGCTCGTCTACGCCAAGATCCGGGCGGCCTTCGGCGGCCGGCTGCGCGGTGCCGTCTCCGGCAGCGCCGCCCTCGCCCCCGAGATCGGCTACTTCTTCCTCGGCGCCGGCGTGCCGATCCTGGAGGGCTACGGGCTCAGCGAGACCAGCGCCGGCTCCTGCGTCAACCGCGAGGAGGACGTCCGGATCGGCACCGTCGGCCGCGCCCTGCCCGGCACCGAGGTCCGGATCGCCGAGGACGGCGAGATCCTGCTGCGCGGCCCCGGCATCATGCGCGGCTACCACGACCTGCCGGAGAAGACCGCCGAGGTGCTGGAGGCCGACGGCTGGTTCCACACCGAGGACATCGGCGAGCTCAGCGCCGACGGCTTCCTGCGGATCACCGACCGCAAGAAGGACCTGTTCAAGACCTCCGGCGGCAAGTACGTCGCGCCCAGCGAGGTCGAGGGCAAGTTCAAGGCGGTCTGCCCGTTCGTCAGCAACATCCTGGTGATCGGCAACGGCCGCAACTACTGCACCGCGCTGATCGGCCTCGACGAGGCGGTCATCATGCCGTGGGCGGCCGAGCACGGCATGGCCGGCCGGTCCTACGCCGAGGTGGTCGCCGACCCGCAGGTGCACCAGCTGATCGAGGGCTTCGTCAAGCGGCTCAACGCGGACCTGCAGCGCTGGCAGACGATCAAGCGGTTCCACCTGCTGCCGCGTGACCTCGACATCGAGCACGGCGAGCTCACCCCGAGCCTGAAGATCAAGCGCCCGGTGGTCGAGCGGACCTACGCGGACGCCGTCACCGCGATGTACGCGGGCGCCAACGAGGCCTGAGCCACCCGCCCCGTACGGTCCGCGCCCGGTCGCGCGAACCGTACGGGGTGCGCGGGCCGCACGGGACACCCGGGCCGTACGGGACAATGGGGTCATGCCCTCCGCACTCCCCGACGGCGATCCGGTGCCGTCCGACGGTTCCCTGCCCGCGCACGCCCTGACCGGGCTCGGCGAGCGGCCGTTCGGTTTCTACCTGCACGTGCCGTACTGCGCCAGCCGCTGCGGCTACTGCGACTTCAACACCTACACCGCCACCGAGCTGCGCTCCTCCGGGGCCGTCGCCTCCCAGGAGACCTACGCGGACAACGTGGTCGCCGAGATCCGGCTGGCCCGCAAGGTGCTCGGCCCGGTCGACCTCCCCGTGCAGACGGTCTTCCTCGGCGGCGGCACGCCCACCCTGCTGCCCGCCCGGGACCTGGTGAAGATGCTCACCGCGCTGCGCGAGGAGTTCGGGCTCGCCCCGGACGCCGAGGTCACCACCGAGGCCAACCCGGAGTCCGTCGACCCGGCCTACCTGGCGGAGCTGCGCGAGGGCGGCTACAACCGGATCTCCTTCGGCATGCAGAGCGCCCGCCCGCACGTCCTGCAGCTGCTCGACCGCCACCACACGCCCGGCCGCCCCGAGGCCTGCGTCGCCGAGGCCCGCGGGGCCGGCTTCGAGCACGTCAACCTGGACCTCATCTACGGGACCCCGGGCGAGTCCGACGACGACTGGCGGGCCTCCCTGGACGCCGCGATCGGCGCCGGACCGGACCACGTCTCCGCCTACTCCCTGATCGTCGAGGAGGGCACCCGGCTGGCCGCCCGGGTCAAGCGCGGCGAACTGCCGATGATCGACGACGACGTGCACGCCGACCGCTACCTGATCGCCGAGCAGGCGCTCGCCGCCGCCGGCTACTCCTGGTACGAGGTGTCCAACTGGGCCACCACCCCGGAGGGCCGCTGCCGCCACAACGAGCTGTACTGGACCGGAGCCAACTGGTGGGGCGCCGGCCCCGGCGCGCACAGCCACGTCGGCGGCGTGCGCTGGTGGAACGCCAAGCACCCGGCCGCCTACGCGCAGGCCCTCGCCGAGGGCCGCACCCCCGCGCAGGCCCGCGAGGTCCTCACCGAGGAGGACCGCCGCGTCGAACGCGTCCTCCTGGAACTGCGCCTCGCCGAGGGCATCCCCCTGGAGCTGCTCACCGCCGCGGGCCGCCGGGCCGCCGAACGCCACCTCGCCGACGGCCTCCTCGCCGCGGGGACGTACGCCGACGGCCGCGCCACCCTGACCCTCCAGGGCCGGCTGCTCGCCGACGCGGTCGTGCGTGACCTGGTGGACTGACGGCCGTTAACGTGGTGTCAGCCGTCGGAGGGAGCGCGCAGTGACCGCCATCGATGACCGGATGACGGGGATCTTCGAGAACCTGGAGGTCCCGGAAGGCGTCAAGGCCGAGCTCATCAGGGGGGAAATCGTGATGATGGCCGGGCCGGACATGGTCCACAACCTCATCATCGAGTCCATCGTCGACCAGATTCCCCGTGGCCGCTGGCACCGGCTCCAGACCCAGGACGTGGCGTTCCCCGCGGACGGCAGCGAGCCGCAGCCCGACCTGGTGGTGATCGAGCGGGGCGCCGTCGAGGGCCCCGGGCGTCTGGTCCCCGCACCGGCGGTGACGCTCGTCGTCGAGGTCGTCTCGAGGACGAGCGTCCACCGCGACTACCACGTCAAGCGGGAGATCTATGCCGGGGGGATGATCCCGGTCTACCTGATCGTCGATCCGACGAAGGGCGAGTGCCTGATGCTCACCGAGCCGCGCACGGCGACCGCCTCGGGCGTTCCGGACTACTGGTCCGGGCGCACCACCAAGTTCGGGGACCCGATCCCCGTGGACGTCCTGGGGATGACCCTGGAGACCGGTGAGTTCGGAACGCTCTGATCCGGACGTCAGTCCGGGAGGGTCACGAAGTCGATGAGCTCCTCGACGCGGCCGAGGAGCTCGGGCTCCAGGTCCTTGTAGCTGTTCACCCGGGACAGGATGTGCTTCCAGGCGGCGGGGGTGTCCGCCGGCCAGCCGAGGCGGCGGCAGGTGCCCTGCTTCCAGTCCTCGCCGCGGGGGACGTCGGGCCAGGCGGGGATGCCGACCGAGGAGGGCTTCACGGCCTGCCAGACGTCGACGTACGGGTGGCCGACGACCAGGACGGCGTCGCCGGTGACCCGGGCGGCGATCCGGTGCTCCTTGGTGCCGGGGAGCAGGTGGTCGACCAGGACGCCGAGCCGCCGGCCGGGGCCGGGGGCGAACTCGGCGACGATCGCGGGCAGGTCGTCCACGCCCTGCAGGTACTCGACGACCACGCCCTCGATGCGCAGGTCGTCGCCCCACACGCGTTCGACCAGTTCGGCGTCGTGCCGGCCCTCGACGTAGATCCGCGACTCGCGCGCCACCCGGGCCCGGGCGCCGGGGACGGCGACCGAGCCGGAGGCGGTGCGGCCGGGCGTGCGGGCGGGGGCGGGGCCGGCCGGGCGGACCAGGGTGACCACCCGGCCGTCCAGCAGGAAGCCGCGCGGCACCAGGGGGAACACCCGGTGCTTGCCGAAGCGGTCCTCCAGGGTGACGGTGAAGCCCTCGGCGGTCTTCTCGCAGCGCACCACCGCGCCGCAGAAGCCGGTGGCCGCCTCCTCGACGACCAGGTCCCGGTCGGCCGGCACCTCCGGGGCGGGGGTCTGCTTCTTCCACGGCGGGGTCAGGTCGGGTCCGTACTGGCGGCTGCGCATGCAGGCGACTATAGGGAGTGCGGACGGACCGTCAGAGTCCGGGCGCGCCCCAGACCGGGAACCAGCGGCTGAGGTCCTTCTCCAGCCGCAGGTCGTTCCCGAGCAGGGCGTTGACCTGCAGTTCGAGCGGGCTGTTGCGCCGCTCGCCGCCGCCGGGCATCGGCGCGAAGGGGTAGAAGGTGCCGCGCTTGTACAGGTAGACGAGGGCGAGCGACCGGCCCTGCGGGTCGCGGAAGCCCACCAGCGAGCAGAGCAGCTGCGGCCCGAAGCCGTTCCCCTCCAGCTCGCTGTTGACCGCGTGCAGGTCGTTCACCAGCTCGGGCAGCTCCTCGGGGGTGTGCCGGGCGAGCAGCCAGGAGTAGCCGTAGCCGTCCTTGGAGGCCTCCACCGGGACGCCGCCGCGCTCGGTGTCGGCGTCCAGCAGCTCCCGCACCTGCTGCTCGACCTGGCCGAAGGCCGCGCCCTCGACGGCGGCGAAGCACACCGAGCCGAGCCCGGTGGGGGTGAACCCGGCCCCGGCCTCCAGGGTGAGGGCGGCGGACGGCACGCCGAACAGCTGGTCGAGGTCGGGCTTGACGGGCTTGGTGCGGCCGAACAGGGCGTCCAGGATTCCCACGGTGGTCCTTTCGCGTCGAGGCGGAGGGGTGGCGGGGCGGAGGGGTGACGAGGCGGCGGGCCGGTGAGGCGGCGCGGCGGCGGTGGGCGGGGGAGCCCCGCGGTCAGCGGCCGAGCTGCTCGGAGATCTTCGCCAGCTGGTCCAGCCGCTTCTCCAGCGTCGGGTGGGTGGAGAACAGCTGGGCGGCGGTCTCCCGGGCGCCGAGCGCGGGGGCGAAGTAGAAGGCGTTGTAGGGCTGGGCCTGGCGCAGGTCCTTGCTGGGGATGGCGGCGATCTGCCCGGTGACCTTGGTCAGGGCGGAGGCCAGGGCGCTGGGCCGGCCGGTGAGCTGGGCGGCGGCGCGGTCGGCGGCGAGCTCCCGGTAGCGGGAGAGCAGCCGGGTGAGCAGGAAGCTGATGGCGTAGACGACCATCGACACCAGCGGGATGATCAGGGCGACGATGGCCGCGTTCTGGTCGTTGTTGTTGCGGCCGCCGCCCATGAAGCCGCCGTACACCGCGATCCGGGTCATCGCGCCGGCGAGGACGCCGAGGAACCCGGCGACGGTCATCACCGCGACGTCCCGGTGGGCGACGTGCGACAGCTCGTGGGCGAGGACCCCTTCGAGCTCCTCGGGCTCCAGCCGGCGCAGCAGCCCCGTGGTGACGCAGACCACGGCGTTCTGCGGGTTGCGGCCGGTGGCGAAGGCGTTCGGCATGTCGTTGTCGGCGACCGCCACCCGGGGCTTGGGCATGTCCGCGAGGGCGCAGAGCCGGTCGATGGTGCCGTGCAGCTGCGGGTACTGCTCCGGGCTCACCTGGTGGGCGCCCATCGCCCGCTCGGTGATCTTGTCGCTGAACCAGAACTGGGCCACGAACAGCCCGCCGGAGATGAGGACGATCAGTGGCCAGGCGCCGCGCAGGAGCGCGATCAGCAGGCCGGTGAAACCGACGTACAGCAACCCGATCACGAACATCGTCACGACCATGCGGCCGGTCAGACCGCGGTCGGGCGCGAAACGGGTGTGCTGGCCCGAGCTCGACATCGCTTGCTCCTCCATTCGCCGTCGCTTCCGATGCTGCCACCCGGACGGCCCCACGGCACCACCCCCGCGCCGGGAACTGCGGGCAGGATCACTCCGGCCGGGCCGTTCCTGCCTCAAGGCCCGGGCCTTACACTGGCAGGTACGGTTCTGGCACTCGTAGGTTCAGAGTGCCAGGGCGGTCACCGGATCCGGGGCCTTCCCGGAGCGGTCGGCAGCATCTGTGACACAGACGGACAACGTGCGAAGACGGAGGTGTGTGCCCCATGGCCGGTGAGATCCGCCAGCTGGACGACCGCAAGCTCGCCGTGCTCCGCGCGATCGTCCAGGACTACGTGGGGACCGAGGAGCCGGTCGGCTCCAAGGCCCTGGTGGAGCGGCACAACCTCGGGGTCTCCCCGGCGACCGTGCGCAACGACATGGCGGCGCTGGAGGAGGAGGGCTACATCCACCAGCCGCACACCAGTGCCGGGCGCATCCCCACCGACAAGGGCTACCGCCTGTTCGTCGACAAGCTCGCCGAGATCAAGCCGATGAGCGCCCCCGAGCGCCGGGCGATCCGGCACTTCCTGGACGGCGCCGTCGACCTGGACGACACCGTGGCCCGCACGGTGCGGCTGCTCGCGCAGCTGACCCGGCAGGTCGCGGTGGTGCAGTACCCGTCGCTGTCGCGCTCCACCGTCCGGCACATCGAGCTGGTCGCCCTCGCCCCGACCAAGGTGATGCTGGTGCTGATCACCAACACCGGCCGGGTCGAGCAGCGGATGGTGGACTGCCCGGGCACCGTCGGCGAGACGGTCCTGGCGGACCTGCGGGCCCGGATCAACGCGCGGGCCGCCGGCCAGCGGCTGCCGGACGTGCCGGGGTTCCTGGAGGAGCTCCCGGCGATGTTCGAGCAGGCGGACCGGCCGACCGTCACCACCGTCCTGGCGACGCTGTTCGAGGCGCTCGCCGAGCAGAACGAGGAGCGGATCATGCTGGCCGGCACGGCCAACCTGACCCGCTTCGGCCACGACTTCCCGCTCACCATCCAGCCGGTGCTGGAGGCCCTGGAGGAGCAGGTCGTCCTGCTCCGCCTCCTGGGTGAGACCGCGGACGCCGGGATGACGGTCCGGATCGGGCGCGAGATCGCCTACGAGGGGCTGAATTCCACCTCGGTGGTGTCGGTCGGTTACGGTTCGGGCGACGAGAGCGTGGCCAAACTGGGTGTGATCGGTCCGACCCGGATGGACTATCCGGGCACAATGGGGGCGGTGCGTGCGGTGGCGCGGTACGTGGGTCAGATCCTGGCCGAGTCGTAGCAATCGACCGCCGTTGCACGGGTAACGGCGGTGTCCAGTCGCAGCACTTCTACAGGCGGAACAAGCGGAGCATTTGGTGGCCACGGACTACTACGCGGTACTCGGCGTCCGACGGGATGCGGGGCAGGACGAGATCAAGAAGGCGTTCCGGCGCCTGGCACGCGAACTGCACCCGGACGTCAACCCGGACCCGAAGACGCAGGAGCGGTTCAAGGAGATCAACGCCGCCTACGAGGTGCTCTCCGACCCGCAGAAGCGCCAGGTCTACGACCTCGGCGGCGACCCGCTGTCCCCGGGCGGCGGCGCGGGCGCGGGCGGCTTCGGCGCCGGCGCGGCCGGATTCGGCTTCTCGGACATCATGGACGCCTTCTTCGGCGCCGCGGCCGGCCAGCGCGGACCGCGCTCGCGGACCCGGCGCGGGCAGGACGCCATGATCCGGCTGGAGATCACCCTGGAGGAGGCCGCGTTCGGCACCACCAAGGAGCTCCAGGTCGACACGGCGGTCACCTGCACCACCTGCAGCGGCGAGGGCGCGGCCCCCGGCACCTCCGCGCAGACCTGTGACATGTGCCGCGGCAAGGGCGAGGTCTCCCAGGTCACCCGGTCCTTCCTGGGCCAGGTCATGACCTCCCGCCCCTGCCCGCAGTGCCAGGGCTTCGGCACCGTCGTGCCGACCCCGTGCCCGGAGTGCGCCGGCGACGGCCGCGTGCGCGCCCGCCGCACCCTGACCGTCAAGATCCCGGCGGGCGTCGACAACGGCACCCGGATCCAGCTGGCCGGCGAGGGCGAGGTCGGCCCCGGCGGCGGCCCGGCCGGCGACCTGTACGTCGAGATCGCCGAGACCACCCACACCGTCTTCCAGCGGCGCGGGGACGACCTGCACTGCACCGTCACCATCCCGATGACGGCGGCCGCGCTCGGCACCCAGGTGCCGCTGCAGACCCTCGACGGGCTGGAGGAGGTCGACATCCGGCCGGGCACCCAGTCCGGGCAGTCGATCCCGCTGCACGGGCGGGGCATCACCCACCTGCGCGGCGGCGGCCGGGGCGACCTGATAGTGCACGTCGAGGTGCAGACGCCGACCAAGCTCGACGCCGAGCAGGAGGAGCTGCTGCGCCGGCTCGCGGTGCTGCGCGGCGAGGAGCGGCCGGCCGGCCAGTTCGCGCCGGGCCAGCAGGGCCTGTTCTCGCGCCTGAAGGACGCGTTCAACGGCCGGTAGCCGTCCGCGCGGGGGTGCCGGGGATCCGCCCGGCACCCCTTTCGCGTGCCCGCCCGGTTTCGCGTGCCCGCCCAGCCGGAGCGCCCCCGCTCCGCCCCACCACCGGAGGTTCCCCGCATGACCGCCCCCGTCTTCGTCGTCGAGACCGAGCGGATCGCCGCCGCCGCGCCCGGCACCGTGGTGCGCCTGGACGGGCCGGAGGGGCGGCACGCGGCCGCGGTGAAGCGGCTGACCGCCGGTGAGGCGGTGACCCTCGCCGACGGCCTGGGCCTGGGCGTGGACGGCACGGTCGCCGAGGTGCTCGGCAAGGACGCGATCGACGTCGCGGTGGCGGCGGTGCGCCGGGAGCCGGAGCCGGCGCCGGCGCCGCGGATCGTCGTCGTCCAGGCCCTGCCCAAGGGCGACCGCGGCGAGCTGGCGGTGGAGACCATGACCGAGGTCGGCGTGGACGTGGTGATCCCGTGGTCCGCCTCCCGCTGCATCACCCAGTGGAAGGGCGACCGGGGTGCCAAGGCGCTCGCCAAGTGGCGGGCCACCGCCCGGGAGGCGGGCAAGCAGTCCCGCCGGCTGCGCTTCCCCGAGGTGCGCGAGCCGATGACCACCCGGCAGCTGGCGCCGGTGCTGGCCGCCGCGGCGTTCGCCGCCGTGCTGCACGAGGAGGGCTCCCGGCCGCTGGCGCACGCCGAGCTGCCGGAGGGCGGCGACCTGGTGCTGGTGGTGGGCCCGGAGGGCGGGGTCTCCCCGGAGGAGCTGGCGGCCTTCGCCGAGGCGGGCGCCGGGCCGTACCGGCTGGGCCCCTCGGTGCTGCGCACCTCGACCGCCGGCGTGGCCGCCGGCGCACTGCTGCTGGGGCGCACCGGCCGCTGGTCCTGACCGGCCGGACCGGGCGGCTCGCCCGGGCGCCGGAGTCTGCGAAAAGCGGAGCGCGTCGTACGCGCACGTGCCTACGCTGGCCGCGTGACGGAACCCCTGAGCACCCCTGCGGGCGCCTACCTGCGCCACCCCCATCTGCACGGTGACCTGATCACCTTCGTCGCCGAGAACGACGTCTGGCTGGCCCCGCTGGACGGCGGCCGGGCCTGGCGGCTGACGGCCGACCACCTGCCGGTCCACCACCCCCGGTTCGCCCCCGACGGGCGGCACATCGCCTTCACCTCCACCCGGGACGGCGCGCCCGAGGTGCACGTGGTGCCGGTCGACGGAGGCCCCTCCCGCCGGCTCACCCACTGGGGCAGCGACCAGACCCAGCTGCAGGGCTGGACGGCGGACGGCCGCCCGATCGCCACCACCACCGCGGGCGAGGCCACGCTGCGCCGCACCTGGGCGCACGCCGTGCCGCTGGACGGCGGCGCGTCGGAGCGGCTGCCGTACGGACCGGTCGGCGGGCTCGCCCTCGAGCCGGACGGCGCGGGTGCCGACCCGGCCGAGGACCGGGGGAGGGTGCTGCTGGCCACCGTCAACAACCGCGAGCCGGCCTGGTGGAAGCGGTACCGGGGCGGCCGGGCGGGCAAGCTGTGGATCGGCCGGGACGAGTTCGTCCGCGTCCACGAGGAGCTGGACGGCCAGCTCTCCTCGCCGCTGTGGGTGGGGGAGCGGATCGCCTTCCTCTCCGACCACGAAGGCGTCGGCGAGCTGTACTCCAGCCTCCCCGACGGTTCGGACCTGCGCCGGCACACCACCTCCCCGGACGGCTTCTACGCCCGCAACGCCAGCACCGACGGCACCCGGGTGGTCTTCCACCGCGCCGGCGACCTCTGGCTGCTGGACGACCTGGACGGTGCCGAGGCGCGCCGCCCGGACGTCCGGCTGGCCGGCCCGCGCAGCGGCCGCCGCCCGCGCCCGGTGTACGCCGCGCACTGGCTGGAGTCCGTCGCCCCCGACCGCACCGGCCGGGCGAGCGCCGTGGTGGTGCGCGGCGGGGTGCACTGGCTGACCCACCGAGAGGGCCCGGCCCGGGTGCTGGACGAGACGCCGGGCGTGCGCGCCCGGCTGGCCCGGGTCGTCCCGGGCGAGGACGGCGGGCAGGGCGTGCTCTGGGTCAGCGACGCCGAGGGCGAGGACGCCCTGGAGTTCGCCCCCGCGGTGCAGGGCGCCGAGCGCCGACGGCTGGCGGCCGGGCAGCTCGGCCGGGTGAACTCCCTGGTGGTGTCGCCGGACGGCAAGCAGGCGGCGCTCGGCGTGCACGACGGCCGGGTGCTGCTGGTCTCGCTCGCCGACGGCACCGTGCACGAGCTGGCCCGCAGCACCGACGGCGAGGTGAGCGGGCTGGCCTTCAGCCCGGACTCGGCGTGGCTGGCGTGGTCGCGCCCGGTGCCGGGGATGGGCCCGTACTCGCTGCGCCAGATCGTGCTGGCCAACCTGGCCACCCGCACCGTCGGCGAGGCCACCCAGCAGCGCTTCATCGACACCTCGCCGGCGTTCACCGCGGACGGCCGCTACCTGGTGTTCCTGTCGGTGCGCAACTTCGACCCGGTCTACGACTCGCACGTCTTCGACCTGTCGTTCCCCAACGGCTGCCGCCCGTACCTGATCACGCTGGCCGCGGACACGCCGTCGCCGTTCGGGCCGCAGCGGGCCGGGCGTTCGATCGGCGGGGACGAGGACGAGCCGCGCGGCAAGAAGGCGGACGGCGAGGAGGCCGCCGCCGACGCCGCGCCGGTGACCAGGGTCGACCTGGACGGCATCGCCGACCGGATCGTCCCGTTCCCGGTCGAGGGCGGCCGCTTCGACTCGCTCAGGGCGGTCAAGGACGGCGTGCTGTGGAGCCGGGTCCCGCTGCTCGGCGAACTCGGCGACGAGGCCGCCTCGCTGGAGGACGAGCGGCCCCGGCCCACCCTGGAGCGCTTCGACCTGCGCAAGCGCCGCGCCGAGCAGCTGGTGCACGGGCTCGACTCCTTCGCGGTCAGCGGGGACGGCACCCGGGTGGCGGTGCTGGACGAGGGCGAGCTGCGGATCGTCCCGGCTGACCACAAGGCGGGCGGCGAGGACGACGAGGTGGCCGTCGACCTGGCCCGGCTGCGGGTGACGGTGGACCCGGCCGCCGAGTGGCGGCAGATGTTCGACGAGAACGGCCGCCTGATGCGGGACAACTTCTGGCGCCCCGACCTGGGCGGCGTGGACTGGGACGGCGTCCTGGACCGCTACCGGCCGCTGGTCGACCGGGTCGGCTCCCACGACGACCTGGTGGACCTGCTCTGGGAGGTGCACGGCGAGCTCGGCACCTCGCACGCCTACGTGATGCCGCACGGCCTGCACACCGAGCCGGCCCGGCGCCAGGGCCTGCTCGGGGCCGACCTGGTCAAGGACGGCGACCAGTGGCGGATCGCCCGGATCCTGCCCGGCGAGTCCTCCGACCCGCGGGCCCGCTCGCCGCTGGCGGCGCCCGGCGCGGCCGTCCGCCCGGGGGACGCCGTCCTGGCCGTGAACGGCCGCCCGGTCGACCCGGTCACCGGCCCGGCCCCGCTGCTGGCCGGTACCGCCGGGCAGCCGGTCGAGCTGACGGTGGCCGGAAAGGACGGCACCGACCAGCGGCACCCGGTGGTCGTGCCGCTCGCCGACGAGGAGCCGCTGCGCTACCACGACTGGGTGGCCGGGCGGCGTGCCGCGGTGCGCGAGCTGTCCGGCGGGCGCCTGGGCTACCTGCACGTCCCCGACATGCAGACCACCGGCTGGGCCCAGATCCACCGCGACCTGCGCTCGGAGATGGCCCGGGAGGGCGTGGTCGTCGACATCCGGGAGAACCGCGGCGGCCACACCTCGCAGCTGGTGATCGAGAAGCTGGCCCGCCGGATCGTCGGCTGGGACGTCGCCCGGGACATCGCCAGCCCGCTGCCCTACCCCGGTGACGCGCCGCGCGGGCCGCTGGTCGCGCTCTGCAACGAGTTCTCCGGCTCGGACGGCGACATCGTCAACGCCGCGATCCAGGCGCTCGGCCTCGGCCCGGTGGTCGGCACCCGGACCTGGGGCGGGGTGATCGGCATCGACAGCCGGTACCGGCTGGTCGACGGCACCCTGGTGACCCAGCCCAAGTACGCGTTCTGGCTGGAGACCTACGGCTGGGGCGTGGAGAACCACGGCGTCGACCCGGACGTCGAGGTGCCGTTCGCCCCGCACCAGTGGGCGGCCGGGGAGGACCCGCAGCTGGCCGAGGGGGTCCGGATCGCGCTGGAGGCCCTCGCCGCGACCCCGGCCCGGCCGGCGCCCGCGCTGCCCTGGGAGTAGCGGGGCCGCCCGCGCACCCGGGGGCGGGGGAAGCCGGCGGCGGGGGAGGCCGGCGGAGCGGGAAGTCGGACGGGCCGACTTCCCGCTCCGGGCGGTGAGTAGGATGCGGGGCTGTTCTTGATCGATCCCGATCGGGAACGAGCATCCACAGCTCACGGGGGAGCACATGGCACAGGGCTATCCGCAGCCGCAACCGCAGCAGTACGGGCAGCACCCGGACCCGTACGGGCAGAACCCGTACGGGCAGGGCGCCCACGGCCAGAACCCGTACGGGCAGAACCCGTACGGGCAGGGCGCCCACGGCCAGAACCCGTACGGCCAGGACCCGTACGGGCAGGGCGCCCACGGCCGGAACCCGCAGGCCCAGCCGTACCCGGGGCAGCCGCAGTACCAGCAGCCCCAGCCGCCGCAGGCGCCGTACCCGCCCTACCAGCAGGCGCCCCACCAGCAGCCGTACGGGCAGCCGCAGCCCGCCGCGCACCGGCCGCCCTGCCCCAAGGAGGCGGGCGGCGGTCGGCGCTTCCTGGCGATCGTGCTCGACTTCCTGTTCGCCGTCGGCCTCGGCTTCGTCGCCGCCAACGCGGCCAGCCGTCCCAGGCCCGCCGCGCACGCGGTGGCCGGCCACGCGTCCCACGCCGCGGGCCCGGCCGTGCCCTACTTCGTGGCGCAGCTGCTGGTCGGACTCGCCGCGTCCTTCCTCAACCAGGTGGTGCTCGCCCGCCTGACCGGGTTCAGCGTGGGCAAGGGGATCCTGGCGATGCGGGTGGTGCGCCGCAAGGGCGTCATGCGCCCGAACACCTGGCGGCTGACCCGGCGCTGGCTGCTCGGCTTCGTCTTCCTCGCGGTCACCCTGCTGTCCGAGGACTTCGACCTGGACGACGGCGACATCGTCGGGATGCGCTCCGTCCGCTGGAAGCACCTGCAGGAGTACCAGCAGGCGGTCGGGCGGCTCGGCTAGGCTGCCGCCGTACCGCCCCGCGACCCGAACCCGAGGAGTAGCCGATGGCCGGCGAGCCGCAGTCCGACTGCCTGTTCTGCAAGATCGTGGCGGGCGAGATCCCGGCGACCGTCCTGCGCAAGACCGAGCGCGTGCTCGCCTTCCGCGACATCGCCCCCAAGGCCCCGGTGCACGTCCTGGTCATCCCGCACGTCCACTACCCGAACGCCGCCGCGCTGGCCGCCGCGGAGCCGCAGATCGCCGGCGAACTGCTCGCCGAGGCGGGCGCGGTGGCCCGGGACGAGGGCATCGAGGACTACCGGCTGATCTTCAACACCGGGGCCGGCGCCGGCCAGACGGTCTTCCACGCCCACGTCCACGTGCTCGGCGGCAAGCCGATGACCGAGAGCATGGTCTGAGGCTCTCCGTGTCACAGCGCGAACTCGTCGTCCTCGGCACCGCCAGCCAGGTGCCCACCCGGCACCGCAACCACAACGGCTACCTGCTCCGCTGGGACGGCGAGGGCCTGCTGTTCGACCCCGGCGAGGGCACCCAGCGGCAGATGCTGCACGCCGGGGTCTCGGCCACCCAGATCACCCGGATCGCCGTGACGCACTTCCACGGCGACCACTGCCTGGGGCTCGCCGGGGTGATCCAGCGGATCAACCTGGACCGCGTCCCCCACCCGGTGGACGTCTACTTCCCGGCCTCCGGCGAGGTCTACTTCGAGCGGCTGCGGCACGCCACCGCCTTCCACGAGACGGCCGTGCTGCGCCCCCGCCCGATCGACGAGCCGGGCCCGCTGCCGGCGCCCGGCGCCCGGTTCGCCCTGGACGCCGTGCGGCTCTCCCACCCGGTGGAGTCCTTCGGCTACCGGCTGTCCGAGCCGGACGGCCGCCGCCTGGTGCCCGAGCGGCTCGCCGCCCTCGGCGTCCACGGCCCCGCGGTCGGCCGGCTGCAGCACGAGGGCGCGACCGAGGTCGACGGCCGGCTGGTCACCCTGGACGAGGTGAGCGAGCCCCGGCCGGGCCAGCGCTTCGCCTTCGTGATGGACACCCGGCTCTGCGACGGCGTCCACGAACTGGCCGAGGGCACCGACCTGCTGGTCGTCGAGTCGACCTTCACCGACGCCGACGCCCGCCTCGCCGAGGACCACGGCCACCTCACCGCCGGGCAGGCCGCCAAGGTCGCCGCCGAGGCCGGCGCGCGGACCCTGGTGCTGACCCACTTCTCCCAGCGCTACCCGGACCTCGGGCAGCACCTGGCCGACGCCCGCAAGCACTTCGACGGGCACCTGGTGCTCGCCGAGGACCTCGCCCGGGTGCCCGTCCCGCCGAGGCGGCAGGGCTGAACCGCGCGGAGCACGCCGAAAAGGGCTCGCGCCGCCCCGCGATCTGCCGCAGCATCGTCGGGTGCGGCCCCGCCGCCCGCCGCGGCGATCACGTGCGCGGCGTACCCTGGTGCCCCGGAGGACCGAGCGGCACACGACACCACGGATGGGATGAGGCAGGCCCCAGCGCCGACCTATGAGTGACACATCGCAGACCCGTACCAACGGACAGTCGCGCCCCGAACCGGCCGACGACGGCCGCGTCAGCGCCCGGATCGTCATCCCCGAGAAGCACCCGATGGTCACCCTGCTCGGCACCGCGGACTCACTGCTGCGGGTGATCGAACAGGGGTTCCCCGCCGCCGACATCCACGTCCGCGGCAACGAGGTGACCGCCACCGGAGCCCGCGCCGAGGTCGCGCTCGTGCAGCGGCTCTTCACCGAGATGATGCTGGTGCTGCGCACCGGCCAGCCCCTGACGGAGGACTCCGTGGAGCGCTCCATCGCCATGCTCCGCGGTGCCGCGGAGGACCCGGACAGCCCGGCGCCGTCCCAGGTGTTCACCGCGAACATCCTGTCCAACCGGGGCCGCACGATCCGCCCCAAGACCCTCAACCAGCAGCGCTACGTCGACGCGATCGACAAGCACACGATCGTCTTCGGCCTCGGCCCCGCCGGTACCGGCAAGACCTACCTCGCGATGGCCAAGGCCGTCCAGGCCCTGCAGGCCAAGGAGGTCAACCGGATCATCCTGACCCGCCCGGCGGTCGAGGCGGGCGAGCGGCTGGGCTTCCTGCCCGGCACGCTCTACGAGAAGATCGACCCGTACCTGCGCCCGCTCTACGACGCGCTGCACGACATGATGGACCCGGACTCCATCCCGCGCCTGATGGCGGCCGGCACCATCGAGGTCGCGCCGCTGGCGTACATGCGCGGCCGCACCCTCAACGACGCCTTCATCATCCTGGACGAGGCCCAGAACACCTCGCCCGAGCAGATGAAGATGTTCCTCACCCGCCTCGGTTTCAACTCCCGGGTGGTGGTCACCGGCGACACCAGCCAGATCGACCTCCCGGGCGGCACCCGCAGCGGCCTCAAGGTCGTCCAGGAGATCCTGGCCGACGTGCCCGACATCCACTTCTCCGTCCTCACCAGCACCGACGTGGTCCGCCACAAGCTGGTCGGCCGGATCGTGGACGCCTACGAGCGCTGGGACGCCCGGCAGGAGGCCGAGGAGAACCCCTCGTCCGCCCGCAAGCCCGCCCAGCGGCGCGGCTCCCGCGCACCCCGCCAGTCCCATCGCACCGAAAGCTGAGTACGCAGCCCGTCATGTCGATCGACATCGCCAACGAGTCCGGTTGGGACGCCGACGAGGAAGCCATCCTCGACGTCGCCCGCTTCGCCCTGGACAAGATGCGGATCCACCCGCAGTCCGAACTGTCCGTGATCCTGGTGGACGGTGCGGCGATGGAGGAGCTGCACATCCAGTGGATGGACCTCCCCGGACCCACCGACGTGATGTCCTTCCCGATGGACGAGCTGCGTCCCGGCAAGGAGGGCGAGGAGCTGCCGCAGGGCCTGCTCGGGGACATCGTGCTCTGCCCCGAGGTCGCCGAGCAGCAGGGCAAGGCGGCCCCCTCCAAGCACTCGATGGACGAGGAGCTGCAGCTGCTCACCGTCCACGGCGTGCTGCACGTCCTCGGCTACGACCACGAGGAGCCCGAGGAGGAGGAGGAGATGTTCGCCCTCCAGAAGCGCATCCTCGACGACTGGCGGGCGGGCCGCGGCCTCGGCGGCATCTCCCCGGCCCCCACCACCCACTGAGCGCGGAGCCCGAACCCCTGTGAGTGGTGAGAGTACGAGCTTCATCCTGGGTGCCGTGCTGCTGGTCGTCCTCGGCTGGCTGGCCGCGTGCGCCGAGGCGGGGATCTCCCGGGTCTCCCGGTTCCGGGCGGAGGAGGCGGTGCGGGTCGGCCGGCGCGGTTCGGCGCGGCTGCTGACCCTCGCCTCCGACCCCATCCGCTACCTCAACCTGGCCACCCTGATCCGGGTGGCCAGCGAGATGGCGGCTGCCGTGCTGGTCACCGTGGTCTGCGTGCGCAACGTCGAGCCGACCTGGCAGGCCGTCCTGCTGGCGTTCGGCGTGATGGTGCTGGTGTCCTTCGTCGCGGTGGGCGTCTCGCCGCGCACGATCGGGCGCCAGCACCCGCTCACCACGTCGACCGCGGCCTCCTTCGTGCTGCTGCCGCTGGCGGCCGTGCTCGGCCCGATCCCGCGGCTGCTGATCCTGCTCGGCAACGCGCTGACCCCGGGCAAGGGCTACCGCGAGGGCCCGTTCGCCTCCGAGGCGGAGCTGCGCGCGCTGGTGGACCTCGCCGAGAAGGACGACCTGATCGAGGACGAGGAGCGCCGGATGGTGCACTCGGTCTTCGAACTGGGCGACACCATCGTGCGCGAGGTGATGGTGCCGCGCACCGACCTGGTGATGATCGAGCGGCACAAGACCGTCCGGCAGGCGCTCACCCTGGCGCTGCGCTCGGGCTTCTCGCGGATCCCGGTGGTCGGGGACAACGAGGACGACGTGGTCGGCATCGTCTACCTGAAGGACCTGGTCCGGCGCACCCACATCAACCGCGAGGCGGAGTCCGAGGAGGTCGGCGCGGTGATGCGCCCGGCCGTCTTCGTGCCGGACTCCAAGCCGGCCGCGGACCTGCTGCGCGAGATGCAGCAGCGCCGTTCGCACGTGGCCATCGTGATCGACGAGTACGGCGGCACCGCCGGCCTGGTCACCATCGAGGACATCCTGGAGGAGATCGTCGGCGAGATCACCGACGAGTACGACCGGGAGATCGCGCCGATCGAGGACCTGGGCGACGGCTCGTACCGGATCACCGCCCGGCTGCTGGTGGAGGACCTCGGCGAGCTGTTCGGCGTCGAGCTGGAGGACGAGGACGTCGAGACGGTGGGCGGCCTGCTGGCCAAGCACCTCGGGCGGGTGCCGATCCCCGGCTCCGCCTGCGAGATCCCGCTGCCCGAGCCGGCCGGCACCGGCCTGGCCGGGATCCTGCTGACCGCCGAGTCCTCGGCGGGGCGCCGCAACCGCATCGGCTCGATGGTCGCCACCCCCGTCCGGGAGGTCGAGGAGGCGGCGGCGGAGTTCGGCGAGTAGCGGCCGGGCGGTCGCGGAGCGACCATGGAGGGCATGACGCACCAACTTCGCGCGGAGCACGGCCCGCAGGGTACGGCCGGCGGGGTCAAGGTCTGGCACGTGGTACGCGAGACCGACCCCGCGACGGCGCTCTGCGGCCGCAGCATGGCCGACGACGCCGACACGCGGCCCGAGCAGGAGTGGGGCACGGGGCTGCGCTGCTGCCAGCAGTGCGGCTCGCTCTACATGCACGAGGTGCCGCACATGCAGGGGAGCCACCCCTACAGCTAGGGGGTGCCCTGTGGATCACTGCCCGGTGCCGTGACGCCTGGACGGCTGGACCACGGCCGGGCCGACTACACCATGGTGGAGGCCGCCATGAAGCTGCAAGACGAACTGCCCGTCGACAACCGGCTCGTCACGGTGTGGCGGATCGGTGCGGGGCTCGGAGGGGTCTTCCTGATCGTGTTCGGGTGCCTGGGGCTGGCCGACCACCCGGGTTTCCTCTCCACCCACGGCTCGGACGTCGCCGGGCTGTCGACCAACGGGGCGCTGAGCATCCTGTCCATCGTGGCGGGCGCGGTCCTGGTGGTGGGCGCGGTGATCGGCGGGAACTTCGCGTCCAACCTGAACATGGCCGTCGGCGTGCTGTTCGTCCTCTCCGGCTTCTACGGCCTGACGGTGCTCGGGCGGCCGGACGCCAACATCCTCAACTTCCGGATGGCGAACGTGCTGTTCGCGTTCGTCTTCGGAGTGGTCCTGACGACCTTCGGGATGTACGGCAGGGTGAGCAGCCACCTGCCGCACGACAACCCGTACTGGCGCGAGCGCGCCGGGCGCGAGGAGCCGCTGCCCAACGGGCCGAAGACCTTCGTCAGGATCCTCCGCCCGGGGCCGCCCAATCCCGTGGGGCACTGAGTCCGGAGCCTTCCCGGGCCGGTCCGCCCGCTCCGCCGGGCGGGCGACCGGTCGCCGGACCGGCGCCGGGGCGGGCCGCCTATGCTCGGCGGCATGAGTGACATCGTCGAGCTCGACCCCGAAGACAAGAAGATCATCACCCTGGCCCGCTCGGCCCGCGCCCGCAACGGCGTGGCCGAGGGGGCCGCGGTGCGCGACGAGACCGGCCGCACCTACGTGGCCGGGACGGTCGCGCTGGAGTCGCTGCGGCTGAGCGCCCTGCAGACGGCGGTGGCGATGGCGGTGGCCAGCGGCGCGAAGTCGCTGGAGGCGGCCGCCGTGGTGAGCGAGGCGGAGCAGCCGGCCGAGGCCGACCTGGCGGCCGTCCGGGACCTCGGCGGGGCCGGGACGCCGGTGCTGCTGGCCGGGGTGGACGGGATGCTGCGGGTGGCGGTCGAGGCCCGCTGAGGCACTGCGGGGGCCGTCCGGGGGCTGTCCGGGCTCCCGGCCCGGGCCCCTGTTCGGGGGTCGGGGCCCCACGGGGCGTCCGGAGCCCCGCCGGGGCCGGCCCGGGCTCCGCGGGGGCGGCGACGGTCCGGCGACCACCGTCCTGTGTTCAGCAGATAATCTCACCGGGGGAGTGAACTCGGTGAGGGGGCTGGGCAGATGGGGGCGGTCGCGTTCTTCGCCGGACTGCTGCTGTTCGTGATGGGGATGGGCAAGTGGCAGGAGACCGGCTCGCCGTTCTGGCTCTGGGGCTCCATCGCCTTCCTGGTCCTGCTGATCGTGATGTCCCTCGTCGCCAGGGGCGAGCGCCGGGGCTGATCCGGGCTGGTCCCGGGCCGCTCCCGGGGCCGTTCGCGGCCCGCAGGCGGCCCGTCCCCGGCGGCCGGTCGCGGGTTCCGGGCGGGGTCGGACGGCGGGGCTCCGGTGATCAGGGAGAATGGAGCGCATGAGTGCCCCTTCCTCCCCGTACCGCTCCGGCTTCGCGTGCTTCGTGGGCCGACCCAACGCGGGCAAGTCGACCCTGACCAACGCCCTGGTGGGGACGAAGGTCGCGATCACCTCCGACCGACCGCAGACCACCCGGCACACCGTGCGCGGCATCGTGCACCGCCCGGACTCCCAGCTCGTCCTGGTCGACACCCCCGGCCTGCACAAGCCGCGCACCCTCCTCGGCGAGCGCCTCAACGACCTGGTCCGCTCGACCTGGGCCGAGGTCGACGTGATCGGCTTCTGCCTCCCCGCCGACCAGAAGCTCGGCCCCGGTGACAAGTTCATCGCCAAGGAACTCGCCGAGATCAAGAAGACCCCCAAGGTCGCCATCGTCACCAAGACCGACCTGGTCGACTCCAAGCGGCTGGCCGAGCAGCTGATCGCCATCCAGCAGCTCGGCGTCGAGCTGGGCATCGAGTGGGCCGAGATCATCCCGGTCTCCGCGGTCGGCGACAAGCAGGTCGACCTGGTCGCCGAGCTGCTCACCAAGCTCCTGCCGGAGGGCATGCCGCTCTACCCGGAGGGCAACCTCACCGACGAGCCCGAGCAGGTCATGATCGCGGAGCTGATCCGCGAGGCCGCGCTCGAGGGCGTCCGGGACGAACTGCCGCACTCGCTGGCCGTCGTCGTCGAGGAGATGCTCCCGCGCGAGGGCCGCCCGGCGGACCGCCCGCTGCTGGACATCCACGCCTACGTCTACATCGAGCGCCAGAGCCAGAAGGCCATCGTGATCGGCGCCAAGGGCGCGCGGCTGAAGCACGTGGGGACCACCGCCCGCAAGCACATCGAGGCGCTGCTGGGCACGCCGGTCTACCTCGACCTGCACGTCAAGGTGGCCAAGGACTGGCAGCGCGACCCGAAGCAGCTGCGCAAGCTCGGCTTCTGAGCCGCGGCCGGGCCGACGGCCCGGGCGGGCCCGTCCGGAGTGCTCCGGGCGGGCCTTCGCCGTACGCGGGGGCGGGTGGCCACCGGGCGGCGCAGCACCGTCCGGGCCTACGCGCCCTCGCGCAGCACCAGCGAGACCAGCTCGCGCTGGGAGTCGGTGAGCTTCGGGTCGGCGCAGTGCACCGTGCGGCCGTCGACGCTGATCTCGTAGTGGAAGCCGTCCGGCACCCCGTAGGAGGGTGCCCGCAGCCCGCCCGCGACGGCCTCGCGGGCGAGCGCGTGGACGTGCGGGGCGTCCGTGCGGTCGGAGGTGTCGAGCTCCGCGTGGCGGACGATCCCCGCGAGGCCGCCGGTCCGGGTCACCTGGATACGCATGGTGTCCATGGTGCTACGCAGGGAGGGGGATTGCCGGGCCTTTTCCCCGACCGTGACCTTAAGCCCGGCTCGACCAGCCGCCGATCCCCCTCCGAGCGCCTTCCGGGCCCCCTTCCGGCCCCTCGTCGACTCCCCTCCGGCCGCCCTCCCGGACGGTGGTCAGCCCGGGCTGACCCCGACCTGCGCCCAGGAGGCCGTCACGGTGTCCGCCACCGACGGCTGGTCGGGGTAACGGGCCTGCGCGGCGGCCACGGTGGCCCGGGCGAAGGCGGTGAAGTCGGCGTCGGCGGGCAGCCGGCGGCCCGTCAGCGCGTCGTACCAGATCCGGCCGGCGCGCTCCCAGGCCGGGCCGCCGAGGGCGGTGGCCAGCAGGTAGAACGCGTGGTTGGGGATGCCGGAGTTGATGTGCACCCCGCCGTTGTCCTCGGCGGTGTCCACGTAGTCCCGCAGGTGCGCGGGCTGCGGGTCCTTGCCGAGCCTGGGGTCGTCGTAGGCGGTGCCGGGGGCCTTCATGGAGCGCAGCGCCACGCCCTGGATGCCGGGGGCGAGGAGGCCGGCGCCGATCAACCAGTCGGCGTCGGCGGCGTCCTGGCGCAGCGCGTACTGCTTGACCAGCGAGCCGAAGACGTCGGAGACCGACTCGTTGAGCGCGCCGGGCTGGTCCTGGTACTGCAGTCCGGCGGTGAACTGGGTGACGCCGTGGGTGAGTTCGTGGCCGATGACGTCGATGCAGGCGGTGAAGTCGCCGAAGATCTCGCCGTCGCCGTCGCCGAAGACCATCCGGTGGCCGTTCCAGAAGGCGTTGTCGTAGTCCCGGCCGTAGTGCACGGTGGCGTCCAGGCGCAGCCCCTGGTCGTCGATCGAGCGGCGGCCGTAGGCGTCGGAGAACAGGGCGTACGTGGCGCCGAGGCCGTCGTAGGCGTGGTCGACCGACTGGTCGGCGACCGGGGCCTGGCCCTCGGTGCGGACGGTGCGGCCGGGCAGCCGCTGGCTGTGACCGGCGTCGGCGATCACCCGGCTCGGGGCCGCCCCGCCGGCGGGCGGCGGGGGAGGGGCGAGGCGGGCCGCGCGGTGCGCGGTGTCGAGTGCGAGGGAGCGGACGGCGGGCTCGTGACCGGCCTCGGCGAGGCGGTCCAGGACGTACGGCGGGACGATCGCGCAGATCGGTACTGCTGCAGTCATGTGGCCCAGGGTGAGGCCTCGATGACCGGATGTCACCACTCTTGGCGTGACCGGTCGGCGTCTCAAGGAGTGGAACGGTGGGCCGGATCACTTCGGGGGCGCGCGGCCCTGGGTTACGCTGGGGACATCATGCGCAACGGGCTGCTTCTTCTTAGCTGCCGCGTCGAGGGCCTGTAGTCCATTTCGGGCCGGCTCCCTCGCCGCGGGGATTCGAGCTGTGCGCGTCATCGGGCGATCCAACGGAGGATCGCGAGCGGCAGCTGGCCGGCCAGTCGGTGTTGATCTTCCCCGACCCGCCCCGCACCCACGCATCACAGGAAGCCGAGAGAGTCACTCCATGACCGAGCAGAGCTCCGCCGCGTCCATCCCCGCCGGTCGCGCCTTCGTCGACCGCCCCACCCCGATCACCGGCGCCTCCGTCCGCCAGCAGCCCTCGGGCATGCGGCACGGGCGCTACCTGCCGTTCGACACCGTCGACCTGCCGGACCGCACCTGGCCGAGCAAGGTGATCACCAAGGCGCCGCGCTGGCTCTCCACCGACCTGCGGGACGGCAACCAGGCGCTGATCGACCCGATGTCCCCGGCCCGCAAGCGCAAGATGTTCGACCTGCTGGTCGCGATGGGCTACAAGGAGATCGAGGTCGGCTTCCCGTCCTCCGGTGCCACCGACCACGCCTTCGTGCGGTCGCTGATCGAGGAGGGGGCGATCCCGGAGGACGTCACCATCTCGGTGCTGACCCAGGCCCGCGAGGAGCTGATCGAGAAGACCGTCGAGTCGCTGGTCGGCGCCCCGCGCGCGACCGTCCACCTGTACAACGCGACGGCCCCGCTGTTCCGCCGGGTGGTCTTCCGCAACGACCGGGCCGCCACCAAGGCGATCGCCACCGACGGCACCCGGCTGGTGATGGAGTACGCCGAGAAGCTGCTGGGCGAGGACACCGTCTTCGGCTACCAGTACTCGCCGGAGATCTTCGTCGACACCGAGCTGGACTTCGCCCTGGAGGTCTGCGAGGCGGTGATGGACGTCTGGCAGCCCGGCGAGGGCCGCGAGATCATCCTGAACCTGCCGGCCACCATCGAGCGGGCCACCCCGAACGTCCAGGCCGACCAGTTCGAGTGGATGTCGCGCAACCTGTCGCGCCGCGAGTTCGTCTGCCTGTCCGTCCACCCGCACAACGACCGCGGCACCGCCGTGGCCTCCGCCGAGCTGGCCTACATGGCGGGCGCCGACCGCATCGAGGGCTGCCTGTTCGGCCAGGGCGAGCGGACCGGCAACGTCGACCTGGTGACGCTGGGCATGAACCTGTTCTCGCAGGGCATCGACCCGCAGATCGACTTCTCCGACATCGACGAGGTGCGCCGCACCGCCGAGTACTGCAACCAGATGGAGGTGCACCCGCGCCACCCGTACGCCGGTGACCTGGTGTACACCTCCTTCTCCGGCTCGCACCAGGACGCCATCAAGAAGGGCTTCGACGCCCTGGAGGCGGACGCGAAGGCGGCCGGCGTCCCGGTGGAGGAGCACACCTGGGGCGTGCCGTACCTGCCGATCGACCCGAAGGACGTCGGCCGCACCTACGAGGCGGTCATCCGGGTCAACAGCCAGTCCGGCAAGGGCGGTGTCGCGTACGTCCTGAAGAACGACCACAAGCTGGACCTGCCGCGCCGGATGCAGATCGAGTTCTCCCGGATCATCCAGGCCATGACCGACGCCGAGGGCGGCGAGGTCACCCCGGCCGAGATCTGGCGGGTCTTCGAGGACGAGTACCTGCCCACCACGGAGAACCCGTGGGGCCGGATCTCGCTGAGCGGTTCGCGCACCCTGACCACCGAGGACGGCCGGGACGCGCTGATCGCCGGCGCGCTGGTGGACGGCCTGCCGGTCACCCTGACCGGTGTCGGCAACGGTCCGGTCTCCGCCTTCGCGGACGCGCTGGCCCGCATCGACGTGGACGTCCGCGTCCTGGACTACGCCGAGCACGCGCTGAGCGAGGGCGGCGACGCCCAGGCCGCCGCGTACGTGGAGTGCGCGGTGGACGGCAAGGTGCTGTGGGGCGTCGGCATCGACGGCAACACCGTGCTGGCCTCGCTGAAGGCGATGATCAGCGCCGTCAACCGGGCGCAGCGCGGGTAGTTCGTACGAGTGGCACGCGGCGGGGCCGTCCTCCGGGGCGGCCCTTCGCCGCACCTGGGGGCGGCTGTGTCCTGCGCCACATTTTTTCGGGTCGGAAGGCGTTCGGGGTACTGACACGTGCCGGTAACCGTGGCAACATCGATCCACCGGAAAGCCGGGTCGGTGGGACGGCCCAGGTGTCCGGTCGCGTGACCTGCCCATAGTTGTGCAGGCCGCCTGCCATGTCTGGGGAGTGGCGCCGTGACCAGGTTGTGGGGTGTTCGCCCGCGGTGGCGGACGGACGTTCTCGGTGACTTCTTCTGCCCCGGCTGTGGCGGGGACCGCAACTACCGCCGGCAGCACGGCCGGCGGTGGCTGCGGTTGCTGGGGACGCCGGTGCTCCCGCTCGGCCCGGTGATCGGCAGCGTGCAGTGCACCGGCTGCCACGGCCGGTACGGCGTCGAGAGCCTGGAGCAACCGACCTGCGTGCGTCTCGGAGCGATGCTGCGGGACGCCCAGTACACCATCGCGCTGGCCCTGCTCGCGGCCGGCGGCACCGCCCACCGGGCGGCCCGCGAGGCGGCCTGCACGGCGGTGCGCGAGGCCGGCTTCGAGGACTGCGGCGAGGCGCAGGTGCTGGCCGCGCTCGCCGCGCTCTCCGGGCTCGGCGGCGAACTCCGCGACGCCCACGAGCTGGGGGAGCCCTCCGGCGAGGGGCTGGGGGAGGCCGCCGGCCTGGCGGTGGAACTGCACGCGGTGCTCGAACCGCTCGCCCCGCACCTGGCCCACCAGGGCCGGGAGCGGCTGCTGCTGCAGGGTGCGGCGATCGCCCTCGCCGACGGCCGCTACCTGCCGCAGGAGCGCGAGGCGCTGGCCGCGGTCGGGCGCTGTCTGGACCTGCCGGCGTCGCGGGTCGGGGCGCTGCTGGAGGCGGCGACCCGGGCGCCGTACTAGTCGCCCCGCCCGTCCCGGTCTCCGGCTCCGGGCCGGGCCCCGGCGGCGGGTGCGCCGGGCCACCCCCGCCGAACCGACCTCCTGGACCTGAACCGACCTCCTGAACCGTCCGACCGGACCCCCGAGCCATCCCCATCCCCCACAAACGGGCCCGACTCCCCCCTCCGGGCCCGCCGTGACCCGCACCGTACGGTCCTCCCCCACGGACTCGGTGCGGGCAACACGGCTGTCGGCGCCCGCCCGGGCCCCGGCGGTCGTCGCCGGCTGTCGGCCGGGGCCGGCGGCTGGGGGAGAATGGCTGGCATGAGTCTTTTCCGGGCCGACGGCGTCGTGTTGCGGGCGCAGAAGCTCGGCGAGGCCGATCGGATCATCACCCTGCTGACCCGCCAGCACGGCAAGGTGCGCGCGGTGGCGCGCGGGGTGCGGAAGACCAAGTCCAAGTTCGGCGCCCGCCTGGAGCCGTTCTCGCACGTGGACGTGCAGTTCTTCAGCCGGGGGAGTGAGCTGGTCGGCCGAGGGTTGCCGCTCTGCACCCAGGTGGAGACCATCGCGCCGTACGGCGGTTCGATCGTCACCGACTACGGCCGCTACACCGCCGGGACGGCGATGCTGGAGACGGCCGAGCGGTTCGCCGAGAACGAGGGCGAGCCGGCCGTGCAGCAGTACCTGCTGCTGGTGGGCGGTCTGCGCACGCTGGCGGCTGGCCTGCACGAGTCGCACCTGGTGCTGGACGCCTTCCTGCTCAGGTCGCTCGCGGTGAACGGGTACGGCGCGAGCTTCACCGACTGCGCCAAGTGCGGCCTGGAGGGGCCGAACCGTTTCTTCTCGCTCCAGGCGGGCGGCGTGCTCTGCCCGGACTGCCGAGTGCCGGGATGTGCCGTACCCTCCCCTGAGACACTGGTACTGCTCGGGGCGCTGCTGTCAGGGGACTGGCAGACGGCCGATTCCTGCGAGCCGCGGTACTGGCGGGAGGGCAGCGGCCTGGTCGCGGCCTATCTGCAGTGGCATTTGGAGCGGGGCATCCGCTCGATGAGATACGTGGAGAAGTGAGCACATGGCAGCGCGACGGCTCTTCGGCGGCGGCAAGCAGCGGGAGTACGTTCCCCCGACCCCGCACCCCAGCGGCGCCCGGCCGCCGAAGATCCCCGGTGAGCTGGTCCCCGAGCACGTCGCGATCGTGATGGACGGCAACGGCCGCTGGGCCAAGGAGCGCGGGCTGCCGCGCACCGAGGGCCACAAGGTCGGGGAGTCCGTCGTGCTGGACGTCCTCAAGGGCGCGATCGAGCTCGGGGTCAAGAACATCTCGCTGTACGCGTTCTCCACCGAGAACTGGAAGCGCTCGCCCGACGAGGTGAAGTTCCTGATGAACTTCAACCGGGACGTCATCCGCCGCCGCCGGGACGAGATGGACGCGATGGGCGTGCGGATCCGCTGGGCCGGCCGGATGCCGAAGCTGTGGAAGAGCGTCGTCCAGGAGCTGCAGGTCGCCGAGGAGCAGACCAAGGGCAACGACGCCGTCACGCTCTACATGTGCGTCAACTACGGTGGCCGGGCCGAGCTCGCGGACGCGGCGCAGGCCCTCGCGGCCGACGTCGCCGCCGGGCGGCTGGACCCGAAGAAGGTCAACGAGAAGACCCTCGCCCGCTACATGTACCACCCGGACATGCCGGACGTGGACCTCTTCCTGCGCCCCAGCGGCGAGCAGCGCACCTCCAACTTCCTGCTCTGGCAGTCCGCGTACGCCGAGTTCGTGTTCCAGGACGTGCTCTGGCCGGACTTCGACCGCCGTGACCTGTGGCGCGCCTGCGAGCAGTACGCGATGCGCGACCGCCGCTTCGGCGGGGCGATCCCGAACGAGGTGCCGGCGCCGGTGGGGCTGCCCACCCAGCGCTGAGGCGCGGCGCCGGGGCACGGCGAAGGGCCCGCGGGAGCAGCTCCCGCGGGCCCTTCGCCGTCGCGTCCGGGCGGCGCGCTCAGACCTTCTTGGCGCACTCCGCGCAGGTGCCGAAGATCTCCAGGGTGTGCGCGATGTCGCTGAACCCGTGCTCGGCGGCGACCGAGTTGGCCCAGCGCTCCACCGCCGGGCCCTCCACCTCGACGGTGGCGCCGCAGTGCCGGCAGACCAGGTGGTGGTGGTGCCCGCTGCTGCACCGGCGGTAGACCGCCTCGCCGTCGGCGGTGCGCAGCACGTCCACCTCACCGGCGTCCGCGAGCGACTGGAGGGTGCGGTAGACCGTGGTCAGACCGACGGAGTCCCCGCGGTGCTTGAGCATGTCGTGGAGCTCCTGCGCGCTGCGGAAGTCCTCGATCTCGTCCAGGGCCGCCGAGACGGCGGCACGCTGCCGGGTCGATCGGGCGCGCGGCGACGGGCCTGCGGTGGTCACCGTGGGTCCTCCTGGGGTGGTGGGCGTCTCGCACCTCATTGTGCCAGCCCTGCCCGCCGCCCCGGGGTGGTCGTGTCGGACGAACTCTGTTCCGGGAGTTGCCCCGGGTGCGACCCGGCCGGACGGTCCGGCAGTTCGACGTCGCAGACCTTCGGTCCCGGGTCCGCGGAGGCCCGGTGGCGGCGCCGGGCGAGCGGTGCCGCGAGCACGCTGAACACCGCGAAGACGGCGATCGCGAGCAGCACGATGGCCGGACCGGAGGGCACGTCGAGCTGGTAGGAGCCGGTGACGCCGGCCAGCGAGACCACCACGCCGAGCGCGATCGAGGCCGCCTGGGTGGCGGCGAAGGAGCGGGTCAGCTGCTGGGCGGCGACCACCGGGACCACCATCAGGGCGCTGACCAGCAGCAGGCCGACCACCCGCATGGCGACGGTGACGGTGACCGCCGCCATCACCGCGAGCAGCAGGTTGAGGGTGCGCACCGGCAGCCCGGTGACCCGGGCGAAGTCCTCGTCCTGGCAGATCGCGAAGAGCTGGCGCCGCAGCCCGACGGTGACCGCGACGACCACCGCGCCGAGCACCGCGATGGCGGTCAGGTCCGCGGGGGCGACGGTGAGGATCGAGCCCCACAGGTAGCTCTCCAGCGAGCCGGCGCCGGCCTGGGCGGAGAGCGAGACGAGTAGCTTGCCGCAGGCCATGCCGCCGTAGAAGAGCATCGCGAGCGCGATGTCGCCGCGCTGGTTGCCACGCGAGCGGACCAGCTCCATGGTGACGGCGCCGAGCACGCAGACCAGGACGGCCATCCAGACCGGGCTGGTCTGGAAGATGAAGCCGAGGCCGACGCCGGTCATCGCGACGTGGCCCATGCCGTCGCCCATCAGGGCCTGCCGGCGCTGCACCAGGTAGATGCCGACGGCCGGGGCGGTGATCCCGACCAGGACGGCGGCGAGCAGGGCGCGCTGCATGAACTCGTAGGACAGCATCTCGGTCATGCGAGCAGCCTCGGCGGGGTGTGGTCGGCGTGCGGGTGGACGTGGTCGTGGCCGGGGAGCGCGTGCAGCCCGGTGTTGGGCACCGGCGGGCCGTCGTGCGCGACGCAGCCGTCCCGCAGCACCACGGCGCGGTCGATCAGCGGCTCCAGCGGGCCGAGTTCGTGCAGCACGAGGAGGACGGCGGCGCCGCGGGCGACCTCGGCGCGCAGCGTGTCGGCGAGCACCTGCTGGCTGGCGGCGTCCACGCCGGCCATCGGCTCGTCCATGATCAGCAGGTCGGGGGTGCCGACCAGGGCGCGGGCGATCAGCACCCGCTGCTGCTGGCCGCCGGAGAGGTCGGCGACGCCGTCCCCGGCCCGCTCCAGCATGCCGACGGCGTGCAGCGCGCGGTCCACCGCGGCGCGGTCCCGGCGGCGGAACGGCAGCAGCCGGTGCTGCGGCAGGCGCCCGGTGGAGACCACCTCGCGCACGGTGGCGGGGACGCCGGAGGCGGCGGTGGTGCGCTGCGGGACGTACCCGATCCGGTGCCAGGCGCGGAACCCGGCGTACGGGACGCCGAACAGCTCCAGGGAGCCCTGCTCCAGCGGGACGGAGCCGATGACGGCCTTGACGGTGGTGGACTTGCCGGAGCCGTTGGCGCCGAGCAGGGCGACCACCTCGCCGGGCTGGACGGTGAGGTCGACGCCGCGCAGCACCGGCCGGCCGCCGCGCGAGGCGACGGCGTCACGGAGGCGGACGGCCGGGGGTGTCGGAGGGGTCATGGCGTGCTGTCGTCCCGTCAGCTGGCGGCGCTGGTGGCGCCGAGGGCGGCCTGGAGGTTGGCCAGGTTCTGCTTCATCACCGTCAGGTAGTCGTCCTTGGCCGGGTCCTTGACGCCCTCCAGGGGGTCCAGGACGGCGGTCCTGAGGCCGAGGTCCTTGGCGACGGTGTCGGCGAGCTTGGGGCTGACCAGGGTCTCGAAGAAGATCGTGGTGACGCCGTTGTCCTTGGCGGCCTTCTGCACCTCGGCGAGGCGGGCCGGGGTGGGCTCGGACTCCGGGTCGACGCCGTTGACGGCGACCTGGGTGAGGCCGTAGTGCTCGGCGAGGTAGCCGAAGGCGGCGTGGCTGGTGACGAAGGTCCGGGTGCCGGCGTCCTTCAGGCCGGTGCGGAACTGCTCGTCGAGCGCGGTCAGCCGGCCGACCAGGTCGTCGGTGTTCCGGCGGTAGTCCTCGGCGTGGGCCGGGTCGGCCTTGGCGAACTCCTCGCCGACGCTCCTGGCCACCGCCGCGTAGCGGGTCGGGTCGAGCCAGATGTGCGGGTCGCCGGCCGGGCCCTCGTGCCGGTGCCCGTCGGCCCCGCCGTCCTCGGCGCCCTCGTCGAGGTGGTGGTCCACCAGCGGGCTGGCGGCGGTGGCGTCGATCTTGTGCTTGCTGCCGGACTGGGCGACCGCCTGGTCGACGGTGGGCTGCAGGCCCTTGAGGTAGAGGATCGCGTCGGCCTTCTGGACGGTGCCGACCTGCTTGGCGGTGAGCTCCAGGTCGTGCGGCTCGACGCCGGCCGCGGTGAGGTCGGTGACCGCGACGTGGTCCTTGCCGATCTGCTGGGCCAGGTACTCCATCGGGTAGAAGGAGGCGACGACCTTCAGCTTGCCGTTCGCGTCCTGGGCGCTGCTGCTGCCGCCGCAGGCCGTGAGGGCGAGGGAGGCGGCGAGGGCGGTGGCGGCGAGGGCTATGGAGCTGCGGGTGCGTCGTCGGATCATCATGACAATCATTCTCATCTTTAGTGGAAATGATTGTCAACTCACTCGGACGGGTGAACGGCAGGTGACGATGGGTGGGGGAGACCGGACGATACCGATTTGAACCACGTACCCATATGGCCGGTAACCTGAGGTATTCGGGTACGCGCAACCAGCCGTGCCCTGACCGTGCCGTACGTACTGAAGAGAGCACTGTGGCCGCCGACAAGATCGACACGATCGTCAGCCTGAGCAAGCGCCGTGGCTTCGTCTACCCCTGCAGCGAGATCTACGGCGGCACGCGTGCCGCCTGGGACTACGGGCCGCTGGGTGTCGAGCTCAAGGAGAACATCAAGCGCCAGTGGTGGCGCGCGATGGTGCAGGCGCGTGAGGACGTCGTCGGACTCGACTCGTCGGTGATCCTCGCCCGTGAGGTCTGGGAGGCCTCCGGCCACGTCGCCACCTTCAACGACCCGCTGACCGAGTGCCTCTCCTGCCACAAGCGCCACCGGGCCGACCACCTGGAGGAGAAGTACGAGGCCAAGCACGGCTTCCCGCCGGCCAACGGCCTCAAGGACGTCAACTGCCCCGACTGCGGCACCAAGGGCCAGTTCACCGAGCCCAAGGACTTCTCGGGCATGCTGAAGACCCACCTCGGTGTCACCGAGGAGGCCAGCGGCCTGGCGTTCCTGCGCCCCGAGACCGCCCAGGGCATCTTCACCAACTTCAAGGCCGTCCAGACCACCTCGCGCAAGAAGCCGCCGTTCGGCATCGCCCAGACCGGCAAGAGCTTCCGCAACGAGATCACCCCCGGCAACTTCATCTTCCGCACCCGCGAGTTCGAGCAGATGGAGATGGAGTTCTTCGTCAAGCCGGGCGAGGACGAGCAGTGGCACGAGTACTGGCTCCAGCAGCGCTGGGACTGGTACGTCGGCCTCGGCCTGCGCACCGAGAACATGCGCTTCTTCGAGCACCCGAAGGAGAAGCTCTCCCACTACGCCAAGCGCACGGTGGACATCGAGTACCGCTTCAACTTCGGCGGCAGCGAGTTCTCCGAGCTGGAGGGCGTCGCCAACCGCACCGACTACGACCTGCGGGTGCACAGCGAGGCGTCCGGCCAGGACCTGAAGTACTTCGACCAGGAGTCCGGCGAGCGGTACTTCCCGTACGTCATCGAGCCGGCGGCCGGCCTCAACCGCGCCATGCTGGCCTTCCTGATCGACGCCTACTTCGAGGACGAGGCGCCCAACGCCAAGGGCGTCCTGGAGAAGCGCGTCGGCATGCGGCTCGACCCGCGCCTGGCCCCGGTCAAGGTCGCCGTCCTGCCGCTGTCGCGCAACGCCGACCTCTCCCCGAAGGCCCGCGGCCTGGCCGCCGACCTGCGCACCGCGTGGAACGTCGAGTTCGACGACGCCGGCGCCATCGGCAAGCGCTACCGCCGCCAGGACGAGATCGGCACGCCGTTCTGCGTCACCGTCGACTTCGACACCCTCGAGGACAACGCGGTGACCGTGCGCGAGCGCGACACCATGTCGCAGGAGCGCGTCTCGCTCGACCAGGTCAAGTCGTACCTGGCCGCGCGACTGATCGGCTGCTGAGTCCGGCCGGCGCCTCCGGGAGCCCCCGTCCGCCCTCACCGGGCGGGCGGGGGCTCCCGTCGTCGCGGCCCGTCGCGGCCCGGCGCGGCTACCTGCGGCCCCAGCGGGACCGCGGTGCCGGGGCCGGCGTGGTCGGCAGGCCGGCGCTGCGCAGCGCGGCGAGGGTGGTCCGGTGCCGGACGGCGTCGGCCAGCAGGGCCGCGAGCAGTTCCTCGTACAGCCCCGGGGCCGTCTCCAGGGCGGCCGCCAGCCGGACCAGCTCCGCCGGCGGGCGCAGCGCGGCCAGCTCGTGCAGCAGTACGGTGGCGAGCTCGGCCGGCAGGCCCGTCGCCAGCGAGGCCAGGTCCGCGGTCGGCCGGCCCGCCGCCTGGCGCAGCAGGGTCCGCAGGTCGGCCCGGCGGTTCGCGCGCCGCAGGCCGTCGGCCAGCGCGGTGAGCTCCGGTGTCGGCGCCGAGCCCCACTCCCAGAGCAGCGTGGCGCCGTCCGCGCTCTGACCGGCCCGCTCCAGCGCCGCCAGCAGGGCGGGCAGCTCGGCGGCCGGGAGGCCCCAGAAGGTGTGGAACAGCTCCGCGGCCTCCTCGGCCAGCCCGAGCTCGCGCAACTCCGCCAGCACCGCCACCGCCTGCTCCGGGGAGCAGCGGGCGGCGCTCCTGGCCAGCCGGAGCGAGGCGCCCGACGGGCCGCGCCGGGCCAGCATGCCGACCAGCAGTGCGGTGTCGGCCGGTTCGAGGCGGGTCGCGGCCTGGGCGAGCAGCTCCGCGGCCTCGGCGAACGCGCCGGCGCGGTGCAGGGCCGACACCCGTTCGGACAGGGCGCCTAGGTCGGGCCGGGCGGGCGGTGCCGCCGGCGCGGGGTGCGGTGCCTGCTCGGACTGCCGGTGCCGCAGCCGGGTCTGCAAGTCCTCCAGCTGGTCGCTCAGTTGGAGGCAACGGGCGCCCAGGCCCTCGCGCAGGGTGCGGGCCTGGGCCAGTTGGCGCAGCAGGTCCCCGTCCGGCCGCTGGCGGCCCGGTGCCGCCCGCAGCGCCTCGTTCAACCGCCGCTCCCGCTGGCTCGCGTAGCGGCTCGCCCGGAGTAACTCGTCCAGCTCCGCCCGGAGTTCGTGCGCCTGGTGCTCGCCTTCCAGGTGCTGGCCCGCGGGTTCTGCCGTCGGCCGCATGCGCATGATCGCCCCACCCTGTCCATCTCGACCCTGACTGCGGGACATCCTGGCGTCGTTATGTGGCTGGGGAGTTAAGGGAGCACGTCCAGTCGTGACCGAGTGGTGTCAAGGAGCTCGCAGAGGGCGGACGCCGCGAGAAGTGCGCCGGTCGCGCTCCGGAGCAGCGTCGCCTCGAAGTACGGCCCCGGCAGCAGCGCGGCCACCGCGCACCCGACGGCCAGGCCCGCCGCCGCGGCGGGGAGCAGTCGGAGGGACTCCCGGCGCAGCGCGGCCGCCGCCACCAGCAGGCCCGCGGCGGCGGCGAGCCGGGGAGTGCCGAAGGAGGCGCCGTAGCGGATCGCGAGCGCCGGCACCAGGAAGAGGGCGAGCGCGCGGCCGGTCGTCGCGGTGAGCGCGGCGACCCGGGGGCCGGGTTCCTGCGCGGACCGCGGCAGCGCCGCGGTGACGGCCAGGGCGGCCACCCCGGCGAGCGCGCCGGGCAGGTGCCCGCCGAGCCGGCCCAGGTTGTAGAGCAGCACGGTGTCGTACAGCACCAGCATCAGGTGGCCGTACAGCCACAGGTCGACCGCGAACAGCACCGGGCTGCGCGGCGGTCGGTCGGCGGGCGGCTCCCGCCCGGCGATCCGGGCCAGCAACGGCGGGGTGACCAGCGCCGAGACGATCCGCAGCGCGATGTCGTCCACGGTGTACGGGTTGTGCAGGTCCCACTCCACCGCGCAGAACGCCACCGTGTAGGAGGCGGCGGCGAACGGGACCAGCGGCGAGCGCGCCACCCGTACGTACAGGCCCCGGTCCAGCCGGCGCAGCACGGCGGCGAACGCCAGCAGCACCAGCGGCAGTTCGAGCAGCGCCTGGACCCGGAGCACGGTGGGCGCCAGCAGCTCCGGTGCGGGGAAGTGCGCCGCCAGCCGGTCGAGCAGCGCGTTCGGGCCCGCCAGGTCGAACCAGCCGGGCGGCAGGTGGCGGGCGACGAACGCGGCGCTGCCGTCGTGCACCCGGCGGACGTACACCGTGAACAGGGCCTGGTTGAGCAGGATCAGTCCGACGACGACGGCCAGCGCCGCCTCCGGGCCGAAGCGCCCCCCGCGCCCGGGCGGGACCTCCCGGCTCCCGCGCCCCCGCGGGACCTCCCGGCTCCCGCGCCCGGGCGCGACCTCGCGCCGCCACGCGCGTGGCGCCAGTGCCAGCGCCGCCCCCGTCGACAGCAGCACGGCACCGTCCAGCAGCGGGACGACCGCCCTCACGCGGCCAGCCGTGCGCGGGCCTCCATCAGCGCGAAGCCGAGCAGGTTCTCCCCCCGCCACTCGGCGGGGCGCTCCGCCCGGACGTCGTCCGCGGCGAGCCCGATGCCCCAGATCCGGTCCACCGGACTGGCCTCGACCAGCACCCGCGCCCCCGTGCCCAGCAGGTACGCCCGCAACCGCTCGTCCTGCCCGAACTTGGCGACGTTGCCCTCGACGACCAGCTCGAACCGACCGGCCTCCCACACCTCGCCGTCGAAGCCCCGGACCAGCCGCCCCAGCTTCTTCGCCTGGGCCGGGGTTCGCGCCTCCAGCACCTGCCGCGCGATGGCCTCGTCCCCGAACATCCGGGCCTTGCCCGCCATCATCCAGTGCTCGGCCGACGGGTACGTCACCCCGTCCACGGTGAACTCCGCGGGCCACCACTGGCTCAGGCACTCCTGCCGGGTGCCCCCGCCCCCGCGCGCGGTGTGCCCCCAGAACATCACCCACTTCGGCCGCGCCCCGGCCGCCGTCAGCGCCGCCAACTCGGCCCGGCTGCGGGCCTCGCCGGGGTGCCCCACGTGCTTCTCCTTCATATCGTCACTCTGACATGAAGGGGCGGGTCCGGGCCAGCGGGTTTCGGGGCGGCCGTCGGGGGTGCCCCCCGGGGGGCGCTGTGGAAGAGTGCGCCCCGGCCCGGGTGGGAGCCCGTCGCTCAGGCCGCCGGCAGGGTGTCGGCGAGCTCGCGGAAGCGGGCCGAGGGGCGCATCATGCCGTTCGTCCCGACGTTGAGGTTCTCGAGCCAGCCGTCGCGGTACCAGAAGATCGACGAGGTCAGCGGCGCCGGGTCGCCGGCGGCGAGGTTCCCGGACAGGTCGATCATGAAGCGGATCGCGTTCAGCGAGGCGCTGGTGCGGATCGGCGCGGCGCAGAAGGCGTTGCCCGTGGGCAGGGTGACCAGGGCGCCGTAGGGCAGTTCGATCCCGCCCAGGGCCTGCTCCAGGCGCAGCGCCCGGGCGGCGCCGGGCCAGGCGCCCGTGCCGTTGATGGCGTACAGGGTGTCGCCGTTGGTGGCGTTGAAGGACCGCCGGTTGAGGTCCTGGGCGGGCAGGTTGGCGAACGCCCGCTCCCACAGCTCCGGGCGGCTGATGCTCCACTGGTCGGCGGCGTGCTCGGCGATCGACAGGGCCGCCGTCGCCCCGCCCCGCTTCCCCCCGTCGACGCAGAGGACCACCGACAGCTCGTCGTCGATCCGCTGCGCCATCGTGTCCGGCCCCAGGCCGCTGGTCGGGGTGATCAGGAGCCGCAGCCGGTCCCGGACGTCGAAGACCGAGATCCTGGCGAGTTCCCTGCACGGGCCGTGCTCGTCGCACAGGGGCTTCGGAAGGTTCTTGCGGCTGCCGAACAGCGGCATGGGTGGCTCCCCCGGGTGGTCGTGGTGCGGTCGGATCGGGGCCACAGCCTTCCAGGTGTCGCCCCGCCCGTCCCGGAGATCACGCGATTCTCACACTTCGCCGGGCGGCGCGTCAGGGCACCGGTGCTCCCAGCGCAGTGCGGGGTGGCCCGGGACCCAGGCGGTCCAGGTGTGCGGGGCGATCCGGAGCCGGACGGCGGTGGCGCCGGGGCGCCCGGCCTCCTGCCAGGCGGCCAGGAGGGGTTCGGCCTCGTCCCACAGGGCGCGCCGGCCGCTCTGGTGGGCCGTCCAGCCGTAGGTGTCGTCGCGGACCTCGGCCAGCGAGCCGGGGGTCGCCAGGCAGTGGATCGACTCCAGGTCCTCGCCGATGGTGACGTAGTACTCCGCGTCGGGGAAGGCCAGTTGGACGAGGAGGGCGGCCGCCGGGTCGCTCAGGAGGGTGGGGGTGATCCGCGCCGGCCGGCCGGGCCCGGCGAAGGTGATCCAGTACGGCTGGCTCCGGGCGTACCGGGCGGCGTCGCCGGGGAGCGCGTCGGCGCGGGCGATGATCCCGCCCTCGGCGGTGCCGTCCGGCAGGACGGTGAGCCGGGCCAGGCCGGCGCCCTCGCTCCAGGTGCCGAGGACGGCCACGAGGGTGGCGCCGGGCCTGCTCCGCGCCACCCAGGCGTACGGGAGCCGGCGGACCGGGCGGGTGGCGAGCACCTTGTCGTACGGCGGGCGGTTGGGCGGGGCGGCGGCGCCGGCCTCCAGGAGGTTGTCGTCCTCCTGGAGGTCCAGCGCCTGGTGGATGTCCGGGGTCATGTCCCTCCTCGGGGTGGCCGTCGGTACGGGGTGCCCGCCGCGGCGGGGCGGATGACCAGGGTGACAGCCCGGAGCGCGGGGAGGAAGGCCGGGCGGGCCTGGCAGGAGGGCACCGCGGGCGGGAGCCGGTGCGGGCCGTGGGGGCACCGCGGCCGTGGGCGCTGCGGTCGCCGGCCGCCACGACGCGACGTCAGCGGCCTTCGACCGCCCCGCTGCCGAGGCCCGGCCGCGGTGTCCGACGCATCCGGGGCAGCGCCGTGGCCACCAGGGCGGCCGCGCTCAGGGGCAGCAGGACGGCGAGCGCCCCGACCGCGGCCGGATCGCGCAGGCCGCCGAAGACCGCGCCCGCGCCGACGACGGCCAGCAGCCCGGTGTAGAGCGCCGTCCCCGCCGCGAAGGCCGCCGCGCCCGCCGCCCCCTGCCGCAGGCGGTGCGCCGCCCGGGCCCAGCACCACACGGCGGTGGCGGCCACCAGCAGGATCATCAGGAAGCCGATCCCCGCGACCAGGTTGTCGATCTGGGCCGTCTCGTACTCGGCGGAACCCCACTTCTCCCGGGGCGGCAGCCGATCGCCCGGGTGCGGCCGCATGGCCAGGGCGTAGAAGGGGGCGGCCCCCCAGAACCCCGCGCCGACCACCATGAGCCGGGCGACCGCGGTGTGGTGGGCGGAACGGGCGGCTTCGACGGACACGACGGTCTCCTCGGGTGTGCGGTAGGTACGGGACGAGCCTTCCGCAGGCGCCCCGGCGCGGCATGAGTACGGGTACTCACCCCGCCCGGGTGCCGGCACCCGGGCCCGGGGCGGGGTGAGTGACGCCCCGACGGGCACCGCCCCGCCGGGAACGGCCGGACCCCGCGGTCACGGGGTGACCGCGGGGCCGTCCTGCGCGCCGTGACCCGCCGGCCGGGTCAGCCGATGGAGCGGGGGAGACGGGTGGTCAGGTAGAGGACGGTGAACGAGCCGAGGAGCTGGAGACCCAGGCAGAGGGCGAGGGCGCGGTCCATGCCGAGACCGGGGGAGAGCGACAGGTAGAGGGTGCCGAGGGTGGCGACGCCGAGGGCGAGGCTGGCCTGCTGGCTGGTGGCGAGTACGCCGCTGCCGACGCCGGCGCGCGCGGTGGGCACCTTGGAGAGGACGACCCGGAACAGCGGGGTGCCGATGAGACCCTGCCCGATGCCGGCCAGGGCGACGCCGGGGGCCATCCGCAGCGGCGAGAAGTGCGCCCAGTCGGTGAGCACGGTCGCGGCGAGGGTGGCCAGTCCGGTGGCCTGGACGACGGCACCGGCGCTCAGCACCCGGCTGCCGTACCGGCCGATCAGCCGCGGGCCGGAGAGCGAGGCGCTGAAGTAGCCGACGGCCATCGGGACGAGTGCCCAGCCGGCCGCCACCGGGCCCAGGTGCAGGCCCTGCTGCAGGGCGACGGCGATGACGAACATGAAGCCGCCGAAGCCGGCGAAGTAGGGCAGGGCGATGCCGAGGCCGCGCCGCATCTCGGGGATGCGCAGCAGCGTCGGCGGCACGAGCGGGGTGTCGCCGCGCCGCTCCGCGCGGCGTTCGACGAGGGCGAAGGCGACGGCGAGGACGGGGAACAGGGCCAGCATCACCCAGGACCAGAGCGGCCAGCCGGCGGCGCGGCCCTCCATGAGGGGGACGAGCAGCGCGACCAGGGCCGCGGTGAGCAGGACGGTGCCGGGGACGTCGACCCGGGCGGCGCTGGCGGCCCGGCTCTCCGGGACGTAGCGGACGGCGAGGACCACCGCGAGCAGCGCGAACGGCACGTTGAGGAGGAAGACGGAGCGCCAGCCGGTGCCGAACAGGTCGGCGGCGACGAGCATGCCGCCGAGCACCTGGCCGATCACGACGGAGATGCCGCCGACGGCTCCGTAGACGCTGAGGGCGCGGCCGCGCCGGGCCCCCTCGGTGGCGGCGGTGATGGTGCCGAGGACCTGCGGGATCAGCAGTGCGGCCGAGGCGCCCTGGGCGGCCCGGGCGGCGACCAGGCTCCAGGCGCCGGGGGCGAGGCCGCAGGCGAGCGAGGTGACGGCGAAGGCGAGCGCGCCGATGACGAAGAGCCGGCGCCGGCCGAAGATGTCGCCGAGGCGGCCGCCGAGCACCAGCAGCACGGCGAAGGCGATGCCGTAGCCGGCGGCGACGAGTTCGAGGACGGCGGGGCCGGCGGCGAGGTCGTGGTCGATGGTGGGCAGCGCGACGTTGACGATGAAGAAGTCGAGCATCGGCAGGAAGGCCCCGAGCAGGACGGTGACCAGCCCGGCGGTGCCGAGGGAGGGGGTCCCGGGGGACGGGGCCACGGCGGGGCGGCCGCCGGTCGAGGGGTGGGCGGTCGACGGGCCGCCGGTGGCCGGGGTGTCGGTGGCCGGGATGCCGGCGGGGCGGGCGGCGGTGGCGGTGCTGCCGGGGGTGGTGGCGGCGCGGGCCGGTGCGGCTGCGGTGGCGAGGTGTCGGGTCACGGGTCATACGATCCGCTGCTCCGCACCCTGGTACCAGAGTGTGGTTATCCGGGTATGAGAAGTACCTGGCAACAGGATCGCGGCTGACGCATGCTGGGAACCATGAGCCTCGTCACCCCGCCCGCGCAAGCCCGGAACACCCCCGCCGACGCCCGCCGGCACGACCTGGCGGCCTTCCTGCGCAGCCGCCGCGAGCGGATCGCACCCGAGCAGGTCGGCCTGCCGATGACCGGGCGCCGCCGGACCCCGGGCCTGCGCCGGGAGGAGGTCGCGCAGCTCGCCGCCGTCGGGGTGACCTGGTACACGTGGCTGGAGCAGGGCCGCGACATCCAGGTGTCCGCCCAGGTGCTGGACGCGGTCGCCCGTGCGCTGCTGCTGGACCCGAGCGAGCGCGCCCACCTGTTCACCCTGGCGGGCGCGGACGACCCGGCGCCGGTGGTCGACTGCCCGTCGGTGACGCCCAGCATCCGCCTGGTGCTGGATCAGCTGGCGCCCTGCCCGGCCGGAGTGATCAACACGCGTTACGACGTGCTGGCGTACAACGCCCAGTACACCGGGATCGTCGGGGACCTCGCCGAGCTCGCCCCGGAGGACCGGAACCTGTTGTGGCTGGCGTTCACGCCCTCGCGCTTCCGCGAGGTGCTCGTGGACCACGACACCGAACGCGACGTGATGGTGGCCCGGTTCCGCGCCGGGATGGCCGACCACAGTGCGGAGCCGGCCTGGAAGACGCTGCTGGCGCGGCTGCGCAGGGCCTCGCCGGACTTCGAGGCGGCCTGGCAGCGGCACGACGTGATGCGCCCGGGCAACGGCATCAAGCGCTTCCGGGTGCCGGGCGTCGGACTGCTGCACTGCGAGTACACCAACCTCTGGCTCGGCCCCCGGCTCGGCACCCGGATGATCACCTACACCCCGCGCGACGAGCAGACCCGCGAGCTGATGAACCGTCTGCCCACCACCCGCTGACCGGCCCGGCGCCCCGCCTCGGCACCGACCCTCAGAGACCGACCCTCAGGGACCGGCCTCAGCGTCCGGCCGCCGCGGCCCGGCCGAGCAGGACGCAGACCACGGCGAGCGGCAGTTCGACGAGGAACGCCATCACCAGCGCGGCGAGCACCGCGTGGCCCGGCCCGGCGCAGGCGACGTCGGCCAGCGCGTCCCCGGCGAGCAGCAGGGCGACGGCCGCGCCGGCCACGGCGGCGGCGCTGCTGCGCCGGCGCAGCAGCGCGTCGAGCGAGACCAGCGCGGTGAGCTCGACCAGGTCGAGCACCACCCACGGGGTCTCGTGGCAGACGGCGAGGACCGCGAGCCAGGGCAGCAGCGCGACGGCGGCCAGCGCCGGCACCCGCTCGAAGCGTGCGGGCAGGACGAACGGGGCGGCCGGGCGGCCGGCCAGGACGGCGGTGCTCATGCCGCGCCGCCGTCCCGGCCGGCCCCGACGGGCAGCGTGCCCTCCGGCCCCGCCGCGCGGGGCGCGCCGTCGGGAGTAGCCCCGTGGCTCCCGGGGGCGGGCCGCCGGTGCGGTGGGGTGGCGGAGTGCGGTGCGCTGCTCGTCATGGGCCCAAGAATTCCGTCGATCATGGTCCGTTGTCGGTGGTGCCCCGCTCCGAATCGGGGGTGTACCCAGGTACACCCCCGCCGGGGCGCCCCCTTCATGGCGGTCGATGATCACCGGGCCCTACGCTGTCGGCCATGTCCTCCACACCGTTGCGCCGAGCGCTCGTCAGGAGCCTCCGGCGCACCCCGTGGTCGCCCGGGGCCTGGCGGGACACCCGTCTGATAGCCGCCGGCATCCCGATCGCCCTGCCCGTCTGGCTGGCCGTCACCGAGTCCGCCCTGTTGATCCCGGTGCTCGTCCTGGTCCTCGGCGGCACCCGTCCGCTGACGGCCCTCCAGCGCGGCCGGCTGCGCGCCCTGCACGGGGTGGAGGTGCCGCCGCCGCGCCCGGCCGGCGGTTGGCACCGGTGGCTGCTGGGCCTGACCTGGCGCCAGAGCGCCTACCACCTGGTGGTCGGCCCGCTGCTGGCGGTGGGCGCGCTGGCGGTGCTGTACGCCTGGGGTGCCGGGCTGGTGATGGCCTGCACGTACGGCTGGATCTGGTTGCTGCCCAGTGGCGGGCTGCGCTCCGAGCTGGCCGGGCTGGACGTCGCGATCACGCTCTGCGGGGTGCTGCTGCTGGCGGCCGCGCCGTGGCTGGCGGCCCTGGCGGCCTGGCTGGAGGTGCGTGCGGCGGGCCTGCTGCTCGGCCCGAACCGGGCGGAGAGGCTCGAGCGCCGGGTGGAGGAGGTCACCGAGAGCCGTGCCGGGCTGGTGGACGCGGTGGACGCCGAGCGCCGCCGGATCGAGCGGGACCTGCACGACGGCGCCCAGCAGCGGCTGACCTCCCTGGCGATGAACCTGGGCCTGGCCCGGCGCACCCTCAAGGACGTGCTGCCGCCCGAGGCCATGCAGGTCATCGTGGCCGCGCACGAGGAGGCCCAGGCGGCCATCGACGAGCTGCGCGACCTGGTCCGCGGCCTGCACCCGGCCGTCCTGGAGGACCGCGGCCTGGACGCCGCGCTGTCCGGGATCGCCGCGCGGGCCCCGCTGCCGGTGCGGCTGGACGTCGACCTGTCCGAGCCGGTCTCGCCGACGGTGGAGGCGGTGGCGTACTTCACCGTCTCCGAGGCCCTGACCAACGTGGCCAAGCACGCCCGCGCCCGGCGGGTCGACCTCTCGGTGCGGACGGCCGGCGGCCGGCTGCGCCTGGTCGTCAGCGACGACGGCGTGGGCGGCGCGGATCCGGCCGGCGGGACCGGTCTGACCGGTCTGCGCAAGCGCACCGCCGCGGTCGACGGCACCCTCTCCGTTCTCAGCCCCCTCGGGGGTCCCACCACCATCACCGTGGAGTTGCCGTGCGTGCTGTGATCGCCGAGGACTCGGTCCTGTTGAGGGTCGGCCTGGTCAAGGTCCTGGAGGCGGTGGACTTCGAGGTCGTGGCCGCCGTCGGGGACGCCACCGAGCTGCTGGCCGCGGTCGAGGAGCACCGCCCGGACGTGGTGGTGGCGGACGTCCGGATGCCGCCGGGCTTCCACGACGAGGGCGTGAAGGCCGCCATGGTGATCCGCCGGGAGTGGCCGGAGGTCGCCGTGCTGCTGCTGTCCCAGTTCGTGGAGGAGCGCTACGCGGCCGACCTGCTGGCCACCAACACCAGCGGCGTGGGCTACCTGCTGAAGCAGCGGGTCGCCAACGTGGACGACTTCCTGGACGCGCTGCAGCGGGTCGCCGCGGGCGGCACCGCGCTGGACCCGGAGGTGGTGGCCCAGCTGCTGGTGCGGCGGCACCGGGATCCGCTGGAGAAGCTGACCCCGCGCGAGCGGGACGTCCTCGGCCTGATGGCGGAGGGCCGCTCCAACGCGGCGATCGCGGGCGCGCTGGTGGTGAGCGACAGCGCGGTGGCCAAGCACATCAACTCGATCTTCACCAAACTGGACCTCCCGCCGGCCGACGACAGCCACCGCCGGGTGATGGCGGTGCTGCGGTTCCTGGAGGTCGGGTAGCGGTGGCGGGGGAGAAGGGGGTGGCGGTCCGCAGGGCCTGGCGGGTCACCGGGACGGTCGCGACCGTGCTCGGCCTGATCGGCGCCGGGGTGCAGACCTGGGCGGTGGCGGTGCAGCAGCAGACCACCTCCGTCCAGTCGTACGACGTGGCGGTCCACCGGCTCAGGCTGGACACCGGCAGCGCCGCGGTGCGGATCAGGGCGGGCCGGGACGGCCACGTGGTGGTGCGGCAGAACCTGGACTGGACGGTGCGCAAGCCGGTGGTGTCGGCCACCTTCGAGGGTGACGTGCTCACCGTCGGCATGGACTGCCGGCAGGTCCTGCCGGTCGCCGACTTCGGGTGCGGCGCCCAGATCGATCTGGAGGTGCCGGCCGGCACCGACGTCTCGGGGGAGGTGGGCTCGGGCAGCGTCCAGGTGGAGGGCCTGAGCGGCGGCGTCCGGATGGACCTTGGCTCGGGTCAGCTGCGGCTGGTCGACATCTCGGGCGAGGTGTACGCGCACACCGGTTCCGGGATGGTGCAGGGCGTGGACCTGAGCTCCGGGCGGGTGGAGGTGGAGAGCACCTCGGGCGCGCTGGAGCTGTCCTTCGCGAAGGCCCCGCGGTCGGTGGACGCCAGGACGGCCTCCGGCTCGCTGCGGATGACCCTGCCGACCGGCACCCGGTACGGCTTCAGCGGTGAGGCGGGCAGCGGCAGCCGGCACATCGACCCGAACCTGGCGGACTCCGCCAGCCCGAACCGGATCCACGCCTCGGTCGGCTCCGGGTCGGTCACGATCGACCCGTCCTGAGCCCGGGGCGGTCGGGTGCCCGGGGCCCGGGGCCGGCCGGCGCCCGCCCCGGCCGCCGGGCGGTGCCCGCACCGGGCCCGCACCGGGCCGGTGACCCGGGTGGGGGACAATGGAGAGTCCCCGTCCCCTGCCCCGAGGTCAGCCGCGCATGACAGCCACGTCCGCACCCACCGCGTCCGACACCGAGTTCGCGCCGCTGGACATCGGCCCGATCCGGGTGTGGCCGCCCGTCGTGCTGGCGCCGATGGCCGGCATCACCAACGCGCCGTTCCGCACGCTCTGCCGTGAGCAGTCCGGCGGCAAGGGCCTGTACGTGTCGGAGATGATCACCACCCGGGCGCTGGTCGAGCGCAACGCGAAGACCATGCAGCTGATCAGGTTCGACCCGAGCGAGAAGCCGCGGTCGATCCAGCTGTACGGCGTGGACCCGGTGACCGTCGGCAAGGCCGCCCGGATGATCTCGGACGAGGGCCTGGCCGACCACATCGACCTCAACTTCGGGTGCCCGGTGCCCAAGGTGACCCGCAAGGGCGGCGGCTCGGCGCTGCCGTACAAGCGCAACCTGCTGCGCGAGATCCTGCGCGAGGCGGTGGCCAACGCGGGGGAGCTGCCGGTGACGATGAAGATGCGCAAGGGCATCGACGACGACCACCTCACCTTCCTGGACGCCGGCCGGATCGGCGCCGAGGAGGGGGTGGCCGCGATCGCCCTGCACGGGCGCACCGCCGCCCAGCACTACGGCGGCACGGCGGACTGGTCGGCGATCGCCCGGCTGCGCGAGTCCGTCCCGGCGCACGTCCCGGTGCTCGGCAACGGGGACATCTGGTCGGCGGACGACGCGCTGCGGATGATGCGCGAGACCGGGTGCGACGGCGTGGTGGTGGGGCGCGGCTGCCTGGGCCGGCCGTGGCTGTTCAAGGACCTGGTCGCGATCTTCGAGGGCGACGTCGACTACGCCCGCCCCGACTTCGGCTACGTGGCCCGGGCGATGGTGCGCCACGCGCAGCTGCTCGGCGAGTGGATCGGGGACGAGGCACGCGGCGTGGTCGACTTCCGCAAGCACGTCGCCTGGTACACCAAGGGCTTCTCGGTCGGCTCCGAGCTGCGGGTGCGGCTCGCCGGCTCCTCCTCCCTGGCCGAACTGGCCGAAACCCTGTCCGAGGTGGAGCAGTCCCAGGGGTGGCCGGCCGGTGCGGACGGCCCGCGCGGGCGCACCAGCGGCAACAACCGGGTGGTCCTGCCGGAGGGGTGGTTGGACGATCCGTACGACTGCGCCCGACCCGGCGAAGACGCCGAATCGGACACCTCTGGCGGATGATCTGTCCTTAGTGGCGAAATGGGCCTCCGAGGGTCCACTGCCACCCGGTCCCAGCCCTCTTGTCCAATCTGGACAGGAGGGCTCCTTTTCGGCGCCCGATCGTCACGCTGCGGGCATGCGAGTGGACGGAGTGCGACGATCGGCGGAGGTGGCCTACGCTCGAAGGGCGAGATGTGCTGGTGACTCTTGCCACATACGGTGTCGACTGATGGCGGGTCAGTGGACGAATTGGACAGGTCGGCGGTGAATCGCTTCCCGAAGCCGGTCGGCCGGGGATCGGGGATCCGGGTGCAGGAAATCAAGCCGGGGCAACGCGACGGACCCGGCGCCGCTACCCTCCGTCCGAATCGTGTGATCTTCACGTTTCCTTGCGTTCAAGACTTGAACGCTGGCTAGCGTCATCCGGACGATTTCACCAACAGAGGTGAACGCCTTTATGTGCTTTCGATCTAGCGGGTTACCGCTGGGTACCGGCCTCGTACGGCCTATTCGGGGCAGAGAAGTGCCTTCGAAATGGGTATGTTCTCCGGCGTCAGGGCAACCGCGTACGAGGAGACCGACCCGTGCCGTCCCAGCAGAAGTTTGTTTACTCCTTCACCGAAGGAAACAAGGACCTCAAGGATCTTCTTGGTGGCAAGGGCGCGAACCTGGCCGAGATGACCAACCTGGGACTCCCCGTCCCCCCGGGGTTCACCATCACCACCGAGGCCTGCAAGGTCTTCCTGGAGACCGGCAGCGAGCCGACCTCGCTCCACGAGGAGATCGGCGCCCACCTGGACGCCCTCGAGCAGGAGATGGGCAAGAAGCTCGGCCAGGCCGACGACCCCCTCCTCGTCTCGGTGCGCTCCGGCGCGAAGTTCTCCATGCCCGGCATGATGGACACCGTCCTCAACATCGGCCTCTCCGACGCGTCGGTGACCGGCCTCGTCGCCCAGTCCGGCAACGAGCGCTTCGCCTGGGACTCCTACCGCCGCCTGGTCCAGATGTTCGGCAAGACCGTGCTGGGCGTCGACGGCGAGCTGTTCGAGGAGGCCCTGGACGCGGCCAAGCACGCCAAGGGCACCGTCAACGACCTGGACCTGGACGCTTCCGACCTCCGGGAACTCGTCGAGGTGTTCAAGGGCATCGTCCAGCGCGAGACCGGCCGGGCCTTCCCGCAGGACCCGCGCGAGCAGATGGACCTCGCCATCCACGCCGTCTTCCACTCCTGGAACGGCGACCGCGCCCGCCTGTACCGCCGGCAGGAGCGCATCCCGAACGACCTCGGCACCGCGGTCAACGTCTGCAGCATGGTCTTCGGCAACCTCGGCGAGGACTCCGGCACCGGCGTCGCCTTCACCCGTGACCCCTCCACGGGCGCCCAGGGCGTCTACGGCGACTACCTGTCCAACGCCCAGGGCGAGGACGTCGTCGCCGGCATCCGCAACACGCTGCAGCTGTCCGAGCTGGAGAAGCTCGACAAGAAGTCGTACGACGAGCTGATGGCGATCATGCAGAAGCTCGAGAACCACTACCGCGACCTCTGCGACATCGAGTTCACCATCGAGCGCGGCAAGCTCTGGATGCTGCAGACCCGCGTCGGCAAGCGCACCGCCGCGGCCGCCTTCCGGATCGCCGTCCAGCTGGTCGACCAGGGCCTGATCGACCTGGACGAGGCCCTGATGCGGGTCACCGGCGGCCAGCTCTCGCAGCTCATGTTCCCGCGCTTCGCCCCGAACGCCGAGTCCAAGCAGATCGGCTGGGGCCTGGCCGCCTCGCCCGGCGCCGCGATCGGCAAGGTCGTCTTCGACTCCTACACCGCCGTCAAGTGGTCCCGCTCCGGCGAGAAGGTCATCCTGGTCCGCCGCGAGACCAACCCGGACGACCTGGACGGCATGATCGCCGCCGAGGGCATCCTCACCTCGCGCGGCGGCAAGACCTCGCACGCCGCCGTGGTCGCCCGCGGCATGGGCAAGACCTGCGTCTGCGGCGCCGAGGAGCTGGAGGTCGACACCAAGTCCCGCCGGTTCACCACCGCCGACGGCCTGGTCGTCGAGGAGGGCGACGTCGTCTCCATCGACGGCGCCTCCGGCAAGGTCTACCTCGGTGAGGTACCCGTCCTGCCGTCCCCCGTCGTCGAGTACTTCGAGGGCACCCTGCACGCCGGCGCCGACGTCCAGGGCGGGCTGGTCCAGGCCGTGCACCGGCTGATGTCGCACGCCGACGGCCGCCGCCGCCTCGCGGTGCGCGCCAACGCCGACAACGCCGAGGACGGCGGGCGCGCCCGCCGCTACGGCGCCCAGGGCATCGGCCTGTGCCGCACCGAGCACATGTTCCTCGGCGAGGAGCGCCGCAAGGAGGTCGAGCACCTGATCCTGGCGGACAACGACAAGGACCGCGAGCTCGCGCTCTCCACCCTGCTGCCGCTGCAGAAGAGCGACTTCCTGGAGCTCTTCCAGGCGATGGACGGACTGCCCGTCACCGTCCGCCTGCTCGACCCGCCGCTGCACGAGTTCCTGCCGAACATCACCGAGCTGTCGGTGCGCGTCGCTCTCGCCGAGGCCCGCAAGGACCCGAACGAGAACGACCTGCGCCTGCTCCAGGCGGTGCACAAGCTGCACGAGCAGAACCCGATGCTCGGCCTGCGCGGCGTGCGCCTCGGCCTGGTCATCCCCGGCCTGTTCGGCATGCAGGTCCGCGCCATCGCCGAGGCCGCCGCCGAGCGCAAGCTGGCCGGCGGGGACCCGCGCCCCGAGGTGATGATCCCGCTGGTCGGCACCGTCCAGGAGCTGGAGCTGGTCCGCGACGAGTGCGAGCGCGTGCTCGCCGAGGTCGCCCAGTCCACCGGCGTCCAGCTGGACATCAAGCTCGGCACCATGATCGAGCTGCCGCGCGCCGCCGTGACGGCGGGCCAGATCGCCGAGGCCGCCGAGTTCTTCTCCTTCGGCACCAACGACCTCACCCAGACGGTCTGGGGCTTCTCCCGGGACGACGTGGAGGCCTCGTTCTTCACCGCCTACCTGGAGAAGGGCATCTTCGGGGTCTCCCCGTTCGAGACCATCGACCGCGACGGCGTCGGCTCGCTCGTCAAGCACGCCGTCGAGGCCGGCCGGGCCACCCGCCCCGACCTCAAGCTCGGCGTCTGCGGCGAGCACGGCGGCGACCCGGACTCGGTCCACTTCTTCCACGAGGTGGGGCTGGACTACGTCTCCTGCTCCCCCTTCCGGATCCCGGTGGCGCGCCTGGAGGCCGGCCGCGCCGCCATCGAGACGGCGGGCAGCGACTCGCGCTGAGAGAGGGTAGGCATCCCCTCCTCGGCCGCGAGCCGGACTGACCGCTCCCCTCCCCACCGGGAGGGCGTGCACCGGAGCTCGGCGCAGGAGAACCGGCGTACGTAACACGGCCGGGCGGGGACGGACAACGGCGTCCGTCCCCGCCCGGCCCACGTGCGTGTGGCGGCGGCCACGCGCGTGACACCCCGCCCCCGCCGCCGGGGCCTGCCAAGCTGGGGCGCATGACCAGCCGCAACCGTCTGCCCGTGCTCGTGGCCGTGGTGATCCTCGCGATCGCCGCCGCGGTCGGGTACCTGCTCTCGGCCCGGGGCGGCGGCAGCCACCCCAGGGCCGCCGCGACCCCCACCGCCGCCACCACGGGCTCCTCGGCCCCCAGGCCCTCCGCCCCGAAGCCCACCCCGCCGCCCGGCGGAGGCGGCCCCGCCGCCGGCACCTGGGTGCCCGCCGACCCGGCGCTCGCCGACGTCTGCCGCTCCAAGCTCCCCGGCCAGGCCCAGGACACCCTCGGCCTGATCGCCAAGGGCGGCCCGTACCCGTACAACCGCGACGGCATCGTCTTCGAGAACCGCGAGAGCCGGCTGCCGCGCAAGGGCGACGGCTACTACCACGAGTACACCGTGGTCACCCCCGGCTCCAACGACCGCGGTACCCGCCGGGTCGTCACCGGCAACGCCGGCGAGCAGTACTGGTCGGCCGACCACTACGCCACCTTCCAGGAGATCGACCCGCGCTGCTGACCGGCGCGGTCGACGCCCGGTGGTCCGCGTCACCCCCGGCCCCGCGTACGCCCGCCCCGCCCGCCGCCGCGTCACCTGGCGCGGCGCCAGCTGATCCGGCGGTGCGGGCCGTGCGGGCCGGTGGTGAGGAGCGCGGTCAGCTCGTGCAGGAGCGGGGTCGGGTCCCGGCGGAGCTGGGTCGGAGTGGTGCGGACCACCGGGAGGCCGACGGCCGTCAGCCGGTTGGCGCGGGCCAGGCCGCGCTCGTGGTCGGCGGGCCGCAGGTGCCAGGCGCGGGAGTCGATCTCCAGGGCCACGCAGGCGTGCGGCCAGTAGGCGTCCGGGACGGCGAGGAAGCGGCCGTCCAGGAAGAGCACCGCGTTCCACAGCGGTTCGGGCAGACCGGTGTGCGCCAGCACCTCCCGGGCCTCGCCCTCGACCACCGACCGCACCCCGGCCGTGAGGTCCTCCACCACCCGGGCCACCTGCGGCAGTCCGAGCGCGCCCGGTCTGGCCAGCAGGTGGTCCAACAGCTCGCCGAGTTCGCAGTGCCGCCGCTGGACGGCCTCGGCGCACAGCGCCCGGAAGCGCTGCTGCCCGCTCTCGCGCGGCGCGAGGTCGGCCAGCGCCCGGGCCACGGTGGCGCTCCACAGCCCGTCGTCCCGCTCGTAACCGCCCGGCAGCGGCCCGGCCGACCGGTGGATCCGGACGAACTCCCGCTCCGCCACCCGGCGTTGACCCGGGATCAGGACGTCGACGCGATCGAGGTCGGCCGGGTGCCCGGCGCTCGGCAGCCCCGCGTCGGCGAGCACCGCGTGGCCGGTCAGCAGCACCTCCCCGGCCCGGGGCTCACGCCCCTTGGGGCTCGCGTACGCCAGGGCGGCGCGCAGCCGCTGATGGCCGGTCAACCGGCCGCTCTGCAGGCAGATCACCCGGGGCAGCACCTGCTGCCAGGGCCCGCCGGGGCGCAGCCGGTGGGCGATGGTGCCGGAGGGCACGCCGAGCCGGCGCAGCTGCGCCCGGGTGGCGATGTGCTGCTGGTCGGCGCCGAGCAGCACGACGGGGTCGAGGGGGTTCGCGCGGGTCATGACCCGGTGCTGCCCGTCCCGTTCGGATGTATGCGAAACATCGCCCGTCGGAGGCTTCCGCGGGAATGATGTTGACGGACCGTCGGTCCGGACGCTGAGCTGGACCACCTATGGCGACTCCACCCGACAACCCCGCGCTCGACGCGCTCAACGGGCTCTCCGTGGGCGACGCCCTCGGAGCGCAGTTCTTCGTCCCCGCCACCGCGGCCGCCCACCTCGCCGACCGCACCGACCCGCCCGGCCCCTGGCCGTGGACCGACGACACCGAGATGGCCTGCTCGGTGTACGCGGCCGTCACCGAGCGCGGCACCGTCGACCCGGCCGACCTCACGCTCGCCTTCGCCCTGCGCCACGACTTCGACCGCGGCTACGGCCCGGCCGCCAACCGGATGCTCCGGCTGGTCCGGGAGGGCGGCGACGCCCGGGCGCTCGCCGCCGCACTCTTCGACGGCCGGGGCTCCTACGGCAACGGCGCCGCGATGCGGGTCGCCCCGCTGGGGGCGGCGCTCGCCGACGACCTGGACGAGGTGGTCCGGCTGGCCGCCCGGACGGCGGTGACCACCCACACCCACCCGCAGGCGGTGGACGGCGCGGTCGCGGTCGCGGTCGCCGCCGCGGTGGCGGTCCGGGCCCGGGCCTGGACCATGACGCCGAACGGCTTCCTGGCGAAGGTCCGCCACCACACCCCGAGCGGTGCCGTCCACGACGGCCTGGCCGAGGCGGCCGCCCTGCTCGCCGAGCCGGACCCGCTCGCGGCCGCCCGGGTGCTCGGCAACGGCAGCCGGACGTCCGCGGCCGACACCGTCCCCTACGCGTTGTGGTGCGCGGCCCGGCGGCTGACCGACTACCGGGCCGCTGTCCGGGAGGCGGTCGCGCCCGGCGGCGACATGGACACCGTGGCCGCGATCACCGGGGGAGTGGTCGCCGCCCACACCGGCACCCGGGGCATCCCGGCGGCCTGGCTGGCGGCCCGGGAGCCGCTGCCGGCCTGGGCGTTCCCGCGGCCCGGCTCCGTCACCGGGGGCCGCGGGCGCGCCGCCATGCTGGTCCCGCGCCCGCAGGCCGTCCCGGACGTGCTGTGGACGGAGGAGCAGTGGCAGCGCATCCGCACCGGCGGCGACCCGGCCGCCCTGGACCACCGGTGGGCCGTCCACACCGCCGGCGGAGCCGTGCGGATCTGCGACTCCCGGAGCGGTCACCCGATCTGGGAGGTCGCGGTCACCCTGGTCCGCGGCGGCCGGCGCCCGGTCTCCGCGGTCGTGGAGGCCGGTCACAACCGGTGGCTGGCCCTGCCGGGGGAGCGGCACGCCCCGGCGCTGCTGGCGTGGATCCTGCGGACCGCCGCCACCGGTGAGCGGGAGGCCTTCAGGCCGTGATCATCAGCTGCCCGGCGCCGCTGCCGCCGTGTCTAAGGCACTCCTGGTTGATCGCCGGATCCGGGGCGCTGGGCGAGGTGGCGGCGGCGATCCGCAGCTCGATGATGTCCCGGACGGCCGGCCACTCGGAGTCGAGGATCGAGTAGAACGCGGTCGAGCGCACCACGCCGTCGAGCCCGCGCGAGTGGGCCCGGCGGACCCCCTCGGAGGTGGCGCCGAGCCGCTCGATGGCGGACCGCGAGCGCAGGTTGCGGGCGTCGGCGCGCAGCGAGATCCGCTGGACGCCCCAGGTCTCGAAGGCGTGGCGGAGCATCAGCAGCTTGGCCTCGGTGTTGATGCCGGTGCCCTGGGCCCGCGGCGAGAGCCAGGTGTTGCCGATCTCGGCGGCGTCCGGGACGGCCGTGGCCGGGTCGCCGAACGGCACGCCGGGCACCGGCGGCCAGACCACCGGGCCCTGCCAGTAGTCGAGTTCCAGGAATCGGGTGGAGCCGACCACCCGGCCGTCGGCGACGTTCACCGTGGCGAACGGCAGCGACCGCCCCGCGGCCTGGTCGGCCAGGGCACGGGCGATGTACTCGCGGGCCGCTTCCAGGCCGTGCGGGACGGCGGTGAAGGCGTAGGTCGTACGGTCCTCGGCGCCGGCCTCGGCGATGGCCTCGGCGTGGTGCGCGGCGAGGGGCTCCAGCCGCACGGTGCGGCCGGTGAGGATGACAGGTACGGGCACGGAACCTTCGGTCCTTCATCGGTCGGAGGGTGCCTCCCGGGCCGGGGTGCGGCACGGGGTGCGGGGACTGTTCGCCCCGGTCCTGGGGCCGTCCGCCGGGACCGGCGCACGCCGGAGGTCCGGTCGGGCGGGGCGGGGGCGGCGGCCCGGAACGGGCGGCGCGGTGCCGGAACGGACACGGGTCCTCGGACCGGTCCGGCGGGATGAGCGAAGGGACAGTGTGCGTCCGCGAAATGGCCGAGAAGGAAACGAGAGCGCGAAGGGAAGCAGGCGGCCAGGTGAAGGCAAGATGCGTCGTGGGTGGCTGGCCGAGCACCGGACCGGGACGTGGCCGACGGCGTTACGGGACGACGTGACGACGACGCGACGATGCGAGGCAGCGAGAGGACGATACCCGCCAGAAGGCGGTGCGTCACTTCGCGGCACGCGAATGGCGGCGCGGCCCGGTCGAACGCGCCCCCGGGCGGGCCGCCGAACCCCTGTGACCAGGGACTTTGTCGCCGGGTGCGATCATGGTCCGGAGGCGTCGGCTGCGGCCCCCGGGCACGCCGTCGGGCGCGGTCGGGAATTCCGGCGGCGCCCGGCACGCTGGACAGGACGAGGAATCCGGTAGGCCGTGACGAGTAGGGAACGGGGTTGGGTGCGCGGTGCGTGACTTCCAGGCGCTGTACGAGCTGGACGAGCAGGGCGTGGCCGCGGTGGCCGCGGCCAACGCGGAGCTGAGCGACACCGGCGCGGGCCTCGTGCTGCTCCACCACTTCGAGGGCTTCATGGACGCCGGCGAGGCCGGCGGCCAGGTGGTGGCCCACCTCCTGGAGACGGGATCGCCGCAGGTCGTGGCCCGTTTCGACCACGACCGCCTGGTGGACTACCGGGCGCGCCGCCCCGCGATGGTGTTCGACCGCGACCAGTGGACGTCCTACGACCCGCCGGAGATCCTGCTGCAGCTGGTCCGCGACGCCGCGGGCGCGCCGTTCCTGCTGCTCACCGGCCCCGAGCCGGACGTCGAGTGGGAGCGCTTCGCGCGGGCCGTCCGCGAGCTGGCGGAGCGCTTCGAGGTCCGGCTGTCGGTCGACTTCCACGGCATCCCGATGGGCGTGCCGCACACCCGCCCGGTCGGTCTGACCCCGCACGGCAACCGGCTCGACCTCGCGGCCGGCTACCCGCAGTGGTTCGAGCAGGCCCAGGTCCCGGGCAGCGCCCAGGCGTTGCTGGAGTACCGCCTGGCCGAGGCCGGGCACGACGTGCTGGGCTTCGCCGTGCACGTGCCGCACTACGTGGCCCGCTCGGAGTACCCGGCCGCGGCCGTGCTGATCCTGGAGGCGGTGCAGTCCGCCACCGGCCTGGTGCTGCCGGGCACCCGGCTGCGCGCGCGGGTCGGCGAGGTGTACGCGGACATCGAGGAGCAGCTGGCGCAGGGCGACGGCGAGCTGCGCTCGGCGATCCGCGGCATGGAGGGCCAGTACGACGCGGTGGCGGGCGGGGAGGACCGGGAGAGCCTGCTGGCCGAGCCGGCCGACCTGCCCTCGGCGGACGAGCTGGGCCGGCGCTTCGAGCAGTTCCTGGCCGAGCACGAGCGCGGCGCCGAGTAGGCCCTGCCCGGCCGATCCGGTCCGCGCAGCGGATCCGGTCCGCCCGGCCGTCGGGGACACCGGCCCGAGGACGCCGCGGTGAGAGGCCGTCCGGGCCGGGAGTCATCCGCGCGGCTCCGTTCGTTGGGGATTGCGGCGTCGGGGGACGCGCCGCGAGGAGCCGCTGTGACGCCTATCCCCGGGGGGATGCCATGCCGAGGACCACGTACCGGACCATGCCCGCGCCCGCGCGCCCGACCGTCGCCCTGACGGCCGGGCTCGCCGCGCTCCTGCTCGCCGGGTGCACCGGCGCCGGGGGAGCGGACACGGGCGGAGGGGGCTTCGCGGGCGCGGTGCCCGCTCCGGCCGCGAAGTCCACGCCGCCGCCGACCGGCCCGTACGTGGCCCTCGGCGACTCCTACACCGCCGGCCTGAAGATCGCCCCGCAGGTGGGCGAACCCGCGGGCTGCTCGCGCTCCGGGGTCAACTACCCGTCGCTGGTGGCGAAGGGGCTCGGCCTGGCGGCCGCGCAGTTCCAGGACGTCAGCTGCAGCGGCGCCCGCACCGGCGACCTCACCGGCGCCCAGGAGACCGGCCGCGGCACCAACCCGCCCCAGCTCGACGCGCTGACCGGGGACACCCGGCTGGTCACCGTCGGCATCGGCGGCAACGACGCGGGCTTCATGGAGGTCGTCCAGGAGTGCGCCAAGGAGAACCTGGTGGACGCGGTGAAGGGCCTGGTCGGCGCCTCGCGCGCGGCCTCGCCCTGCCGCGCGCACTACGCCTCCGGCGGCACCGACGACGTGCAGCGCAGGGTGGACGCGGCCGGCGAGCGGCTCGGCGGGATCCTGCAGGACATCAGGCGCCGCTCCCCGCGGGCCCGGGTGTACGTGGTCGGCTACCCGACGCTGCTCCCGGCCGACCCGGCGGGCTGCGAGCGGGTGCTGGGCAAGGCGGTGGCCCCCGGCGACCTCGGCTTCCTGTCGGAGAAGGAGCAGCAGCTGAACGCGATGCTCAGGAAGCGGGCGGAGGGCGCCGGCGCGGTGTTCGTGGACGCGGCCGCCCCGTCGGCCGGGCACGACATGTGCGCCGGCGAGGCGGCCCGCTGGGTCGAGCCGCCGTTCCCGGCCCCCGGCCTGGCGGCGATCCACCCGAACGCCAAGGGGCAGGAGGCGGTGGCGGCGGCCGTCCTGAAGGCCGTCCGGGGCTGAGCCCCTGCGCGGCGGGACGGGGGCGGGACGACACCGGCGGTGGGAGGGGGCGGGACGACACCAGCGCGTGGCGCAGGATTCACGCCCCGGCCCGCGCCCCTTCGTGCGCGGCACACCCCGGCTGTCAGGGGCGCGGCGTACCGTGTGTGGCATATGGATGACACCGCGCACCGCCTCGCCGCCGCCCCGTTCCCGTACGACCACGCCGCCGAGGCCCGCTGGGTCCCCGAACCGGACAAGCGCCCCGGCCGCACCGCCTTCCAGCGCGACCGCGCCCGGGTGCTGCACTCGGCGGCGCTGCGGCGGCTGGCCGGCACCACCCAGGTGGTCGCCCCGATGCGCGCCGACTTCCCCCGCACCAGACTCACCCACTCCCTCGAATGCGCCCAGGTCGGGCGCGAGTTGGGAGCCGCCCTGGGCTGCGACCCGGACCTCGTGGAGACGGCCTGCCTGGCCCACGACATCGGCCACCCGCCGTTCGGCCACACCGGTGAGGAGGCGCTCGACCAGGCCGCCGAGGCCTGCGGCGGCTTCGAGGGCAACGCCCAGTCGCTGCGCATCCTCACCCGGCTCGAACCCAAGCGCTTCGCGCCCGAGGACGAGCAGCCCGCCGCCCGGCTCGCCCCCTGGCCCGGCCGCAGCGTCGGCCTCAACCTGACCCGCGCCGCCCTCGACGCCGCCACCAAGTACCCGTGGTCGCGCGGCGCGCACCCCACCGACCCGGCCTCGCACAAGTACGGCGTCTACGCCGACGACCTGCCGGTCTTCCGCTGGCTGCGGGCCGGCTCCCCGGCCGGGCGCAAGTGCTTCGAGGCCACCGTCATGGACTGGTCCGACGACGTGGCCTACTCCACCCACGACGTCGAGGACGGCCTCCAGGCCGGCCACATCGAGCCGGCCGCCCTGCGAGCCCCGGGCGAGCGGTCCGAACTCTTCAAGGTCGCCGAGCGCTACGCCCCGGACGCCGAGCCGGAGGAGCTGGCCGCCGCCCTGGACCGGCTGCTCGCCCAGGACTGGTGGCCTCGCTCCTACGACGGCACGGCCCGCGCCCGGGCCGGGCTGAAGGACCTCACCAGCCAGCTGATCGGCCGCTTCTGCCTGGCCGCCGAGCAGGCCACCCGGGCCCGCTACGGCCCCGGCCGGCTCACCCGCTACGGGGCCGAGCTGGTGGTGCCGCGCGGCGTGCGGCTGGAGTGCGCGGTGCTCAAGGCCGTCGCCGTCCGCTTCGTGATGCAGCGCGACGAGCAGGCGCAGCTGCGCGCCCGCCAGCGGATCGTGATCGCCGAGCTGGCGGACGTGCTCAACCGGCGCGCTCCCGAGGGCCTGGACCCGGTGTTCGCCGCCCAGTACCACGAGGCCGAGGACGACCGGGCCGCCCTGCGCACGGTCATCGACCAGATCGCCACCCTCACCGACGCCTCGGCCCTCGCCCTGCACGCCAGGCTCGTCGGCGCCTCCTGGGCCTGACCGGTCGGGCCCGCCCCGGCGCCCGGCGGGACGCGCCCGGCCGGAAAGCCCGGCCGCCCCAGTAGACTTCCGGGGTGGCCGGGCGGATCAGGGACGAAGACGTACAGGCGGTGCGCAGCGCACTGCCGATCGACGCGGTGGTCGGCGACTACGTACAGCTGACCAACGGTGGCGGCGGCGAGTACAAGGGCGTCTGCCCGTTCCACGACGAGAAGTCCGCCTCCTTCTACGTGAACCCCGCCAAGGGCGTCTTCCACTGCTTCGGCTGCCAGGAGAACGGCGACACCATCGCCTTCCTGATGAAGATCGAGCACTTCACCTTCGCCGAGGCCGTCGAGCGGATGGCCGCCCAGGCCGGCATCACCCTGCGTTACGAGGAGGGCGGCTACAGCCCCCGCCACCAGCAGGGCGAGCGGACCCGCCTGGTCGAGGCGCACAAGGTGGCCGCCGCCTACTACCAGGAGCAGCTGGCCTCGCCCGAGGCGGAGATCGGCCGCCGCTTCCTCGCCGAGCGCGGCTTCGACGAGGAGGCCGCCAGGACCTTCGGCGTCGGCTACGCCCCGGCGGGCTGGGAGCACCTGGTCCGCTACCTGCGCGGCAAGGGGTTCAGCGACAAGGAGATCCTGCTCGGCGGTCTGGCCTCGCAGGGCCAGCGCGGCGGCCTGATCGACCGCTTCCGGGGCCGGCTGGTCTGGCCGATCCGGGACATCGCGGGCGAGGTTGTGGGCTTCGGCGCCCGCCGGCTGCGCGAGGACGACAACGGCCCGAAGTACCTGAACACCCCCGAGACGCCGATCTACAAGAAGTCGCACGTGCTGTACGGCATCGACCTGGCGAAGAAGGAGATCGCCAAGTCGGGCCGGGCGGTGGTGGTCGAGGGCTACACCGACGTGATGGCCTGCCACCTGGCCGGGGTCACCTCGGCGGTGGCCACCTGTGGCACGGCCTTCGCCGAGGACCACATCAAGATCATCCGCCGACTGCTGATGGACACCTCGCAGTACCGCGGCGAGACGGTCTTCACCTTCGACGGCGACGCGGCCGGCCAGAAGGCCGCCCTGCGGGCCTTCGAGGATGACCAGAAGTTCGCGGCCAAGACCTCCATCGCGGTCAGCCCGGGCGGCATGGACCCGTGCGACCTGCGGCTGGCCCAGGGCGACGAGGCCGTGAAGCAGCTGATCGACAACCCCGTCCCGCTCTTCGAGTTCGCGCTGAACACGGCGGTGTCGAAGCACCGGGTCGAGACGCCCGAGGGGCAGGCCGCCGCGATGGAGGAGGCCGCCCTGATCGTCGCGAAGATCAAGGACCCCTCGATCCGGCACGGCTACGCGATCCGCCTGGCCGGCATGCTCGGCGTCAATCCCGGCGACGAGCAGTTCGTGGTCCGCCGGATCTCCCAGCTGTCCCGCTGGGAGCGGGAGAAGCAGCAGAACCCCCGCGGCAGCACCGCGCGGCGCACCGAGCAGCCCGTCGCCGCGGTGCGCCCCGCCCAGCCCGCGTTCCGGCTCAACCCGCGCGACCCGGCCCAGTTCGTCGAACGCGAGCTGCTCAAGCTGGCGCTCCAGCACCCGGACCTGGTCAGCCCGGCCTTCGACCACTACGGCGAGGACGAGTTCCCCACCCCGCCGTACACCGCCGTGCGGCAGGCCGTCGCCAAGGCCGGCGGCGCCGCCTACGGGGCGACCCTGCCGGACTTCACCAGCGCGGTGCGCGAGGCGTCCCCGGACGACCAGGTGCGCTCGCTGGTCACCGAGCTGACCGTCGAGCCGGTGCGTTCCCGCCGCAAGGTGGACGCGGTCTACGCGGGGGAGTTCCTGGTCAAGTTGCGCCTGCTGGCCGTCGACCGCCGGATCGCCGAGGTCCGCGGCTACCTGCAGCGGCTCGGCCACCGGGCCGACGCCGAACAGCTGCACGCGGTGCAGACCGAGCTGTGGCAGCTCCAGCAGTACGGCCAGCAGCTCCGCAGCCGGGGCGCCGCGGCGCTCTGAGCCCCGGGGCTTGCCGGACGAGCCCCAGCGGCTCCTCGACCCGGGGCGCCGCCCCCGGGCGTGGCCGGACGGTCGCGCGCCCGGCGGGAAGATGCGGGCGCGCCCCGGGAAGTGCGCAGAAAGTCGGCGCACGAGTCTCGGCCACGGAGTGTGGCGTACCGCACACTGGATGGCGTCCCACCTCCGTACAGCGCGGGTCCGCCAGAGTCGCGCCCGCCCCGAGGGGATGCTGCCCGTGGACCAAGGCCTTGTCGCACCGACCACCGCCATCACCACCACGAGACCGGACCGCGCCGGGCCGGCGCGGGAGCAGGAGACGGACCACGGCCGGGCCGGCGCGGCTCCGCCCGACGGCGCCCGGGTGCCCGCCCAGGGCCTGCCCGAGGGCCATCCCGAGAGCGCTGACCCGGATCCGGCCGCCGGGGAGCTCGACGCCGAGCCCGATGCCGACGTCGACGCCGAGCCCGATGACGAGGCCGACGCCGACCGCGACGCCGACGCCGACCGTGACGCCGAGGCCGACCGTGATGCGGAGGAGGAGCCCGGTCCGCAGGCCGACGGCAGCGGCCCGGCCGCGGACCTGCTGCGCCAGTACCTGCGCGAGATCGGCCGGGTCCGGCTGCTGACCGCCGCCGAGGAGGTGGAGCTGGCCCGCCGGGTCGAGGCCGGCCTGTTCGCCGAGGAGCGGCTGAACGGCGAGCCCCCGCCCCCCGACCCGCTGGCGCGCGAGCTGGACACCCTGGTGGTGCGGGGGCGGATCGCCAAGCGGCGGCTGATCGAGGCGAACCTGCGCCTGGTGGTGTCCGTCGCCAAGCGGTACGTCGGCCGCGGGCTGACCCTGCTGGACCTCGTCCAGGAGGGCAACCTCGGCCTGATCCGGGCCGTGGAGAAGTTCGACTACGCCCGCGGCTACAAGTTCTCCACCTACGCGACCTGGTGGATCCGGCAGGCGATGAGCCGGGCGCTGGCGGACCAGGCCCGGACGATCCGGGTGCCGGTGCACGTGGTCGAGCTGATCAACCGGGTGGTCCGGGTGCAGCGCGCACTGCTGCAGGAGCGCGGCCTGGAGCCGACCGCGGCCGAGGTCGCCGCCGCCCTGGAGCTGACCGAGGCGCGGGTGCGGGAACTGGTCCGGCTGGCCCAGGAGCCGATCTCGCTGCACACCCCGGTGGGGGAGGAGGACGACGTGGCGCTCGGCGACCTGATCGAGGACGCCGACGCCACCTCACCCGCGGAGTCCGCCACCTTCCTGCTCCTGCGTCAGCACCTGGACGCGGTGCTGGCCACCCTGGGCGAGCGGGAGCGCCAGGTCGTCCAGCTCCGCTACGGGCTGGACGACGGCAGGCCGCGCACGCTGGAGGAGATCGGTGCGGTGTTCGGCGTGACCAGGGAGCGGATCCGCCAGATCGAGTCGAAGACGCTGGTCAAGCTCCGCGACCACGCCTTCGCCGAGCAGCTGCGCGGCTACCTCGACTGACCCGGGTCCGGGCTCGCGGCGGACGGCGAGGCGGCCCCCGGCGTCCCGGACGGCTGCGCGGTCGCTCCCGGGTCGGTGGCGGCCGGGGCCGGGTCGGTGCTCGCCGCGCCCGCGCCGGTGCCCGGGGGCGGCGAGGCGGGACCGATCGGGATCGGGGTGGAGGCCACGACGGCGGCCAGGTCGGAGATGGCCGTGGTGCAGACGTGGCCGGCCGGCTGGTAGCCGCAGACCACGAAGCCGGTGTGCGGGTCGGCCGCGTTCAGCATCGACGAGTAGTTGTCGTAGCCCCAGTGGATGAGGGCCGTCTCGCTGTCACCGGTGCTGTCGGTGATGGTCGCGTAGTCGTTCGGCTCGCCCTCGGTGATCGCGGCCCAGGCGGCCTGGCAGGTCTGGCTGTACCGGAGGTAGACGACCACCTTGCCGATGACGTCGGTCTGCAGGGTGCGGGCGTCCTTGCCGCAGCCGGTGGTCTTCGGGTCCTTGTGCGCGCAGCCGACGGCCTGGCAGGCGGGCGGGGCCGAGGCGGGCTTGGCCGGTGACGCCGAGGACGCCGAGGCGGTCGGAGCGATGGAGGAGGTCGGGGCGGGCTCGGCGGCGGCCGTCGGCTCGTCGTGCCGGGTGGCGGCGCGCACGCCGACCAGCACCAGCAGGGCGGCCACCACGGCGGCGGCGGTGAGCAGCGTCGCCGGGCGCCGCCACCAGGCCGCGGGCGGCCGGACGGGATCCGCCTCGACCGCGGGCGCGGCCACGTCGGGGAGCTCGGCGACGACCGGAGCCACGGCGTCGGACTCCGCCGGCGCGGACCCGGTCGGTCCGGTCGCGGTCGGCGTCGGCCCGCACAGCACGGACAGCGACAGGCCGGACCCGGACGCGGACCCGGAGCCGGGCTCCTCGGGGGCGGGGTCCGGGTCGGCCGGCTGCCCGGCGGCCGGGCCGCCGTCGGGGGCGTCCGCGGCGGAGGTCGTCGCCGGCGCCGGCGCGCCGGCCCCGGGCGCGGCCACGGCCCGCTCCCAGAGCGACCGCAGGGCGGGCCCGTCGCAGTCCACGGTCCCGATCAGCGCTTCCAGCGCCTGCTGGGTGATGACCCGTTTGCCGTTCAGCCAGCGCTCCCAGGAGGCCCGGCTGTAGTGCGTCCGGGTGGCCAGTTCGGCCAGCGAGAGTCCGGCGGCGTCCTTGATGGTCCGGAGCTCCCCGGCCAGGTCCCTGGCGGGCTCGGACAGCTCTTCGGGCAGGTTCTTCCAGGCGGAACCCATGCGGCCTTCCAACGGTGCGAGACGGGAACGGGGTACGGGGAGAGCGGGACGGGCTCCGGCCCGGGCCGTTCGGGTGTCTCCGCTTCTCCAAAGTCATCGGCCTGACGTCCCAAACCCCAGGTCATGGCGCTGAGACGGACGGAAGTGTCTCACAACCGCCGGGAACGCTCGAACAACCGTCTTCCGTCGTGCAGAGTTCTCAGGCCGGTGCGGTTCACCGACCGGCGGACACGTTCGGACACGGACCGGTCACCGGTCGTGGGTCCGGCATCCACGCCCCGGTTCCCCCACGGCCGAGGCAGCCTCGCGGGGGGAGGCTGCCCCGGTCCACCGGGACGCACGGCGGGGAGGACGCCCCAGGGCGTCCTCCCCGCCGTGATCATTTCCGGAACGGGTCCCGGGCGGCCCGCCGGCGCCCGCCGACGGCCCGTCGGGGGGGGCTCAGTGGTGGAAGCCCTCGCGGACCGGCACACCGAGCTCCTTGAGCGGGACGGGCTGGCGCCGCAGCTCCGGCAGCAGCCGTCGCAGGTCGGCCAGCAGCAGGTCGGCGAGGTCCTTGGAGAAGCCGTTGCGGCAGACGATCCGGAGCACCGAGAGGTCGGTGCGGTTGTCCGGGAAGGTGTACGCGGGCACCTGCCAGCCGCGCTCGCGCAGTCGCCGTGACACGTCGAACACGTCGAAGGGCACCCCGTCGGTGGTGGTGACGGCGAAGACCGGCAGTTCGTCGCCGCGGGTGAGCAGCCGGAAGCCGTCCAGTTCCGCGATCGCCCCCGACAGGTAGGTGGCGACCTCGCGGCAGGCGCCGTGGACGGCCCGGAAGCCGTCCCGTCCGAGCCGCAGGAAGACGTAGTACTGCGCGACCACCTGGGCGCCCGGGCGGGAGAAGTTGAGCGCGAAGGTCGGCATCTCGCCACCGAGGTAGTTGACCCGGAAGACGAGCTCCTCGGGCAGCGCCTCCGCGTCCCGCCACAGCGCCCAGCCGACGCCGGGGTAGACCAGTCCGTACTTGTGCCCGGAGGTGTTGATCGAGGCCACCCGGGGCAGCCGGAAGTCCCAGGCCAGCTCCGGGTCCAGGAAGGGCGCCACCATGCCGCCGGAGGCGCCGTCCACGTGCACCGGGACGTCCAGCCCGGTGCGCTGCTGGAGGTCGTCCAGGGCCGCGCAGATGTCCGCGACGGGCTCGTAGGAGCCGTCGAAGGTGGAGCCGAGCACCCCGACGACGCCGATGGTGTCCTCGTCGCAGAGTTCGACGGCCCGCGCGGCGTCGAGGTGGTAGCGCTCGCCCTCCATCGGCGCGGTGCGCGCCTCGACCTCCCAGAAGGTGCAGAACTTCTCCCAGCAGACCTGCACGTTGACGCCCATCACCAGGTTGGGCCGGGCGCCGGCGGCGTAGCGCTCGGCGTTGCGGGCCATCCAGCGGCGCTTGAGGGCCATGCCGGCGAGCATGCAGGCCTCGCTGGAGCCGGTGGTGGAGCAGCCGACCGCGCTGTCCGGGTCGGGGGCGTGCCAGAGGTCGGCGAGGATGGCCACGCAGCGCCGTTCGAGTTCGGCGGTCTGCGGGTACTCGTCCTTGTCGATCATGTTCTTGTCGAGGCACTCGGTCATCAGCCGGGTGGCCTGCACCTCCATCGAGGTGGTGACGAAGGTCGCCAGGTTGAGCTTGGCGTTCCCGTCCAGCATCAGCTCGTCGTGGATCAGCTGGTACGCCGTGTCCGCCGCGACCGGGCCGTCGGCGAGCCGGTGCACCGGTGGCGCCAGCTCCATCGCGCCCAGCGGGTCCGCGGTCGAGACGAACGGACTGATGCTGAGCCGGCGGTCGTCGCCGGTCCCCTTGTGCAGCGCCATGGAATCCTGCCGCCCTTCACCCTCCGGTGGCCGTGTCCCGTCCTACGCTGCCACCGGCCGGCCGGTGACGCATCTTCACCGATCGGTTCAGGCCTTCGTCTCCGGGTGGACCTGCTCGCGGGCGGCCCGGTACTGCTGGCGCACCGCGGATCCGATCGCCAGGTCCTGCTCCCCGTCGGGTTCGACGGTCTCGGCGTCCGGCAGCGGCCACTCCGGCGGCTCGGGCGTGCCGGCCAGTGCCCAGGCGGCCTGCCGGGCGGCCCCGCGGGCCGCGTGCGCGCCCGGCGGCGGCACCACGACCGGAACGCCGAACAGCAGCGGGGCGACGTGCCGGACGACGGGCAGCCGCCCGGCCGCCCCGAGCAGGAAGACCCGTTTGATCCCGACGCCCTGGGCCCGCAGCACGTCGAGCGCGTCCGCGATGTTGCAGAGCATCCCCTCGACGGCGGCCCGGGCCAGGTGCTGCGGCGTCAGCGACTCGGCCCGCAGGCCGGTCAGGGTGCCGGCCGCGTGCGGCAGGGCCGGGGTGCGCTCGCCGTCCAGGTAGGGCAGCAGGACCAGCCCGTAGGCGCCGGGGGAGGAGTGCAGGGCGAGGTCGCTCAGGCCGTCCAGGTCGCGGCCGAGCAGGGCGGCGGTGGACAGCAGCACCTGGGCGGCGTTGAGGGTGGCGACCATCGGCAGGTGGCGGCCGCTGGCGTCGGCGAAGGAGGAGACCAGCCCGGTGGCGTCGACCACGGCCCGCTCGTGCACCGCGAAGATCGTCCCGGCGCTGCCGAGCGAGACCACCGCGTCGCCCGGGCGCAGGCCGAGGCCGAGGGCGGCGGCCATGTTGTCGCCGGTGCCGGCCGAGATCAGCAGGCCCTCGGGGGTGTGCCCGGCGGGTTCGGCGGGCCCGAGCACCTCGGGCAGTTTCAGCTCGTGGCCGAGGGCCAGCTCGACCAGGTCCTGCCGGTACTCGCCGGTGATCGGTGACCAGTAGCCGGTGCCGGAGGCGTCGCCGCGGTCGGTGGTGCGGCGCCTGGGGTGGCCGAGCAGCTGCCAGACCAGCCAGTCGTGCGGCAGCAGCACCTCGGCGACCCGGCGGGCATTGGCCGGCTCGAACTCGGCCAGCCAGCGCAGCTTGGCGATGGTGTAGGTCGGGGCGGGGACGGCGCCGATCGCGGCGGTCCAGGCGGCCGGGCCGCCCAGTGCGTCCAGCAGTTTGGCGGCCGCACCGCTGGAGCGCGGGTCGTTCCACAGGATCGCCGGCCGGACCAGCACGCCGCCCGCGTCCAGGCCGATCATGCCGTGCTGCTGCGCGCTGACGCCGATGGCCCGGACGCCCTCCAGCAGTCCGCCCGCCGCGGCGTCGCCGAGGGAGTGCAGCCACAGCTGCGGGTCGGCCTCGCCGGGGCGGGTGTCCGCGGCCTCGGGGACGGGGTGCGGCGCCTTGCCGGAGCGCAGGACGGCGCCGGTGTCCGCGTCGCACGCGACGATCCGGGTGCGGTTGGTCGAACTGTCTATCCCCGCGACGATGGCCATGTCGAGATCATGCCTCAGCGGGGCCCCCGGCGCGTCCGGGCCGGGCGAGGTGTTGCCCGTTCGGAACGAGGCCGGGAGGCCCCGTTCGCCCGGGCGTCACCCCCGCGTCACGGCCGGAAGGTACCCCAGCCGTCGTCCTCGGGCCGGGACCGGTTGAAGTACGGCACGCGGTCGGTGACCGCGTTCGGCAGCCGGTCCCCGACCTTGTCCGCGACGGCGCCCGCGGCCTTCCCGGCGACCGAGCCGGCCTGTTGCCTGGCCCGCTCGGTCGCGCCCTGTACCGCGGGGTTCTGGGCGATCTGCCGGGTGACCTTGGCGATCTGCTCGTAGCGCTGGCGCCCGGCCCGCGAGCCGAGGACGTAGCCGGCCGCGAACCCCGCGGCCAACGACAGCTTCCACATGATCGGATCCACCCTCTCCTGGCGGCCATCTGCCGCATTGCCCTACCCGTCAGTCGGGACGGCGAACCGTCCGCGCCCCCAGCATCCCCGGGGGCCGGGCCCGGCGCGCGCCGGGCGCGCCGGGTGGAGCCCGGGCCGCCGGGGAAAGCGATTGGCGGACCACCCCCCCGAGTGCGCTAATGTATGTCCCGCAGCGAGCGCCGCGGAGCCCGGGGAAACCGGGGGCCGGGGCGGGAGCCGATCCCCCATAGCTCAATTGGCAGAGCAGCCGACTGTTAATCGGCAGGTTATTGGTTCGAGTCCAATTGGGGGAGCTCAGGAGAGGCCTGGTGAGGGCCCTCCTCCTGTGCGTGGTGCGCGGTTGGGCACCACGATCCCGCATAGCTCAATTGGCAGAGCAGCCGGCTGTTAACCGGCAGGTTTTTGGTTCGAGTCCAAATGCGGGAGCTTCACCGGCTCCGCCCGGTGACTGCTCAGAGCGAAGGCCCCTCGGACGACCGGGGGGCCTTCGTGTTGTCCCGGCTCGGCTCCGCCCGGTGTTGCCTTCGTCACTCCGTGGCGTTCGGGGGGCCGGGGGTGCCCGGCCCCCCGGCCGGGGCGCCCCGGTGGCTCAGGTGGTCGCCTGCTGGTAGAGCGTGGCGACGCGCTGGTCGAAGGTGACGCTGTACGAGGTGCCGTCGGTCTCCCCGCCCTCCTGGTAGCCGCCGATCACGCCGATGACCGAGCCGCCGCCGGTCACCCAGGGGCTGCCGCTGGTGCCGTCGGTGTAGCCGCCGCAGTCGAAGCGCTCCTGGGTCGGGCTCTGCGAGCGGGTCGTGACGGTGCAGGTGATCGGTTCGTCGCTCTGGTTCGGGTAGCCGGTCACCGAGACGGACTGGCCGAAGCCCTGGCCGGTGGCGATCGGGTTGCCGCCGACCGCGTCCTCGACCTGCCGGTCGTCGACCGGGCTCACGGAGACGAAGGCCACGTCGTACTCGGGGTCCTCGTCGGAGACCCAGCGCGGGTCGACGGTGATCCGCTGGACGGGCCAACTGCCGTAGGGGGAGTAGCCGTTGCGGTAGCCGGGGGTGAACACCAGGCCGTCCAGCAGGCCGATCCGGCGGCTCTGCACGCAGTGCGCCGCGGTGACCAGCAGATTGTGCTTCGGGCTGCGCACGACGCTCGCGGTGCAGGCCCGGGGGCCCTGCGCGGTGTGGATCGAGAGGGTGCCGATGCGGTCGCGCGCGGCGTTCTGCTGCGCGACCTCGGCGGTGGGCGCCCGGTCCTGTCCGCCGCACGCGGTGCCGGCCGCGACCAGCAGGGCCGCCAGCGCGACCGTCCGTGCCGCGTGCGCGGGCCGTATCGGGCGGGGGGCCATCGGGGCTCCGTCTCCTCGGGGGCGGGTGCCGGGCTCGTGCGTTCCGCCGTTCGAGAGGAAGATCTACCAGGCCGTGCCCGGCGGCGCCACCGCCGCCGGGGCGGGTGCCGTCCGGCTACCCGGTCGCGCGGTCGTAGAGGGCCTGGACGCGGTCGCCGAAGTAGCTGCTGTACGAGGTGTCCGGGGTGTCCCCGCCCTCCTGGTAGCCGCCGATGACGCCGACCACGGTGCCGGTCCTGGTGTTCGGGTCGAAGTCGGTCACCCAGGGGCTGCCGCTGGTGCCGCCGGTGTAGTCCGGGCAGTCGATCCGCAGCTGCGTGGGGCTCTGTTCGGTGGTCGTGTTGGAGCAGGTGATCGGGACGTCGCTGGTGCCGGGGTAGCCGGTGACCTTCACGGGCAGCCGGTAGCCGCGGTTGACGCCCAGGGTGTTGGCGCCGAGCACCTGCTGCACCTGCTTCCCGTTCTGGGCCTGGACGACCGCGAAGGCGACGTCCACGTCCGGGTCGGCGTGGTCCTTCCAGCCGTCGTCGACGGCGACGGACAGCAGGGGCCAGACGCCGCTGGGGGTGTCGCCGTCCCGGTAGCCGGGGACGAAGACGAGGTCGCTGCGCTGTCCGAGGTCGAGGTCCCAGACGCAGTGCGCGGCGGTGACGATGAGGTTGAGGCCGGCGCTGTCGACGACGCTGGCGGTGCAGAAGTGGTCGCCGTCCGCGTTGCGGGTGAAGACGGCGCCGACCAGGCCGTTGAGCACGGTGGGCTTCGCGGTGCGGGTGACGCCGGTGCGTCTGGCGACCGCGCCGCGCAGCCGCTGCCGGCTCCAGCCGTGGCTGCTGACGGCGGCGGCCGGTCCCGAGGTCGCGGCCGGCGCCGAGGTGACCGTGGGCGTGCCGCCGCCCGGTCCGGCGGAGGTCGTGCACCCGGCCGCCAGCAGTACCGCCACGAGCGCCCCGGCCGTCGCTCCCGTCCCACGCACCGTCATCCGTCCAGGCTGCCCGCGCGGGCGCCCGGACGCCAGCCGGACTGCACGGTCCGAAGAGGCGCACACCCGTGCGCACCCGTGTGCGCCCCCGGCGCGCACCACGGGTGATCGACCGGCTATGCTGCCCGGGACGGCCTTTCGGGGCCGTCTGCTGCTGCCGTGGCCGATGTCCGGCGCGCGGCGAACCGGGGCGGTAGCTCAGCCGGTTAGAGCAGGGGACTCATAATCCCTTGGTCGTGGGTTCGAGTCCCACCCGCCCCACCCCGAGACGCATGCCGTGAACCGTCCGCGGGCCGGCCCCGGGCCGGGGCTCCGCCCGTCCGTGACGACGGAAGTCTAGAGCGCGGCCGCCTTCTCCTCCGGTGCGGCGCGCCGGAATTCACCCGCCCGTGGGCATCGCCCGGGCCTCCCGCGACACCCTGCCGGCCACCGCCCGGAGCCTTCCGCGCCTCGGCTCCGTGCCGCGTGCTCCCGTCGTCTCCTCCCGTCGCCGTTCCGCTGCCGTCGGACCGTTCCGCCCCGTTCGCTCCGTCCCGTCGGACCCCTGGCGCCGTCCGCGAAAAAAGTGATATCACTTTGACAGCTGAAGCGGATGAACGCGCTCGAGGAGCTGCTCTGATGGCCACACCCAGTCCTGCCGTCGACGTCGAAGACGCCCCCGTCCTCGACCTCCCGGCCCCCAAGATCACCGAACGGGCCCTCACCGGCGCCGCGGGCCTGCCGGTGCTCGGCGGCGCGCTGCTCGGACTGCTCGCCGGGCTCGCCTCCGTCATCGCCGGTGGCGTCCAACTGTCCGGCGGGAACAAGGGGTTGGGTGCCACCCTGGTGGTCCTCGGGCCGCTGGTGCTGCTGACCTCGCTGGTGCTGATGTGCGGGCTGACGGTCGTCTCCCCGGGCGAGGCCCGGGTGGTCCAGCTGCTCGGCCGCTACCGCGGCACCATCCGCGCCGAGGGCCTGACCTGGCTGAACCCCTTCACCAGCCGCCGCCGGATCTCCACCCGGATCCGCAACCACGAGACCGAGACCGCCAAGGTCAACGACGCCGACGGCAACCCGATCGAGATGGCCGCCGTGGTGGTCTGGCAGGTCGAGGACACCGCCAAGGCCGTGTTCGAGGTGGACGACTACACCGACTTCGTCGCCATCCAGACCGAGACCGCGGTGCGGCACATCGCCAGCAGCTACCCGTACGACGCCCACCACGAGGGCCAGTTGTCGCTGCGCGACGGCGCGGAGGAGATCACCCGGATGCTCTCCGCCGAGATCGCCGCCCGGGTCGTCTCGGCCGGTGTGCGGGTCGTCGAGTCCCGGATCACCCGGCTCGCCTACGCCCCCGAGGTCGCCCAGGTGATGCTCCAGCGGCAGCAGGCCGGGGCCGTGGTCGCGGCTCGTCGGCTGATCGTCGAGGGCGCCGTCGGTATGGTCGAGGAGGCGTTGGACCGGCTCGCCGAGAACGACGTCGTCGAGCTCGACGAGGAGCGCAAGGCCGCCATGGTGAGCAACCTCCTGGTCGTGCTCTGCGGCGACCGGGGCGCCCAGCCCGTCGTGAACACGGGCTCCCTCTACCAGTAAGGAGCGGCGCGCGTTGGCGACGGAGCGGAAGAAGATCCTGCTGCGGCTGGACCCTGCGGTCCACGACGCGCTGGCCCGGTGGGCCGCCGACGAACTGCGCAGCGCCAACGCGCAGATCGAGTTCCTGCTCCGTCGGGCCCTCACCGACGCGGGCCGGATGCCCGGCGGCGCGGCCCGGCTTCCCCGGCGCGGCCGACCGCCCAAGGAGAGCCCGGAACCCGGCGGGTCCGACGCCGACTGACCGGGCGGTCCCACCGACACCGTCCACCTGCTTGGAGTCCACCATGGACGTGCCCACCACCCTGCCGGAGAAGCTGTACCTGCTCGCCTACCGCCCGGACCGCGAGCGGCTCACCGCCACCGCCACGCTCGACCTGGTGATGCGGGCGGCCGCGCTCGCCGAACTCCTGCGGCGCGGCCTGGTCCGCGACGACGGCCGGCACCCCGCCGCCGTGGACGGCGCCCGGGCCGACGGCCTCGACCCGCTCTCGGTGGCACTGCTGGAACAGCTCCGGCAGGGGCGCCGGCGCAGCTGGCAGAGCTGGGTCGGCCGCGGCCAGGGCCCGACCTCCCGTGCCGCCCGGGTGGTCCGGGACGGCCTGGCGGCGAGCGGACGGATCCGGGTCGAGGAGCGCCGGGTGCTCGGGATCTTCCCGTGCTCCCGGGTCACCCTGCCGGAGCCCCGGCTGCGCAAGTCGCTGGCGGCGTCGGTCGGTTCCGCGCTGAGGGGCCCGCTCAGCCGGGTCGACCCGGCGGACGCCGCGCTGGTCGCCCTGATCGACGCCGCCCGGCTGGGTTCGGCCCTGACCTGGCGCCAGAGCCGTGAGTTCCGCGGCCGGATCGACAAGCTGGCCCCGGCCGCCGGGCCCGTCCCGCGCGCCCTGCGCCGGGCCGTCAACGCCACGCACGCCGACGGCGGGGCGGGCTGACCGGCCCGGCCCCGGCACGATCCACCGCCCCCGGCCCGGCTCCGCCCGGCCCGATCCACTACCCCGCCCGGCTCCCGCCCGGCTCCCGCCCGGCCCCGCACGACCCGCAGCCCGGTCGCCGACAGCACGGCGGCCGGGCCGCGCGCCGTTCCGGGCCCCAGCCCCGGCCCCGGCCCCATCCACCGATCGGTTGATCCCCCCTCCACCGCGGCCGCCGACCGCTCTGACCGTCCGGTCGATCCGCCGCAGGGGCCCCGCGCGGGAGGCTCGTAGCAGGCCGGGGAACACGGCCGGAGCGAGCAGGACGAGCGGGAGGGAGCGGCGCGATGGCCGTGATCGAGGTGGCGGGGCTGCGCAAGGCCTACGGGCGGCGGCAGGTGCTGGAGGACGTCTCCTTCAGCGTGGAACGCGGCGAGGTGTTCGGCCTGCTGGGGCCCAACGGTGCGGGCAAGACCACCGCCGTGGAGTGCTGCGAGGGCCTGCGCCGGGCCGACGCCGGGACGGTCCGGGTCCTCGGACTGGACCCGGTGCGGGACGCCCACCGGCTGCGGCCGCGGATCGGCGTCCAGCTCCAACAGGCCCAGCTGCAGGGCGGGTTGCGGGTCGCCGAGGCACTGGAGCTGTACGCCGCGCTCTACCCCAGCCCCCGGGACTGGCGGGAGCTGCTGGACGAGTGGGGGCTCGCCGACCAGCGCCGGACGCCCTTCGACAAGCTCTCCGGCGGCCAGCGGCAGCGGCTGTTCATCGCCCTCGCGCTGATCGGCAACCCCGAGGTGGCGTTCCTGGACGAGCTGACCACGGCACTCGACCCGCAGGGCCGCCGCGACACCTGGGAGCTGGTCCGCCGGATCCGCGACAACGGGGTGACGGTGGTGCTGGTCTCGCACTTTATGGACGAGGTCGAGGCGCTGTGCGACCGCGCGGCCGTGCTCGACGGCGGACGGATCGTCGCCACCGGAACCCCCGCCGAGCTGGTCGCCCGCTCCGGCGCCGGCGGCACCCTCGGCTTCCGCCCCACCGCGCCGCTGGACCCGGCCCGACTGGCGGCGTTGCCCGGGGTCACCTCGGTGCGCGAGCGGGACGGCCGGATCGAGGTCTCCGGGGTCGGGGACTTCGCCGACCAGGTCACCGGGCTGCTGGCCCGCGAGGGGATCGTCGTCACCGGGCTGCGGATCCGCGAGCACGGCCTGGACGAGGCCTACCTCGCGCTCACCCGGCACGACTCCTGACCAGTCCGGGCTCCTGACCAGCCGCCACCCGACCAGCCGCCAGCCGACCCGCCGCCACCCGACCCGAGGGGACCCACCACCGTGAACCACACCGTCCACGCCGTACGCCGCCTGGCCGTCGCCGAGACCCGGCTCTTCCTGCGCGACCCGCTGACCGCCTTCTTCGGCCTGCTCTTCCCGGTCGTCCTGCTGGGTGTCCTGGGCTCGATCCCGTCCATGCGCAAGGCCTCGCCGGACATGCACGGGATGAGCACCATCCAGCTGTACGCGCCGATCCTGGCCGTGTTCAGCCTGATGCTGCTCGGCCTCAACGCCCTGCCCTCGCTGCTCGCCGCCTACCGCGAACGCGGCGTGCTGCGCCGGATGTCCGCCAGCCCGGTGCGCCCGGCACTGCTGTTCGGGGCGCTGCTGCCGCTCTACCTGGGCATCGCCACCGTCGCACTGCTGCTGGTGATGGCGGTCGGGCCGGTCCTCGGGGTGGCGCTGCCGCGCCAGCCGCTGGGGTTCGTGCTGGCCTTCCTGCTCGCCGCCGCCGCGATGCTCTCGGTCGGCCTGCTGCTCGCCTCGGTCGTCCCCTCGGCGAAGGCCGGCAACGCGGTCGGCGCGCTGGCCTTCTTCCCGATGATGTTCTTCTCCGGGATCTGGCTGCCCCGCGAGTTCGCGCCCGCCGTGGTCAACCGGATCGGCGACTTCACCCCCAGCGGGGCCGCGGTGCAGGCCCTGCAGGACTCCTGGGCCGGCCACTTCCCGCACGCCGTGGGCCTGCTCACACTCGCGGCGTACGCCCTGCTCGCGGGCGCCGCGGCTGCCAGGCTGTTCCGGTGGGAGTGATCAAGACCGACCCGGTGGACGAGAGTGCGCTCGGCGCCTGGCAGGAGCGGCTGGACCGCGCTGCCGGGCTGCTCGGCTACGTGGGACTGCTGATCGCCACCACCCTCGTCCTGCTGGTCCCGGTGCCGACCGCGCGGTCCGTCCGGGTCACCCTGCCGGTCGCGCTCCTCGCCCTGCTCTGGCTGCTGCTGCGCTCGGCCCTGGACCGCACCCCCCGCCCGGACGGCCGGGCGCGCCACGCCGGCGCCCACTTCGTCGGGCTGCTGGCGGTGACCACCGTCCTGGTGCTGGACAACCCGATCTACGGCTTCTTCGCCTTCAGCTCCTACCTGCACGCCGCGCAGTACCTGCACGGACGGGCCCGGGTGGTGGGCACGGCGGTGGCCGCCGTCCCCACCACGCTCGCCCAGACCGGCGGGGTGCTGCCGACGACCCCGGGGCAGGTCGGCGGGTTCCTGACCGTCCTGGCCTTCAACCTGGCGGTCGTCGGGGTGCTCCTCGCGCTCAGCGAGGTCGCCGACCGGCTGAGCCGCCACCGCAAGCAGGCCAACGCCGAACTCGCCGAGGCCAACCGGCGGCTGACCGAGATGCTCGCCGAGAACGCCGGACTGCACGCCCAGCTGCTGGTCCAGGCCCGTGAGGCCGGGGCCGCCGACGAGCGCCGCCGCTTCGCCCAGGAGATGCACGACACCGTGGCCCAGGGCCTGGCCGGCATCGTCACCCAGCTCCAGGCCGCCGACCAGGCGCGGCAGGCGAGCGCGGCGGACGCCGACCGGCACCTGGCCAACGCGGTGGCCCTCGCCCGGGAGAGCCTCACCCAGGCCCGCCGCGCCGTCCACGCGCTGCGCCCGCTCGAACTGGAGCGGGCCGCCCTGCCGGAGGCGCTCGCCGAACTGGTCGAGCAGTGGCGGGAGCGCAACAGCGCCACCGCCGCGCTGACCGTCACCGGCGAGGCCCGCCCGCTGCACCCCGAGGTCGAGGTGACCCTGCTGCGGATCGCCCAGGAGTCGCTGGCCAACGCCGCCAAGTACGCGCGGGCCTCGCGGGTCGGGCTGACCCTCTCCTACATGCCCGGGCTGGTGACCCTGGACGTCCGGGACGACGGCGTCGGCTTCGACCCGGCGGCCGAGCCGCCCTCCCGGGCCACCGGCGGCGGCTACGGGCTGGACGTGATGCGCCGCCGGGTGCAGCGGCTGGCCGGGCGGCTGGACCTGGAGACCGAACCCGGCGCCGGGACGACGGTGTCCGCGACCCTGCCGGCGATCAGTGTGGAGGAGTAGGACCGTGAGCGACGAGACGACGATCAGACTGCTGCTGGTGGACGACCACCCGGTGGTCCGGGACGGGCTGCGCGGCATGTTCACCGCCGCCCCCGGCTTCGAGGTGGTCGGCGAGGCCGGCGACGGCGCCGAGGCGCTGGTGCTGGTCGCCGCACTGCGGCCCAACGTGGTGCTGATGGACCTGCGGATGCCGCGGATGGACGGCGTCACCGCGATCCGCGAGATGGCCGAACGCGGCCTGCCCGGGCGGGTCCTGGTGCTCACCACCTACGACACCGACGCCGACGTGCTCCCGGCCGTCCGGGCCGGCGCCACCGGCTACCTGCTGAAGGACGCCGCCCGGGAGGACCTCTTCCACGCCGTCCGGGAGGCCGCCCGCGGCGCCTCGGTGATCGCGCCGACCGTCGCCGCCAAGCTGCTCGGCCAGGTCCGCGCGCCGGTCCAGGAGGCGCTCAGCCCGCGCGAGCTGGAGGTGCTGGAGCTGGTCGCCGCCGGATCCACCAACCGGGAGGCGGCGGCCCGGCTGTTCATCAGCGAGGCCACCGTGAAGACCCACCTGATCCACGTCTACGCCAAGCTCGACGTCAAGGACCGCGCCTCGGCCGTCGCCGCCGCCTACAACCTGGGCCTGCTCACCCCGACCCGCCGCCCGTAAGCTGGCCTGATGCTCGAACCCGCCCTGCTGCCGACCCCGCTGGTGGACTGCACCGACGAGGCGCTCGCCCGGGCCGGGGTGGAGCTGCGCCTCAAGCGGGACGACCTGCTGCACCCCGCCGTCCCGGGCAACAAGTGGCGCAAGCTGGCGCCCAACCTGACGGCCGCCGTGGAGCAGGGCCACACCCGGCTGCTGACCTTCGGCGGGGCGTACTCCACCCATCTGAGGGCGGTCGCGGCGGCGGCCGCGGCGCTCGGGCTGGAGAGCGTCGGGCTGGTCCGCGGCGAGGAGCTGGCCGACCGGCCGCGCAACTGGTCGCTGCGGGCGGCCGAGCGGGACGGCATGCGGCTGGAGTTCCTCACCCGCACCGAGTACCGGGAGGCCACCGGCCGGGCGGCGGCCGGCGACGGCGGTGCCGCGGCCGGGCCGCAGTGGCGCTGGGGCCCCGGCCTGGTGCTCCCGGAGGGCGGCTCCAACGCCCTCGCGGTGACGGGCGCGGCGGCGATCCCGGCCGAACTGCCCGACCTCGGCGAGCGCGACGTGGTCTGCTGCCCGGTCGGCACCGGCGGCACCCTGGCCGGCGTCGCGGCCGGTCTGCCGCCGGGCGCCCGGGCCCTCGGGGTGGCCGTGCTGCGCGGCGGCGAGGGCTACCTGGAGGCCGAGGTCACCCGGCTGCACCGGGCCGCCCGCGGCCGGGAGTTCGACAACTGGCGGATCGACCACGGGCACCACGGCGGCGGCTACGGCAAGGTCCCGGCCGAACTGGAGGCCTTCGCCCGGCGGTTCGAGCGCCGGCACGGCGTGCCGCTGGAGCGCCGCTACGTGGCCAAGCTGCTGGCGGCGCTGGCCGGGCTGGCCGCCGCCGGCGCCTTCCCCCGGGGCACCCGGCTGACGGCCGTGGTCACCGGGGTGCCGGACCCGGTCTGACCGGGCCCGAGCCGAACCGGCCCGCCACCCGGCCGCGGGGTCCACGGCCGGTGCCGTCAGCCGAAGGTGAGGTCCGCGCAGGGGTCGGTGTCGGCGCCGCGGGAGTTCTCCGCTATGCCGGTGGGGACCCCACCGGGCGTGCCGCCGGGCGAGCCGCTCGCGGTGGCGCCCGGGGTGGCGCCCGGTGATCCGCTCGCGGTGGCGCCCGGGGAGGGGCTCGGCGAGCCGCCCGCGGCGTCCGTCGCCGGGGCCGGGTCGGCGCCCACCGAGTCCAGCCCGGTCGAGGGCACCGGCCGGTAGTCCCGGCCCAGGGTGACGGTGATCGCCTCGGAGCCCGGGTCCTCGACGGTGCGCGAGCCCGGGAAGAGCGCGGCCACCTGGTCGGCGGCGGCCTTGAGGGCGGGGTCGTAGGCGATCTCGGTCTGCAGCCGGCCGCCGGTGGGCTTGCCGGGGGCGACGTTCTTGAAGCCCCTGGCCCGCAGCGCCTCGGCGCCGGAGGTGGACAGTCCGGAGGTGCCGACGCCGTTGACCACGACCACCGGTGCGGCGGCCTGCTCGGGCGCGAGCGGTCCGCTCGGGGCGGCCGGCGCGGAGGAGCCGTCGGGCCCGGGGACGGTGGGGGAGGGGGCCGGGGTGCCGGTGCCGGCGGTGCCCCGGCCGTCCAGGGTGCGGTCCTCGCGCATCAGCCGCCACAGCGTGTCGGCGTCGGGCTGCACCAGCTGGACGCGGTCGCCGGCGAAGCGCCAGGGCGCGGTCACGAAGGTGATGTCGGAGAGTTTGATGTCCTGCAGCGAGCGGGCGAAGTCCACCAGCTTCATCGCGGTGCCCAGTCCCTCGTCCACGGTGAGCGAGCGGGTGGCCGCGTCCGCCAGCGGGAGCAGGGTGGGCAGCGAGAAGCCCTGGTTCTGGACCTTCCTGATCATGGACGAGACGAAGGCCTGCTGGCGCTTCATCCGCCCGATGTCGGAGTTGTCGCCGAAGCCGTAGCGCGCCCGCAGGTAGTCCACCGCGGGCTGCCCGGAGAGCTTCTGCATGCCCTTCCTGAGGTGGATGCCGTGCGAGTCGACGTCGTTGGGGACGCAGACGTCCACCCCGTTGATGGCCTCGGTCATCGCGGCCGCGCCCTTGAAGTCGACCACGATGGTGTGGTCGATCCGCAGGCCGGTGAGCGTCTCGACGGTGTTCTGGGTGCAGGCCGGGTTTCCCTTGGGGAACTCGCCGACGGTGAAGGCCGAGTTGAACATCTGGTTGGTGCGGGGTGATGTCCACCTGCCGCTCGGCAGCTTGCAGGAGGGCACGGTGACGAGGGTGTCCCGGGGTATGGAGACGCCGACGGCGTGCTTGTGGTCGGCGTAGACGTGCACCACCATCGCGGTGTCGGAGTGGCCGACGCCCTCCTCTCCGCCCCCGATCGCGCTGTTGCCGTCCTCGCGGGTGTCCGAGCCGAGCACCAGGATGTTCACCGGCACCGAGGCGCCGGGGGTGGTCGGGACGGGTGCCGGCGGGCGCTCGGTGGCGACGCCGCCCGCGTCGAAGGTGGTGATGTTGCTGTCCAGCCGGTGGTAGAACCAGGCCCCGGCCCCCACGACGGACAGCACCAGGACGGCCGCCAGGCCGATGGCGGTCCGCACGTAGCGGCGCCTGCGCGTGCTGCTGCCCATCTTCCGCGTGCCCCCCGTCTTTGCGTCTCTCGCGTTCGATGTTCGAACGTTAGACGTTTCGAGGGACGGTTCGGTTACCTCCGAGCGGGGTGCGGATCCCGCGGGGAGCCTGTGATGCTGCTCACGCCCCGGGGCCGGCGGCGCCGGTGAGCATCCGGCGCAGGAGGTCGCGCAGGACGGTCCGCTCGTCGTCGCCGAGGGCGGCCAGCGGCTCCCGGGCGAAGTTCAGCGACTCCCGCAGCTCCTCGGAGGCGGCGGCGCCGGTGCCGGTGGCGGCGACCAGCTTGACCCGGCGGTCCTGCCGGTCGGCCTCGCGGGTGACGAAGCCGCGCGCCTCGAGCCGGTCGACGATGCCGGTGATGTTGGACGGCTCGCAGCTGAGCGTCTGGGCGATCTGGCGCATCGGCATGGGGCCGCGGCGCAGCAGGGCGAGCACCTTGGCCTGGGCGCCGGTGAGCGAGCGGGCGGCGGCCGCCTCCTCGTACTCGCGGTGGAACAGCGCGACCAGGTTGGCCATCAGGTCGACGACCTCGCGGGTGATCTCGTCGGACTGCGGCGCGGCGGACCGGGGCGGCTGGGTGTCCATGCCCCAGAGTCTACCTGAAAAGTTGACAACATGAACCTTTCATGTCCATCGTTACTTCAGTAGCTCAACCTTTCAGGTACCGGAACACAAGGAGCCCCCCATGGCAGAGCAGGCCGCACCCGCCACCGCCCGTGAATGGCACCTCGCCGCCCGCCCGCAGGGCTGGCCGCAGCCGACCGACTTCGCCCTGGTCGAGGCGCCGGTCCGGACCCCGGGCCCGGGCGAGGTCCTGGTCCGCAACCTCTACCTCTCGGTCGACCCGTACATGCGCGGCAGGATGTCGGCGGCCAAGTCCTACGCGGAGCCGTACGCGCTGGGCGAGCCGATGCTGGGCGGCGCGGTCGGCCGGGTCGTCGCCTCGCAGGCGGACGGCTTCGCCGAGGGCGACTACGTGCTGCACTACTACGGCTGGCGCGAGTACGCGACCTTCGCCGCCGCCACCGCCGTCAAGGTGGACCCGGACGCCGCGCCGCTCTCGACGTACCTGGGCGTGCTGGGCATGCCCGGCCTGACCGCCTACGCGGGGCTCACCCGGATCGCCGAGGTCAAGGCCGGCGACGTGGTGTTCGTCTCCGGCGCGGCCGGCGCGGTGGGCGGCATCGTCGGCCAGATCGCCAAGCTGAAGGGCGCGGCGCGGGTGATCGGCTCCGCGGGCTCGGACGACAAGGTCAAGCTCCTCCTGGAGGAGTACGGCTTCGACGCCGCGTTCAACTACAAGAACGGCCCGGTCGCCGAGCAGCTCCGGGCGGCGGCCCCCGACGGCATCGACGTCTACTTCGACAACGTGGGCGGCGAGCACCTGGAGGCGGCCATCGAGGTGATGAACCTGCACGGCCGCATCGCGGTGTGCGGCATGATCTCGCAGTACAACGCCACCGAGCCCACCCCGGCCCCGCGCAACCTCGCACAGATCATCGCCAAGCGCTTCCGCATGGAGGGGCTGCTCGTCGGCGACCACTACGACCTCCAGCCGAGGTTCGTCGAGGAGGTCGCGGCGTGGGTGCGCTCGGGTGAGCTCAAGTACCGCGAGACGGTGACCCAGGGCATCGACAGCACCGTGGACGCCTTCCTCGGCCTGCTCGGCGGCGTCAACACCGGCAAGATGGTGGTCCGCCTGGAGGGCTGACCGGCCGTCAGCTCCTCGAACCGCCCCGCGCGCCCCGGTCGGGCCCGCGGGGCGGTTTGCGTACGGGCGCGGGGGATCCGGCCGCACTACCGCATTCCGGCCGGATCCGAAAGTGCGTCATCCACGGTGCGGGGCGGCGCGGTACGGTGGTCCCGCCCGGCGATGGGGCCGTTCGGGGGAGAGATCCGGCCGAGGGGTAGACCTCATTGGGGATTCGACTAGCATTGAGCGAAAGCCTGTCCGTTTTGCTCAATTTAGTGGCTTAATGTCGGCAAACGTGGGTAACTGTGGATCAACTGCAGGCACGAGGCAGCTGGGGAAGGCGACCCTCGTCCACAGCCTGGAGGTCCCGGTGACGACACGTGGAGTTCTCTACATCCACTCCGCGCCCCGCGCGCTGTGCCCGCACGTCGAGTGGGCCGTCGCGGGAGTGCTCGGTGTGCGGGTGAGCCTGGACTGGATCCGCCAGCCGGCCGCACCCGGACACTGGCGCGCCGAGCTCTCCTGGCAGGGGGAGCCCGGCACGGCCTCGAAGCTCGCCTCCGCACTGCGCGGCTGGCAGCTGATGCGGTACGAGGTCACCAGCGAGCCCTGCGCCACGGCGGAGGGCGAGCGGTACAGCAGCACGCCCTCGCTCGGCATCTTCCACGCCGTCACGGGCATCCACGGCGACATCCTCATCCCCGAGGACCGGCTGCGGGCCGTCCTGCTGCGCTCCCGCAGCGAGGGGGCCGACCTGGAGGCCGAGATCTCCCGGCTGCTGGGCAAGCCCTGGGACGACGAACTGGAGCCCTTCCGCTACGCGGGCGAGGGCGCCCCGGTGCGCTGGCTGCACCAGGTGGTCTGACCCCGGGAACGGCGGAAGGGGCCGGCGCTCTCCGTGAGCGCCGGCCCCTTCCGTTCGGGGCGGTCAGCGGGTGCGGAAGGCCAGCACCACGTTGTGGCCGCCGAAGCCGAACGAGTTGTTCAGCGCCGCGATCCGGCCCTCGGGCAGCTTGCGCGGCTCGTCGCGCACGATGTCCGCGTCCACGTCGTCGTCCAGCTCGTCGACGTTGATGGTCGGCGGGGCGAGGCGGTGGTGCAGGGCCAGCACGGTGGCGACGGTCTCGATGCCGCCGGCGCCGCCCAGCAGGTGGCCGGTCATCGACTTGGTGGCCGAGACGGCGATGTGGTCGAGGTCGTCGCCGAGCTCCTTGCGCAGCGCCTTCAGCTCGGCGGTGTCACCCTGCGGGGTCGAGGTGGCGTGCGCGTTGACGTGCACGATCTCGGCCTTGTCCAGGGTGTTGCGCTCGAACAGGTCGGCCAGTGCGCGGGCCACGCCCGCACCGGTCGGCTCGGGCTGGGCGATGTGGTGGGCGTCCGAGGACAGGCCCTGGCCCACGGCCTCGCAGTAGATCCGGGCGCCGCGCGCCTCGGCGTGCTCGACCGACTCCAGCACGACCACGCCGGCGCCCTCGCCCAGCACGAAGCCGTCGCGGCCCTTGTCGTACGGGCGGGAGGCGCGCTGCGGGTCGTCGTTGTTCTTGGACATCGCCATCATGTTGGCGAACGCGGCGATCGGCAGCGGGTGGATCGCGGCCTCGGTTCCGCCGGCCACCACGACGTCGGCGCGGCCGGTGCGGATCATCTCGATCGCGTAGCCGATCGCCTCGGCGCCGGAGGCGCAGGCGGAGACGGGGGTGTGCACACCCGCGCGGGCGCCGACCTCCAGGCCGACGTTGGCCGCCGGGGAGTTGGGCATCAGCATCGGGACGGTGTGCGGGGAGACCTTGCGGGAGCCCTTCTCCTTCAGCACGTCGTACTGGTCGAGCAGGGTGGTCACGCCGCCGATGCCGGACGCGATGACGGCGCCCAGGCGCTCGGGGGCGAGCTTGGAGGACTCGTCGGTGGCCGGGGTCTCGTAGCCGGCGTCGGCCCAGGCCTCGCGGGCGGCGATCAGCGCGAACTGCGCCGAGCGGTCCAGCTTGCGGGCCAGCGGGCGGGGGAGGATCTCGCCGGGCTCGACGGCGGTGCGCGCGGCGATCTTGACGGGCAGGTCCTCGGCCCACTCCTCGGTCAGGGCCGCCACTCCGGAGCGCCCGGCGACCAGGTTCTCCCAGGTGGTGGCGGCGTCGCCGCCCAGCGGCGTGAAGGCGCCGATACCCGTGACGACCACGGTACGGTTTTCAGCGGTCACTGGATCTTCTTCTCTCACGTTGTGCGGGGGTCGGCGGCGAGCCGAGGAAGGGCCCGGCCGGGCGCCCGGTGGGGCGTCCCGGCCGGTTGGTCGGTCCGGCTCGGTGAGCCGGTCGACGGGTCAGCCGCCCGAGGCGTGGGGAACGCCGGACGGGCTGGACGGATCGAGCGTGTCGATCGATCAGGCGTTGGCGAGGATGTAGTCCACGGCGTCGCCGACGGTCTTCAGGTTCTTGACCTCGTCGTCCGGGATCTTGACGTCGAAGCGCTCCTCAGCGGCCACGACGACCTCGACCATGGACAGCGAGTCGACGTCCAGGTCGTCCGTGAAGGACTTCTCGAGCTCGACGTCCTCGGTCGGGATACCGGCGATCTCGTTGACGATCTCGGCGAGACCTTCCAGAACCTCGTCCTTGGTAGCCATACTGGCTGCTCCTCTTCGGTGTTGAACGCGTCCGACCGGCGGCCGGACACAGGCTTGCGGATGACTGGGGCGAAACGCGCCTAGGGGAGCGTAACGACTGCGGCGGCGTACACGAGACCCGCCCCGAACCCGATGATCAGGGCGAGGTCGCCGCTGCGGGCCTCGCCGCTCTCCAGCATGCGCTCCATCGCCAACGGGATGGAGGCGGCGGAGGTGTTGCCGGTCTCCGAGATGTCGCGGGCGACCGGCACCGAGTCGGGCAGCTTGAGCGCCTTGATCATGGCGTCGGTGATGCGCATGTTGGCCTGGTGCGGGATGAAGGCGCCGAGCTGGTCGGCGGTGATCCCGGCGGCGTCCAGCGCCTGCTGGGCCACCTTGGCCATCTCCCAGACCGCCCAGCGGAAGACCGTCTGGCCCTCCATCCGCAGGGCCGGCCACTTGGTCTCCTCGCCCGCGCCGTTGACGGCGTCGGGCTTGGCGAAGGCGGTGTCCCAGGCGTGGGTCTGCGAGATGACGTCCGACTGCGAGCCGTCCGAGCCCCAGATCACCTTGCCGATGCCGGGGGTGTCGGAGGGGCCGACGATCGCGGCGCCGGCGCCGTCGCCGAAGATGAACGCGGTCGAGCGGTCCGACTGGTCGGTCAGGTCGCTGAGCCGCTCGACGCCGACCACCAGCACGTACTCGGCGCTGCCGCCGCGGATCATGCCGTCGGCCAGGCCCAGGCCGTAGCCGAAGCCGGCGCAGGCGGCCGAGATGTCGAAGGCCGGGGCGGTGCCGCAGCCGAGCCGCTCGGCGATCTCGGTGGCGATCGCCGGGGTCTGCTTGAGGTGCGAGACGGTCGCGACGATCACGCCGCCGATCTGGTCGGGGGAGATCCCGGCCTGCGCGATGGCCTTGCCGGCGGCCTGCACCGACATCTCGGCGACGGTCTCCTCCGGGCCCGCCCAGCGGCGCTCGGCGATCCCGCTGCGGGTGCGGATCCACTCGTCCGAGGAGTCGATCCACTCCAGCACCTCGGCGTTGGGGATCACCCGCACCGGGCGGTAGCCGCCCACCCCGAGGATGCGCGAGAACTGCGCACCCACGGTGGGACGGATCTGCGGCTTGCTCATGCCTGGGTCTCCTGCTCCTGACCGCCGTGCTCCGCGACGAGCGCGCGGGCCTTGTCCAGGTCGGCGGGGGTCTTGAGGGCAAGCGTCGCCACACCCTTGAGGTTGCGCTTGACCAGTCCGGTGAGCGTGCCCGCGGGGGACAGCTCGATGACGGCGGTCGCGCCCAGGCGGCCCAGGGTCTCCATGCAGAGGTCCCAGCGGACCGGGTTGGAGACCTGCGACACCAGGCGGTCGAGCACCTCGGCGCCGGAGTCCACGACCCCGCCGTCCCGGTTGGACACGTAGCGGACCTGCGGGTCGGCGACGGTCAGCGTCGGGGCCAGTGCGGCCAGCCGCTCGACACCCGGGGCCATGTGCTCGGTGTGGAAGGCGCCGGCGACCTTGAGGGCCACCAGCTTGGCGCCGACCGGCGGGTCCGCCCGCAGCGCCTCCAGCTGGGCCAGCGTGCCGGCCGCGACGATCTGGCCGCCACCGTTGTTGTTGGCCGCGGTCAGGCCGTGCTCGGCGAGCTTCGCCGCCACGACCTCCTGGTCGCCGCCGAGCACGGCGATCATGCCGGTCTCGGTGACGGCGGCGGCCGCGGCCATGGCCTGGCCGCGCTCGCGGACGAAGGCCAGCGCGTCGTGCGCGCTCAGCACACCGGCGCCGGCGGCGGCGGTGATCTCGCCGACGCTGTGGCCGGCCACGGCGCCGACCAGCTTGCGGGCGACGTCCTCGTCCGGGAACAGCTCCCGGGCGGTCATGAGACCGGCGGCGACCAGCAGCGGCTGGGCGACGGCGGTGTCCTTGATCTCCTCGGCGGAGGCCTCGGTACCGGCGTGCACCAGGTCGAGCCCGGCGACCTCCGACCAGCCGCGCAGGCGGTCGGCGACACCGTCGAGCTCCAGCCAGGGGCTGAGGAAACCGGGGGTCTGGGCACCCTGTCCAGGGGCGACGATTACGAGCACGGTTCAACCCTCTCTCGCCAGGCGCCCAGGGGCGGGTAGGCGACGGTAACGAAGAAAACCATCCGGGATTGTAAGTTCCCTACATTCGGCTCAACTCGGCTCCCCGGCGGCGGTCAGCCGGCCGAGGGCGAGTGCGATCCGCAGCGTGAACGCCGAACGTACGTCGGAGGGGGCGTACCCCGTGACGTCGGTCACACGTCGTAGCCGGTAGCGCACCGTGTTGGGGTGGACGAAGAGCATCCGGGCCGCGCCCTCCAGGGAGGAGGCCTGCTCCAGGTAGACGCTCAGCGTCTCCAGCAGCGCCGAGCCGGCTTCGTCCAGTGGTGTGTAGATCTCCTCCACCAGTTGGCGGCGGGCGGCCTGGTCACCGGCCAGCGCCCGCTCGGGCAGCAGGTCGTCGGCCAGGACCGGTCGGGGGGCGTCCGGCCAGGCGGCGCAGGCGCGCAGCCCGGCCGCCGCGGCGTGCGCCGAACGGGTGGCCGAGAGCAGGTCCGGCACGGTCGGGCCGACCACCACCGGGCCCGGCGCGAACTGGCCGATCAGCGCCCGGGCGGCGTGCACCGGCTCCTTGTCGCCACCCACCACCACCACCAGCCGCTTGCCGAGCACACCGGTCAGCACGTGCAGCTTGGCGTAGCGGGCGGCCCGGCGGATCGCCTCGACCACCAGCTCGCTGTCGCCGTCCGGGGCGCTGCCCATCACCACCCGGACCTGGCTGGGCTGGCCCCAGCCCAGTGCGGCCGCCCGGGACAGCACGCCCTCGTCGGCGTCGCCGGACAGCAGCGAGTTGACCACCAGCGCCTCCAGCCGGGCGTCCCAGGCGCCGCGGGCCTCGGCCGCCTGGGCGTACACCTGCGCGGTGGCGAAGGCGATCTCCCGGGCGTAGACCAGCACGGACTCGCGCATGTCCGCCTCGTCGCCGGGGGCGGCCACCTCCTCGATGGCCTCCTCCATCACCTCGATCGTGGTGCGGATCAGCTCGACGGTCTGGCGCAGCGTGATCGCCCTGGTCAGCTCGCGCGGGGCGGTGCCGAAGACGTCGGTGGAGATCGCCTGCGCGGTGTCCGGGTGGCGGTACCACTCGGTGAAGGCGGCGATGCCGGCCTGGGCGACCAGGCCGATCCAGGAGCGGTGCTCCGGCGGCATCCGCCGGTACCAGCCGAGCTGGTCGTCCATCCGCGAGATCGCGGCGGTGGCCAGCTTGCCCGAGGACTTCTCCAGCCGCTTCAGCGTCGCGGCACGGCGCTCGGCGCGTTCGGCGGCGTTTCTGCGCTCCTGCGCGGTCAGGCGCGGCGCCGCCCGGCCGGGACGGTCGCGCACGGCCCGGGGAGCCGGACTCGTCCCGGTCGTCCCGGGCTCGGGGCTGGGTTCGCTCTTGGAGTTCGCGGATGCGGCTGGCACAGGGACAAGACTGCCTCACGTGAGTGACTGCTCGTGCACAGGCCCCGGGGGCGAGCCGGGAAGCGCGCTACGGTGGGGCCCGTGACCGACGCCGCCGCCCGCCCCCGAGCCGACCTGCGCCGCACCGCCGAGCGCTACCTCTCCACCCCGGCCGAGGGCGTCGAGACCCGACACGCGTTCTCCTTCTCCGGTCACTACGACCCGCGCAACACCCACTTCGGCGCGCTGCTCGCGTGCAACGAGGAGCTCCTCGCCCCGGGCGCAGGCTTCGACGAGCACAAGCACCGGGACACCGAGATCCTCACCTGGGTGCTGGAGGGGGCGCTGGCGCACCGGGACTCGCAGGGCCACGGCGGCGTGGTCCGCCCCGGCATGATCCAGCACCTCGGCGCGGGCTCCGGGGTCACCCACACCGAGCGCAACGTCGGCGGTGCCGACGGCCCGGTGCGGTTCGTCCAGATGTGGCTCCAGCCGGACGTGTTCGACGCGCCCCCGGTGTACGGGCTGCGCAGGGTGAAACCCGCGGACGGCGGGTTGACGCTGCTCGCCTCCGGGCTGGCCCGCGACGCCGGGACGGAGGCGCTGCGGCTGCGCCGCGGTGACGCCGCGCTCTGGCTGGCGAAGGCCGGACCGTGGCAGCCGTTGCCCCCGCTGCCCGGGGCCGCCTGGCGCTACGCGCACCTGACGGCCGGCTCGCTCGGCTACCGGACGGTCCCCGGGCCGAAGGGCGGCGGGCGCTCGATGGCCCCGGGCGACAGCGTGCGGATCACCGGGGACGCCTTCGCCGACCCGACGGCCGGCGAGGACGGCGCCGAACTGCTGCTCTGGGAGATGCACTCGCCGGTCTCGTACGGCTGACCCGCCGCCGGCCGGCTCCCCGGGGTCCGGCTAGCGGAGCTCGGCCAGCACGGCGTCCGAGAGGGCCGGCCAGACCTCGGCGGCCCACGGGCCGAAGTCCCGGTCGGTGAGCGCGACGCAGGCCACGCCGGCCTCCGGGTCGACCCACAGGAACGTCCCGGACTGGCCGAAGTGGCCGAAGGTGCCGGGCGAGTTGGCGGTGCCCGTCCAGTGCGGGGACTTGCCGTCGCGGATCTCGAAGCCCAGGCCCCAGTCGTTCGGGCGGCGGTGGCCGTAGCCGGGCAGCACGCCGCTGGTCCCCGGGAAGGCGACCTCGCGGGTGGCCCGCCGGACGGTCGACGGGTCCAGCAGCTTGGGGGACTGCAGCTCGGCGGCGAAGCGGACCAGGTCGGCGACCGTGGACAGGCCGCCCGCCCCGGCCGGGGACCTGTGCGCGGTGTTGAGCAGGGTGTCGTGCATGCCCAGTGGCTGGAACACCGCCTCGGCGGCGTACCGGGAGAACTCGATCCCGGCGGCCTCGGACAGCGCCCGGGCCAGCGCGTCGAAGCCCGCGTTGGAGTACAGCCGGCGGTCGCCGGGCGCGGCGAACACCCGGTCCTCGTCGAAGGCCAGGCCGGAGGTGTGCGCGAGCAGGTGGCGGACGGTCGACCCGGGCGGGCCGGCCGGGTCGTCCAGCTCGAAGACCCCCTCCTCGACGGCGACCAGCGCGGCGTACGCGGTGAGCGGCTTGGTCACCGAGGCCAGCGGGAACAGGTGCTGCTGCGGACCGTGCGCGCCCAGCACGGCACCGTCCGACCCCCTGACCACCGCCGCCGCGGCGTGGGGCACCGGCCAGTTCTCGATCATCCGCAAGCTCTCCATGCGCCCGACTCTAACGAAGCGCGGAAAACCGGTGGCGGGAGCACCCGGCCGACGGGCTTGCTTGGAGTGCACTCCAACTCGCTAGCGTCGTCGTCACCGCACACCACAGGGGGTAACCGATCATGGCCGTGCTCGCCGCCGTCCCGCTCGACCTGCGCAGCTGCACCGAGGTGTTCAGCCGCCCGGTCGGCGATCCGGACCGGACCCCGCGGCACACCATCAGCGAGGTCTCCGCGGCCAGCGGCCTCACCGCGCACACCCTGCGCTGGTACGAGCGGATCGGCCTGCTCGACCCGGTCGACCGCTCCGCCAGCGGCCAGCGCCGCTACTGCGACGCGGACCTGCACCGACTGGCCTTCCTGGGCAGGCTGCGGCTGACCGGGATGCCGGTGGCGGACATGCTCCGGTACGTCGACATGGCCCGCCGCGGCGAGGAGACCTACGAGGGGCGCCGGCAGCTGCTCGTCGACCAGCGCGAGGAGGTGCGGCAGCGGATCGCCGACCTCCAGGCCACCCTCGCCGTCCTCGACTACAAGATCGACCTCTACGCCGGGAAGATCGCCGACAGCGGCGACGCCCCGGTCCAGTGCCAGCACCACCGAGCAGAGGAAGAGCAGAGCGCATGACCGACCCCGCCCTCCCCACCGCCCTCCCCACCGCCCGACTCGGCGCCGACGGCCCCCTCGTGGGGGTCCAGGGCCTCGGCTGCATGGGCATGAGCGAGTTCTACGGCCCGAGCGACCGGACCGAGTCGCTCGCCACCCTGGACGCGGCCCTGGCGGCCGGCGTCACCCTGTTCGACACCGCCGACGCCTACGGCTCCGGCCACAACGAGGAGCTGATCGGCCCCTTCGTCCGCGCCAACCGGGAACGGGTGGTGCTCGCCACCAAGTTCGCGCTCGTCCGCAGGCAGGAGGACCCGGGCTACCGCGGCATCTGCAACGACCCCGCCTACATCCGCTCCGCCGTGGACGCCTCGCTGCGCCGCCTCGGCGTGGACGAGATCGACCTCTACTACATGCACCGCCGCGACCCGGCCGTGCCGCTGGCCGACTCGGTCGGCGCGATGGCCGAGCTGGTGGCGGCCGGCAAGGTGCGCCACCTCGGGCTGTCCGAGGTGACCGGCACCGAGCTGCGCGAGGCCCACGCCGTCCACCCGATCGCCGCGCTGCAGTCCGAGTGGTCGGTGTTCGCCCGGGACGTCGAGCGCACGGTGGTGCCGGCCGCGGCCGAACTGGGCGTCGCCTTCGTCCCGTACTCGCCGCTCGGCCGGGGGTTCCTCACCGGGGCCTTCCAGGCCGCCGAGGAGCTCGCGGCCGACGACTTCCGGCGCACCCAGCCGCGCTTCACCGGGGCCAACGCGGCGGCCAACACCGAACTGCTGGCACCGCTGCGGGAGATCGCGGCGGACCGCGGGGCGAGCCTCGCCCAGGTCGCGCTGGCCTGGGTGCACCAGCGGGCCGAGGTGCACGGGCTCACCGTCGTCCCGATCCCCGGCACCCGCAAGCGGAGCCGGCTCGCCGAGAACACCGCGGCCGCCGTGCTGCGGCTCACCGCGGAGGAGCTGGACCGGCTGGAGCCGGTGGCGGGAGCGGTCGCCGGGGACCGCTACCCGGACATGCGGTTCACCCAGGTCGGGCGGGAGTAGCCGGCGCCCCGGGGGAACGGCCGCCGGTGCCCCTCCGGGCGTCCGCGCCAGCTCACACCTCGCGGCCCAGCCAGGCGGCCAGCCGGGTGTGCACGTCGGCGTCCTCGGCGACCGGCCGGACCTCGTCGAACGGCACGGCACCGCCGCGGTGTCCGGCGGGCAGGACGGCCCCGGCGACGGCCAGCGCGGCGTGCGACAGGGCGTCGTCCAGCGGCTGGGCGGAGCCGAGCGCCCGGGCGATGTCCCAGGTGTGGCCGACCGCCTCCATCAGGTAGCCGCCGACCGCGATCGCGCCGGGCACCACGCCCCAGGGCGCGTGGGTCGGGCGGTCCAGCTTGGCGTCGTCCGCCCAGGCCGCGGCGGCGCGGTCGCGGGCCCGTTCCAGGGCGGCCGGCCAGGCGTCGTCGGGCAGGTCCCCGGTGGCCGCGACGACGTCCTCGGCCCGGCCGCCCTCGCCCATGTACGCGAAGCGGTGGACGCCGCCGACCACGTGGCCCAGCAGCTGCCGCAGCGTGAAGTCGGTGCACGGGGTGGGCCGGTCGAGGGCGTCCGGGGTGATCTCGGCGAACAGCTTCTCCAGCTGGCCGAGGGCGAGCAGGTACTGCGGGCGGGCGTCCTGGACGGAGGTCACGTGGAATCAGCTCCCTGGTGTCGGGCGGTCTTTCGGGCTCGGACGGCAATCTCCCAGTAAAACCTGACAACCGCCGTCAGGTTTTCTGGGATTCTGCTGCCATGAAGGCCGACCGCCTGCTCTCGATCCTGCTCCTGCTCCAGACCCGCGGCCGGGTGCCCGCCACCGAACTGGCCGAGCGGCTGGAGGTGTCCGTCCGCACCATCTACCGCGACGTCGAGTCGCTCTCCGCCGCGGGCGTGCCGGTGTTCACCGAACGCGGCCGGCACGGCGGCATCAGCCTGCTGCCCGGCTACCGCACCGACGTCACCGGGCTGACCGCGGACGAGGCCCGGGCCCTGTTCGTGCTCTCCGCCCAGGGCGCGCACAGCGACCTCGGACTCGACGGCGCCCTCGGCTCGGCCCTGCGCAAGGTGATGGCCGCGCTGCCGGCACCGCACCGCCCGGCCGCCGAGCGGATCAGCGAACGCGTCCTGGTCGACCCGGCGCGCTGGATGCAGAGCGGCCCGCCGGGCGGCGTTCAGCCGGGCACCCCGGCGGGGGCGCAGTCCGGGGCCCGGAGCGGGGCGGAGCTCGGCGAGCTGCAGTACGCGGTGTTCGCCGACCGGCGGCTGCGGCTGCGCTACCGCCACAGCGGCACGCCCGCGCCGGTGGACTACACCGTCGACCCGTACGGGCTGGTGAGCAAGGCCGGGGTCTGGTACCTGGTGGCGGACCTGCGCGGGGAGCCCCGGCTGTTCCGGGCCGACCGGGTGCTGCTCGCCGGGACCACCGAGGAGCCGGTGCGCCGCCGCCCCGGGATCGGGCTCGGGGACGCCTGGGCGGTGCTGCGCGACCAGGTGGAGCGGCTGCCCAAGGAGCTGCAGGTGCGGGTGCGGGTGCGGCGCGGGCGCCTGGACATGTTCGTCCGGATCCACGGCGGCCGGGTCACCGCCTCGCCCGACTCAGGCGCCGGGCCGGCCGAGGAGTGGGTGGAGGTCGCGATGGCCTTCCCCTCGCCGGCGGCCGTCCGCTCGCTGCTCGCCTTCGGCGCCGACGCCGAGGTGCTGGCGCCGCCGGCCGCCCGGCGCGAACTCGCCCGCGCGGCGGCCGACGCGCTGCGCCTCTACCAGGACCAGGGCACGCCCTGAGGGTTGTTCCAGGAGGTCGGGCCCGGGGCGTCAGGAGCCGGTGTTCGGGCGGACGACGTCCTGGTAGTGGCCGAGCGAGATCGCCGCGAAGTTGTGCAGGCTGTCGGTGCCCTCGGTGAAGTAGCCGTTGTGGCCGGCCGCCCGGGCGGAGGAGATCTGCTCGGCGCCGAAGCCGCTCGCGGTCGGGTCGGCGCCGTGGCCGAGCCCGCCGACCTCCAGGTACGGGACGTTGCCGATCCAGTCGCTGGGGTTGCGGGTGGCCCAGACGTGCACACCGGTGCCCAGTTCGCCGGTGCTCTGCACGCCCATGCCGGGGCTGCCGAACACCATCATGTCGGTGACCCCGGTGGTGTCGGACGGCGAGGCGGCCGCGCGGGGGATCTCGGGGGCGGCGTCGCCGCAGACCACGGATCCGTAGGAGTGGCAGAGCAGGGCCGGCGGTGCGTCCGGCCGGGTGGTCTCCTTGAGCCCGGCGAGCAGCCGTTGGAGCCGGGGCGCGCCGACGTCGGCCAGCCGGGAGGTGACGGCGTCGGGGCCGAGGCCGGAGGGGGTGACGTAGCCGGTCCAGGCGATCACCGCGGTGCGGGTGTCCGGAGCCTGCCTCCGCTCCTCGGCGTGCAGGGCGCGGGCCATGCCGGCCGGGGAGCGCAGCGGCTCGGCGGACTGGTCGAAGTGGCCGAGGTCGGCGTCCGAACCGGGGACGAGGACGGAGATCCGCTCGGCGTCGGCGAGGTCGCCCCACACTTCGGAGACCAGACCGCGGCCGCGCGGGTCGAAGGCGAGGATCTGCCGGCCCGGGGCGAGCAGGTGGTCGACGTCGTTGGCGCGGGAGACGGCCAGGTCGCGGGTGTCGGAGTCGAGCTTCCGGTCGGCGGCCCGGGCCCGGGCGCGGTCCCGTTCGGCGGTCAGCGCGATCCGGTTGGCGCGGTAGCGCAGGTCCAGCGGGGCGCCGTCGTAGTTGCCGACGACCAGCGGGTAGTCCTTGATCAGCCGGTCCAGCTCGGTCGGGGCGAGCGAGGCGAAGAAGTCGGCGGCGGCGGCCGGGCTGGTGGTGGCCGGGTCGGGCAGGGTGCGCCCGAAGCTGTGGTCCTGGACCCAGGCGGCGCTGCCGGCCGGGGGTGTGGAGATCGCCAGCTGCTCGGTGGAGGCGGCGGCCTGGGCGGCCGCGGCGCCGGCGTCGGCGAGCACGGCACAACCCGCGAACGCCCCGATCAGTACCCGCTTCCAGCGTCGACGGTTGCGCACCGCACCAACTCCCTTGGGGCCCGTCACCGTTTCTCGGGCGGTGCCCGGAGGGTGCGACTCAAACACTGCTGACTTCCTGGGCAAAGCCTAGAGGTCACAGGAGTATGACGGACCCGGCCAAACTGTGGGATGGGTCACATGAACCGGGAGTGTCGGTGCGGCGTCCGGGCGTGGCCCGGGGGCCGTCTACGCGTCGAACTCGCGGACCAGCCGTTTGGGTGCCGTCCGCCGCCAGGCCTCGGTGACGAGGTCGTGCAGCTCCTCCCGGTCGACCCGGTCCAGCCGGACGCTCACCCAGCCGTGCCGGCCGACGTACGGCGCGACGGAGAACACCTCGGGCTCGGCGGCGAGCAGTTCGGCCTGGTCCTCGGGGGAGGCCTTGACCGTGACCGCCAGGCCGCCCGGCGCGCCCATCGCGAAGATCCTGCCGCGCACCCGCAGGGTCTCGATGTCCCAGGTCGGCTCCTGCGCGGCCTCCGGCAGGCCCAGGGCCATCGCACGGAACTCGTCGAACGTCACCATGGCCGCAGCGTAGGGCAGGGGACCGACACCGTGCTCCCGGTGCGCGCGGAACGCACCGGGAGCACCGGCCGCGGTGGCGTCAGAGCAGCGAGGACCAGGCGTCGCAGGAGCGGTCGCCGGCGACCAGCCGGTCCGGGTGGCCGCTGCCGTCGGCGACCGAGATCCGACGGTAGCCCTGGCCGGAGAAGCACCAGAACTCGCTCCGGCCGCCGACCCGCTGACAGTCCGGCACGGGCAGGAAGCAGTCCACCCGGGTGAGGCCGGTCAGCGAGCCCCACTGGGTGAGCTCGCGGTCGGTGCGCTCGCGGACGTCGGTGTGCGCGGAGCCGTCGGCGATCGAGCACAGCCGGTACTGCTGCCGGCCGCCGGTGGTGTGGAACACCCAGTACCAGCTCTTGCCGCCGACCCGCTGCTGGTCCGGCACGGGCAGCCAGCAGTCCACCTGCCCGACGCCGCTGAGCGATCCCCAGGCGGTGAGTTCGCGGTCCGGGCGCTCCTGCCGGGTGGTGTAGCGGCCGCCGTCGCAGGTGATCGTGACGGTCCGGTACTGCTGGCGGCCGTTGGTGCTGTGGAAGACCCAGTACCAGCTCGTGCCGCCCGGGTCCTGCAGGTCGGCCATGGGCAGGACGCAGTCGACCCGGCCGACGCCCTGCAGGCAGGACCAGGTGTCCAGCCAGGTGTCGTCCTCGACCTTGCGGTCGGTGTGGGCGGAGCCGTCGGCCACCGAGATCAGTCGGCAGCGGTCGCCGTGGAACGCCCAGTACCGGCTCTGCCCGGCGCGGCGCTGCTGGTCGGGGACGGGGAGGAACTCGTCGCAGGGGTAGGCCTTCACCGGCTGCGGGGCGGGCTGCGCCTGCCCGCCGCCCTGTTCCTGGGTGCCGCCCTGGCCGCCGGTCGTGCCCTGCCCGCCGGTCGCGCCCTGCCCGCCGCCCTGGGTGCCGCCCTGGGGGGTGAGCCGGCCGTCGGCGAGCGCCCTGAGGAGGCTGAGGGACGGCATGAAGGCGTACACCGACCCGGTGGTCTGGACGAACTGCTGGAAGCTCACCGGGGTGTGCCCGACGAGGCCGTCCGGGCCCCGGCTCTCGAAGTCGACCTCGGGGGCCTCCTGGGTGACCGGGTCCTTGCCGGGCACCGGCCGCGGGCCGGCGTGCCCCGCCGGGGTGGCGCCGCCGCTGTCCCGGTTCGGCGGGAAGTTCGGCTGGTCCATCCAGTCGGCCTGGATGAACTCGAACTGCCGCTGGATGTCGGCCTGGTAGCAGATGAACAGCAGGCCGCGCGGGTCGTCGGGGCCGCCGGGGCCCTCCGAGGCCGGGTCGAACGGGGACCCGTACGGCGTGCCGCGGCGGATGATCCGCCGGCCGTCGAGGACCCCGGCGTCGAGCGGCGGCTGGTCCGGGGCCTCCTGCAGTCCGGCGCGCGGGCTGGTCTTGCGCAGGTGCGACCAGAGCGGGGTGACCAGGCCCTCCAGGTCGTCCCGGAAGTCGAAGTCGTTGTCGTTGGCGGCGGCGGGGTTGTTCGGGACGTCCCGGTCCTGGTGCTTGCAGACCGGCGCGCCGGAGCGCCACCGCCCGACCATCCGGGCGGCCAGCCACTCGGCGGTGGCGCTCTCCGGGACGGCCTTGGCCTGCTTGAGCTCCCGGAGTCTGACCGAGACCTGCGACCACCAGCCGGGGACGTCCTGGGCGAGCCGCCGGACCACCTGGAAGGAGCCGTTGCGGCACCAGGCGGGGTACTGGTCCTTGGGGAAGCTGAACGGGTCGTTGTCCTCGCCGCACACGAACTCGCCGGCCGGGATGAGCCGGGTGCCGGGGTGGCCGTCCTCCTCCTGCGGTCTGGCCGGGTCGGGCCGGTCGAAGCCCTGGACGCCGGGCTCGCTGATGCCGTCCTTGAAGCCGAAGTGCTCCTTGCCCCGGCGACTGCCCTGGAGCGTCCTGGCGTTCTGCTGGTAGGCGATCAGGATCCGGCACTCGGCGGCGGCGATGCGCTGCGCCTCGATCGCGGTGACCAGGTCGCTCTCGGTGTCCGCGGAGATCTTCAGCAGCGCGTGGACCGGCTGGTTCCGCCCGTTGCCGAAGAGCCAGTTCTCCGGGGAGTTGTCGCCGGTGTCGCCGAGGGCGCCGGCTCGTCTGGCCGAGCCCTCCTGGAAGGCCTCCAGCCCGCTGCCGACCGGCGGCGGCGTCGGGAACGGGTCGGTGGTGGAGAGCATCCGCAGGCCCTCGTAGGTGAAGCTGACGCCGAGCCAGGTGGCCTTGAGCGTCTTCGGGTCGTCCCCGCCGGAGGACCTGCGGGCCTCGCTGAAGGCCTCGTTGAACTCGGCGACCTCGCGCGTGGTGGAGATCTGCGGGACGAGCCGGCGCACCCAGTCGCGGGCCCGGGCCGCGTCCTCGAACTTGAGGAAGAGGACGCTGACGTTGTCCTTCCTGAAGCCGGCCAGGATGTCCCCCTGGATCTCCTCGCTCGCGCGCAGTCTCAGATCCGTTGCCATGGTTCTGGTGTTCCTTTCGGTGGATTCCGGGGGATCAGGCCGTCGAGCTGAGCTGGACCCACTTCGCGACGCTGGGCACGCCCTGGTCGTTGAGGAGGAAGAGCATGTACCAGCCGGGCGGGGCGGCCTTGGCGTCCGGCGGGGCCTGGAGCTGCAGACGGTTGCCGGCCCGGCTGGTGATCCGCAGGTCGAGGTGGCGCTGGCTGGTGTTGACCGAGTGGGTGGAGGTGGTCGGGGCCAGCAGCACGGCCTTGACGGCCTGGCCGGGGGTGGTGCTGGTGACGGTGAAGCTCTTGTCGTAACCGACCGGCGTGGTGGGCGGGTTGTCCAGCGCGGGGCGGGCGCCCTGGTGCAGGTAGGCCGGCTCGTAGATCTCGATGGTGCCGTTCATGCTGCTGGGGATGGCCGCGGTGTCGGGGTTGTTGGCGAGCTGCTGGAGCTCGTCCCCGGTGACCATCACGCGGCCGTCGGGCAGGACCACGGCGTTGGAGTGGTAGCCGCGCGGCAGCCGCTGGACGGGGCCGAGCTTCCAGTTGCCCTGGTCGTCGCGCAGTTCGACCTGGCGGTACTTGAGGTCCGCGTTCGGGTTGTACGGGCCGTTGCCGTAGTCGCGGATGTCGTAGGCGCCGTTGACGGTCATCAGCCGGCCGTTGGGCAGCAGCAGGGTGTCGTCCTGGGTGCGGCCGAAGGCGCGGGACTTCTCGGCGGTCCAACTGCCGTTGGAGAAGCGCAGGGTGCTCGGGTTGTCGCGGTCGCCGCCGAGGACCAGCGCGGAGTCCGGGCCGCTCACGCCGCCGGGCAGCATGACGGCGGATCCGTAGTTGCGCCGGCGGCCGTCAGGGCGGGCGGTGAGGTCGCTGCGGGACTCGGCGACGGGGTCGAACCGCCACTGCTCGTCGGCCTGGCGCCCGAAGCCGTAGACGTTGCCGTCGTTGAGCGAGAAGAGGTGCGGGTAGTCGGTGCTGAACGGGGCGTCCGCCTTGAACCGGTCCACCGGGGTGTTCCGCGGGGTGTCGTTCCGGCCCTGCGGGACGGGGAAGCCCTTGGCGGGGAAGCGTTCGACCACCGGGGTCGGGGTGCCGTAGCCGAGTTCGGACTGGCCGGACATGATCAGCTGCCGGCCGTCGGCGCCGGTGACCACCGAGGGGTACCAGCGGCCGACGGACATGTCGGGGTTGCGGGTCCAGGTCTCCGTCCACGGGTCGAAGACCAGGGAGAGCTTGGCGCCGGTGCCGCCGTTGCCGCCCAGGTTCCCGCCGAAGACGCCGAGCATGCCGTTGGGGAGGAAGGAGTGGCCGGAGCAGAAGAACGGTGCCGGGCGCTCCTGGTCGAGGCCGTCCGGCATGTTGGCGATCGGTGGGGTGACCTGCTTGAAGGCGTCCGTGCCGGTGCCCTTGGCGGGGTCCCAGAGGAAGGCCCGGCCGGCGTTCTCCCGGCCGATGGTCTGGGTGGGGGCGGGTTCCTTCTCCGGGTTGCTCTCGATCCGTTCGAAGGAGAACAGCAGCACCTTGCCGGTCGGCAGCAGGGCGACGTGGTCGCCGAAGTCGGGGGAGGGGAAGTACTCCTTGAACGCGCCGGACACCGCCGGGTCGAAGCCGGCGTTGGTGCTCGCCTGGGAGGCCGTCAGGGCGTTGTAGCGGTTGGTGCGGGTGGTCTGCGGGTAATCGCCGATGCCGCGGATGGCCGCGCGGGCCCGGGCGTGCTCCTCGGCGTGCTCCGGTCCGAGCGCGGCCACCTCGTCGTCCCGCATCTCGGCCATCACCCGGGGGGAGGCGACGTGCGGGGCGAGGTCGTTCTGCCCGGGGGCGGCGGGCTCACCGTGCGCGGCGGCCGGGCCGACGGCGCTCATCAGGGTGCCGGCGGTGACGGCGCAGACCACCAGGGCCGCGGACAGCCGTCGGCGGGCCCGCGGCCGCGGGCATGGCGGAGGCAGGGACATGGGACTCCTCGGGAGGGGCTGTTCGGGGGAAGGCGGGCGAATGCGGGCGGACGGCCGTGGGCGGGCGCGATCCGGCGATGGTCGCCGACGGTCACATGGCATCACAGTGCGTGGTGGTTCGCATGCGGATGCACCGGCCCGTGGCGGCCCCGCGGCGCAGAGCCGGACCACACCGAAGGGGCGCGGACCGACTGGCCCGCGCCCCCTCCTCGCCTCACCTTCCGGCGCAGGTCACACCATGCCCAGCGCGTAGGCGGCGAACAGCGCGGACCCCGCGGCGGCCAGCGCCTTCCCGGCCCGGGAGAAGGCCGTCCACGGCCCGTCGAACCGCCGGGTGAACCACCCGATCGCCACCAACACGGCTCCGAACAGCGGAAGCAGCAGCACCCGGGCCGCCACCCAGCCGAACGAGTCCGGCACCGTGGTCAGCCCCTGGACGGCGCCCAGGCCGGCCGCACCCGGCACCGCCACCGCGAGCATCGCGCTCTGGTGCCAGGTGAAGACCGTCATCGCCGAGAGGTTGACCACCACCACCGGCAGCCAGAGCAGCGGACGGCGGGTCAGCAGCCGGCCCAGCCGCTCCCGCAGCAGCACCGCCGCGCCGCACTGCAGCGCCGCCAGCGCGAGCACCAGCAGGGACGGCGGGTGCGAGTTGGTCCGCTCGACCCCCGGCACCCCGACCATGCTGGCCGGGTAGTGGAACACCAGCAGCAGGACGGCGAACAGCGTGCCGCCGCCGAACAGCAGTACCCGGGCGGCCGGCCGGCCGAGCCGCTCCTGCGCCCACAACACGCCCAGCTGGTAGCCGAACAGCCAGCCCGGAAGGATGTTCAGCAGCGCGATCCAGGACGGCACCGACTCCGCCCACGGCCCGTACCGCAGCAGGTCGACGGCGGCCACGGCGGCCACCAGGAGGCCCGCCGACCAGCCGCCCAGCCGGCGGCCGACCGCGGCGCAGAGCGGGGTCAGCGCGGTCAGCCCCAGGTAGACCCCGATGTACCAGAGCGGCTGCACCACGAGCGTCGCACCGGTGCGCACGGTGTCCCCGGGGACGCCGAGCGCGGGCAGCAGGGCGATCAGCAGCGCCCAGACGGCGGTGACCCCGAGCACCGGGCGCAGCAGCCGCACCGTCCGGCCGCGCAGCCAGCCCCCGTAGGTCACGCCCTTGGCCCGGGCCCGTTCCAGTGACCGGACGGAAGAGTGCCCGCCGACCAGGAAGAACACCCCGAGCATCTGCAGCACCCAGCTGACCGGGGCGAGCGAGCCGAGCGCGGAGAGCGGGCTGGCGTTGTGCAGGGCGCCGTCGGCGGAGAGCGTGAATCCGCCGAGCAGCCAGTGCCCGACCGGCACGGCGAGCAGGGCGAGGGCGCGCAGTCCGTCCAGGGCGCGGTCGCGGGTCACGGGGGTGCGCGCGTCGACCTGCCGGGCGGCGCGGTGCAGGGCGGTGAGCGGGTGGGCCATGGCGGTGCTCCTTTCGGTGGGGAGGGTCAGCGGCCGAGGGCGACGGCGGCGAAGGCGGCGAGCGAGGAGGTGCCGGGGGCGAAGTAGCCGGTGTGGCCGGTGGATCCGGTGGCGGGCAGCGGGCGGGCGCCGAAGCCGGGGGAGGTCGGGTCGGCGCCGTGTCCGAGTCCGAGCACCGAGACGAACGGGACGTCACCGATCCAGTCCCCGTCGTTGCGGGCGGTGGCCCAGAGCGGGACCCGCGGGTCGAGGTCGGCGGCCGAGCCGACGCCCATCCCGGGCGAGCCGAGGACGACCACGCCGGAGGCCTGCTCCGGGCCGGGGCGGGCCAGGCCGCAGACCACCGAGCCGTAGCTGTGGCAGAACACGGTGGGCGGCGCCTGCGGGCCGGTGGTGACGGCGAGTCCGTCGAGCAGCCGGGTGAGCCGGGTGGCGCCGGCCCGGGCCAGGTCCTCGGTGGCGGCGTCGAGGCCGATCCCCTCGGGGGTGGTGTAGCCGGCCCAGGCGATCACGGCGGTCCGGCCGCCGGTGGCCCGGTGGAGCTCCCGGGCCATCCCGACCGGGGTGCCGTACGGGTTGTCCGGGCGGTCGAACCGCAGCAGGTCGATGTCCGAGCCGGGGACGACGACGGCGGTGCGGTCCGCGGTGGTGAGGTCGCCGAACACCTCGGCGACCTGGCCGCGGCCGCGCGGGTCGAAGGCGAGGATCTGCCGGCCGCCGTCCAGCAGGCCGCGGTAGCGCGCGGTGCGGGCCCGGGCGGCCTCGTGGTCCTCGGGGGTGAGCGCCGGGTCCGTGGCCCGGGCGGTCTCCCGGTCGAGCTCGGCGGCGAGGGCCAGCGCGTTGGCCCGGTACCGCAGTCGTACCGGGGCGCCGTCGAGGTTGCCGACCACCAGCGGGTGGCGGGCGGCCAGTGCGTCCTGCCGCGCCGGGGTCAGCCCGGCGAAGAAGGCGGCGACCCCGGCCGGGGTGGTGGTGGCCGGGTCGGGCGGGTGGAGGCCGAACGCGGTGTCGGCGACCCAGGCGGCGCTGCCCGGCGGCGGGCCGGTGACGGGCTGCTGGCCGTCCGCGGCGAAGCCGCCGAGCCCCAGTACCGCGGTCAGCGCCACCGCGCCGGCCGCGAGGGCCCTCCTGACCCGATGCTTCCCCATGTCCGGCCCCTCCCTGGTCCGTTCGACTTCGACGGAGAGGAAGGTAGGAACGCGGCGGCCCCGCGGACGTCACACCGCGGGGCCAACTGCCCGGTGGTACCGGGGTATGACTCGAGCCCTGCCCGAGTACCGTGATGGGTGGGGCCAGCCCCACCCCCGGTGCACCGGCTGGCTGCACCACCGGGCCGGGCCGGCGACCTGGCGGGGCGTCAACGAGCTTCTTCCGGAGGGCGGATGGGGCGGGCCGGTGCTATTCGGCCGGGTCATCCGCCCGGCGTCACCAGGCCGGACTCGTAGGCCAGGACGACGGCCTGGGCGCGGTCGCGCAGCCCGAGCTTGGCGAGGATGCGCCCGATGTGCGTCTTGACGGTCTGCTCGGCCAGCACCAGCCGGGCGGCGATCTCCTGGTTGGACAGGCCGCGGGCGATCAGCTCCAGCACCTCCGTCTCGCGCGGGGTCAGGCCGTTGAGCCGCAGCTTGGGGTCGTGCCGCCGGGCCGGCCGGTTGCGGGCGAACTCCTCGATCAGCCGGCGGGTCACCGAGGGGGCGAGGAGGGCCTCGCCGGCCGCGACCACCCGGACCGCGGAGATGAGGTCGGCCGGCGGGGCGTCCTTGAGCAGGAAGCCGCTGGCCCCGGCACGCAGCGCCTCGTACACGTAGTCGTCCACGTCGAAGGTGGTCAGCATCATCACCTTGGGCCGGTGGGTGCCCGGGACGGCCGGGTCGAGCAGCCGGCGGGCCGCCTCCAGGCCGTCCATGACGGGCATCCGGACGTCCATCAGCACGAGGTCGGGGTGGGTGCGGCCGCTCACCTCCAGGGCCTGCGCGCCGTCCGCCGCGTCCCCCACCACGTCGATGTCGCTCTGGGCGTTGAGCAGGGCGGCGAAGCCGGCCCGCACCATGGCCTGGTCGTCGACGATGATCACGCGGATGGTCATGCGGGGGTCTCCCGGGAGGTGTCGATGGGCAGGGAAGCGGCCACCTTGTAGCCGCCGTCCGGCATCGGGCCGGTCTCCAGCCTGCCACCGACCAGCCGGGCGCGTTCCCGCATTCCGATCAGTCCCTGCCCGGTGCCCTCCATGGAGGCCTCCAGCGACTCGGTGTAGCGGGGCGGGGGCGTGTTCACCACGGTCAGCAGCAGGGTGGCGCCCTCGTCGGCGAGGGAGACGGTGGCCCGCGAACCCGGCGCGTGGCGCACCACGTTGGCCAGCGCCTCCTGCACGATCCGGTACGCGGACAGGCCGACCGCCTGCGGCACCGCCTCGGCCAGTCCGGGGTCCACCGCCAGCGCGGCGGGGATCCCGGCCCGCCCCACCGTCTCGACCAGCTGCGGCAGTTGGGATATCCCGGGTTGCGGCACCTTCTCGGCGGCGGACTCCTCGCTGCGCAGCACGCCGAGCAGCCGGCGCATCTCGGTCAGCGACTCGCGGGCGGTGCCGGCGATCGCGGTGAACTCCTCGGCGGCCTCGTCCGGCACGCCGGTGATCCGGTAGGGCGCGCTGGCCGCCTGCACGGCGATCACCGACATGTGGTGGGCGACGACGTCGTGCAACTCCCGTGCGATCCGGGCGCGTTCCTCCAGCAGGGTGCGCCGCTCGCGCTCGGCCTCGCTGATGTGCTCCTGCTCGGCGAGCAGCCGGCGGGCCTCGGTGCGGTCCTGGACGGCCCAGCCGAGCAGCAGGGCGGCGCCGCCGAGCGCGACCAGCAGCATGGTGGTGCCGTCGTCGGAGTGCGGGAAGCCGAGCGTGGTGGTGAGGAGGGTGAGCAGGATCGTGGCGATCCAGACCGAGATCAGGGTGGCCCGGCTCTCCCGCAGCGCGAGCGCGATCAGCAGGAAGACGTACGCCAGGATCATCGGCGCCGTCCACGGCCAGGTGCCGCCCAGCTGGTCGTGGCGGGCGGTGATGGATGCCGTGGTGACCAGGGCGGCCGCGCTGATCCACCACGCGGCCAGCGGCCGGGTGATGGCGAGCAGCAGCGGGGTGGTCTGGGCGATGGTGAGCGCGCCGGCGATCGGCGGGGCGACGTCGTAGAAGTCGACCAGCGCGACGATCCCGGTGGGGATCAGCGAGGCCTGCATGATCAGCGCGACGACGTACGGCAGCCGGCGCAGCCACCCCCGGGGCGAGTCCCCGAGCAGCGGGGTGTGCCCGCCGGTCGGGGTGGTGAGGTGGTGCCGCAGCGAGCGGAGCGACCGGAGGGTGCGCGCGCGGACCTCGGTCGTGGTGATCGTCTTCATCGCGGGCCAGCCTAGGAGGGCCCCGCCCGCCCGTCGTCGCCCTGGGGTCGAACATCCGGGTGCTACCGGGGTAGGGGGTGGGGCGGGGTCCGGGCTGCCACCCGGGTACGACCCACGGCTGCTACCGCGGTGTGACGGTCCGCCAGTGGCCGGCCAGGGCGGGGCCGAGCTGGTCGAAGTGGCGCTCGATGACGGCGACCATGCCCTCGGGCCCGGCGGGCTCCTGTTCGGGCGTCCAGGACAGGTGGGCGGCGCGCAGCACGCTGCCGAAGACGGCGGCGAGCACGGTGGGCCGCAGGTCCGTCGTCGGGTCCAGGCCCTCGCGCTCGGCGATCACCCGGACGACCACCCGCTCCTGCTCGGTGACCCGGCGCAGGTGGGCGGCGAGCAGGGTGGGGGTCTCCTCGATCATCCGCATCAGTTCCAGGGCGGTGGTGATCGAGCCGGGCCCGCTGCGGTGCTCGGCGCCGAGTTCCCGCCAGGACTGGACGATCGCGGCGCGCAGGGCCTGCAGCGGGGACTCCTCGGCGGGGCGGCGGCGCAGGCACTCGATGAAGTAGTCCTCGGCGTCGGCCATCACGGCGAGCGCGACCTCGTCCTTGTTGGCGAAGTAGCGGAAGAAGGTGCGCTGGGAGACCTCGACGGCGGAGGCGATCTCGTCGACGGTCGTGCGGGCGAAGCCCTGGCCGAGGAAGAGCCCGTGGGCGGCCTGGACGAGGGCGTCCCTGGTCTGCTGCTTCTTGCGCTCGCGCAGCCCGGGCTGCCGGCCGGGGCCGGCCGGGGCGGGGGTGGGGGCGGGGGTGCGAGCGGCCATGGCGGGGCCTTCCGGGCGCGTGCGGGCGGGGTGGGAGGACAACCTTAGCGTTCTGCCAAATGTCAGACATGGCCAGAAGTCAGTGTTTGCCGAATGTCAGAGGCTGACATAATCTGCCGGGAGTGGCGCTCGCCGGCCGGGCACTCGTGGGGACGGGTGGGCCGCGGCGCCACGACCTCTTCGTCCGGTTCCGCACCCCGCGCCACGCCCCCGGAGGGCCCCAGATGAGCCAGTCCGTCGTCAAGAACGCCGAGGCGGACGCCCCGCCGCTCGGTCCGCCGTCCGGAGGGGGCCTCAAGGGGCACCCCTGGCTGACCCTGCTGACCGTCGCGGTCGGCGTGATGATGGTCGCCCTGGACGGCACGATCGTCGCGATCGCCAACCCCGTCATCCAGGAGAAGCTGAACGCCGCGCCCTCCGAGATCCAGTGGGTGACCAGCGGCTACCTGCTCGCCCTGGCGGTCTTCCTGATCACCGCCGGCAAGATCGGCGACCGGTTCGGCCACAAGAACACCTTCCTGGTCGGCGCGGTCGGCTTCGCCGCCACCTCGGCCGCGATCGGCTTCGCCGGCAACATCCAGACCGTGATCGCCTTCCGGGTGCTGCAGGGCCTGTTCGGCGCCCTGCTCCAGCCGGCCGCGCTCGGCCTGCTGCGCGGCGCCTTCCCGGCCGAGAAGCTCAACATGGCGATCGGCATCTGGGGCGGCGTGATCGGCGCCTCCACCGCGGCCGGCCCGATCGTCGGCGGCCTGCTGGTCGAGCACGTCAACTGGGAGTCGGTCTTCTTCATCAACGTCCCGGTCGGCCTGGTCGCGCTCGGCCTGGGCCTGTGGATCCTCAGGGACGTCCGGGCCGAGAAGGCCGCCAAGTCCTTCGACCTGCCCGGCATCGCGCTGCTCTCGGTGGCCATGTTCGCGCTGGTCTTCGGCATCATCAAGGCCCCCGAGTGGGGCTGGGGCGACACCCGCACCCTGCTGTTCCTGGGCGGCGCGGTGGTCCTGATGGTCCTGTTCGCGTTCTGGCAGGCCAGGGCGAAGGAGCCGCTGATCCCGCTCAGCCTGTTCCGCTCGGTGCCGCTGTCGGCGGGCACCCTGCTGATGGTGCTGATGGCCTTCGCGTTCTTCGGCGCGATCTTCTTCGTGACCTTCTACCTGCAGAACGTGCACGGGATGTCGCCGGTCCAGGCCGGCGTCCACCTGCTGCCGATGACCGGCATGATGATCGTCGGCTCGCCGGTGGCAGGCATCGCGATCGGCAAGCTCGGCCCGCGCATCCCGATCGTGGCCGGCATGCTGATCACCACCACCGCGATGTTCGGCATGTCCACCCTGGACACCGGCTCCGGCAACGGCGTGATGTCGCTCTGGTTCGTCCTGATGGGCCTCGGCATCAGCCCGGTCATGGTCGGCGCCACCGAGGTGATTGTCGGCAACGCCCCGCTGGAGCTGTCCGGCGTGGCCGGCGGCCTCCAGCAGGCCGCGATGCAGGTCGGCGGCAGCCTGGGCACCGCGGTGCTCGGCGCGCTGATGGCCGCCAAGGTCACCGACGTGCTGCCCGGCAACTGGGCCGGGGCCGGCCTGCCGCCGGTGGAGGGCGCCGCGGCCGAGGGCCTCGAGCAGGCCGCCCAGCTCGGCATCGCCCCGCCGGCCCCGGCCGGCACCCCGCAGCAGGCGGTCGACGCGATGGCCGGTGCCGTCCACGAGTCCTTCGTCAGCGGCATGTCGCTCGCCTTCGCGGTGGCCGCCGTGGTGGCCTTCGCCGCCGCCCTGCTCGGCCTGCTCACCCGCCGCGGCGCCACCGACGCGGGGCCGGCCGTCCACATCTGACGCACCCGCGCCGCACGGCCCCGGACTCGACGGAGTCCGGGGCCGTCGTGCTGCCCGGGCGGGCCGGCGCGCCCCGGCGGGCGTCCACGGCGGCCCGTCCGGCTCGGGGTGCGCGCCCCCACGGCAGGGCCCGGACGGCCCCACGCAGGGGCCGCCCGTGGACGGCGAAGGGGCCGGACCCCCGTACGGGAGTCCGGCCCCTCAGCGCCTGTCGGCGAGTGCCCAGCGCGTGCCTAGCCGCGGATCAGGCGTCGCCGCCGGCGGCGCCCGGGTCGGCCGCCGTCACGTCGAGCAGCTGGTAGCGGTCGATCGCGTCCTTCAGGGCGCTACGGTCGATCCGGCCCTGCTTGGCGAGCTCGGTGAGCACGGCCAGGACGACCGACTGCGCGTCGATGTGGAAGAAGCGTCGGGCCGCGCCCCGGGTGTCGGCGAAGCCGAAGCCGTCGGCGCCCAGCGACTGGTACTGGCCCGGCACCCAGCGGGAGATCTGGTCCGGCACGGCTCGCATCCAGTCGGACACCGCGACGACCGGGCCCTCGGCACCCTGGAGCTTCTGGGTGACGTACGGCACGCGCTGCTGCTCCTCGGGGTGCAGCAGGTTGAACTCCTCGGCCTCCACCGCGTCGCGGCGCAGCTCGTTCCAGGAGGTCGCGGACCAGACGTCGGCCTTGACGTTCCACTCCTCGGCGAGGATGCGCTGGGCCTCCAGGGCCCACGGCACGGCCACGCCGGAGGCGAGGATCTGGGCCGGGATCTGGCCGGCGGTGGCCGGCGCGTACTTGTGCAGACCCTTCAGGATGCCCTCGACGTCCACGTTCTCGGGCTCGGCCGGCATCTTGATCGGCTCGTTGTAGACGGTCATGTAGTAGAACACGTCCTCGCCGTGCGGGTGCTCGGCGCTGGAGCCGTACATCCGGCGGAGACCGTCCTGGACGATGTGCGCGATCTCGAAGCCGTACGCGGGGTCGTACGCGACGACGCCCGGGTTGGTCGAGGCGAGCAGCTGCGAGTGGCCGTCGGCGTGCTGCAGGCCCTCACCGGTCAGCGTGGTGCGGCCGGCGGTGGCGCCGATCACGAAGCCGCGGGCCAGCTGGTCGGCCATCTGCCAGAACTGGTCGCCGGTGCGCTGGAACCCGAACATCGAGTAGAAGACGTAGACCGGGATCAGCGGCTCGCCGTGGGTGGCGTAGGACGAACCGGCGGCGATCAGCGAGGCGGTGCAGCCGGCCTCGGAGATGCCGTCGTGCAGCATCTGGCCCTTCGGCGACTCCTTGTACGCGAGCAGGAGGTCGCGGTCGACCGACTCGTAGGTCTGGCCGAGCGGGTTGTAGATCTTCGCCGACGGGAAGAGCGAGTCCATGCCGAAGGTGCGGTACTCGTCGGGCGCGATCGGCACGAAGCGGTTGCCGATGCCCTTGTCCCGCATGAGGTCCTTGAGCACCCGGACGAACGCCATGGTGGTGGCGATGGTCTGGTTGCCGGACCCCTTCTTGACCGCCTTGTAGGCGTCGTCGCCGGGCAGCTCCAGCTGGCGCGGGCGCACCTTGCGGGTGGGCACGTAGCCGCCGAGCTCCTGCCGGCGGTCGTGCATGTACTGGATCTCCTCCGAGTCGCGGCCCGGGTGGTAGTAGGGCGGGTAGCCCTCCTCGAGCTGCTTGTCGGTGATCGGCAGGTGCAGCCGGTCGCGGAAGCGCTTCAGGTCCTCGACCGTCAGCTTCTTCATCTGGTGCGTGGCGTTGCGGCCCTCGAAGTTGGGGCCGAGGGTCCAGCCCTTGACCGTCTGGGCCAGGATGACCGTCGGCTGGCCCTTGTGCTCGCGGGCCGCCTTGAACGCCGCGTAGATCTTCTTGTGGTCGTGGCCGCCGCGACCCAGGTGCTGGATCTGCTGGTCGGTCATGCTCTCGACCATCTTGCGCAGGCGAAGGTCGCTGCCGAAGAAGTGCTCGCGGATGTACTGGCCGGTCTCGGTGGCGTAGGTCTGGAACTGGCCGTCCACCGTGGTGTTCAGCTTGTTGACCAGGACGCCGTCGCGGTCCTGCGCGAGCAGCGGGTCCCAGCTGCGGTCCCAGACCAGCTTGATCACGTTCCAGCCGGCGCCCCGGAACTGGGACTCCAGCTCCTGGATGATCTTGCCGTTGCCGCGGACCGGCCCGTCCAGGCGCTGCAGGTTGCAGTTGACCACGAAGGTCAGGTTGTCGAGGCCCTCGCGCGCGGCGAGCGACAGCTGGCCCAGCGACTCCGGCTCGTCCATCTCGCCGTCGCCGAGGAAGGCGTACACCTGCGAGTCGGAGGTGTCCTTGATGCCGCGGTGCTCCAGGTAGCGGTTCATCCGGGCCTGGTAGATCGCGCCGAGGGGGCCGAGGCCCATCGAGACGGTCGGGAACTCCCAGAAGTCCGGCATCAGCCGCGGGTGCGGGTAGCTGGACAGGCCGTACGGCGCCTTCGACTTCTCCTGGCGGAACGCGTCGAGCTGCTGCTCGGTGAGTCGGTCCAGGAGGAAGGCGCGGGCGTAGATGCCGGGGGAGGCGTGGCCCTGGAAGAAGATCTGGTCGCCGGACTCGCCCTCGGCGTCCTTGCCGCGGAAGAAGTAGTTGAAGCCGACGTCGTAGAGCGACGCGGAGGAGGCGAAGGTGGCGATGTGCCCGCCGACGCCGATGCCGGGGCGCTGCGCCCGGGAGACCATGACGGCCGCGTTCCACCGGGTCGCGTTGAGGATCCTGCGCTCGATCTCCTCGTTGCCCGGGAAGAACGGCTCGTCCTTGGTGGCGATGGTGTTGACGTAGTCCGTGCTGCGCATCTCGGGCACGGCGACACGCTTCTCGCGGGCGCGCTCGATCAGGCGGAGCATCAGGTAGCGGGCACGCTCGCGCCCCCGCTCGTCGATGGCCGCGTCAAGCGACTCCAGCCATTCCGCGGTCTCCTCGGGATCGAAGTCCGGGACCTGACTCGGAAGGCCGCCAATGATGATCGGGTTGCGATCGGATCCGGAAGCCACGCTGTTCCTTCACTGTCGGTCGAAACTGAGGTGTGTCGCGCCGCCTCCATCGTGCTACCGCGCTCGGAGATCCGTCATCTCTACCGATCGGTAACCGTTCCGCCTGGTGGGCGGGACGGTCTGGCGGCGTGCGGTCCGGGCGTCATCGCCCGCCCCGCACACCCCCGGGTGTTACGAAAAGAGGTGGTCCGACCTGGTTTCCCGTCCGCCCGATGGCGGGCGGCCGGGGTGAGGGCCAACAGGAGACTCTACGCCCGCGCACGCGCGGACCCGAATGCCGTTCGCATCTCGGGCATGAGTACGGCCTGTGGGCCGGGACCACCCGAAGCATCCTTGTCCCACGCAGAGAAGGGCAAATCGGTGTGATTCGCGCCACCTCGACCGGCGTGTCCCGCTGCGACACGTCAACCTTTGGGGGGGATCGGGGGTCGGGTACTTGCGCGAACCGCCGCGCCCGTGTGGACTACGGCCACAGCCTCGGCATGGACGCCGAGCCGAATACTGGAGGTTATTCCCGTGAGCGCGACCGCGGACCCCGCGGACAAGTCCAACCCGGCGACCCGACTCGGCTTCGAAGAGGGCCAGATCATCCAGGAGCTGGGGTACGACGAAGACACTGACCAGGATCTCCGCGAGGGCATCGAGGAGCTCACCGGGACGGATCTCGTCGACGAGGACTACGACGACGTCGCCGACGCCGTCCTGCTGTGGCACCGCGACGACGACGGGGACCTCACCGACGCCCTCGTCGACGCCCTGGAGTACCTGGCCGAGGGCGGCCTGATCTGGCTGCTCACGCCCAAGACCGGCCGTGACGGTCACATCGAGGCCTCCGACATCGCGGACGCCGCCCGCACCGCCGGCCTCTCCCAGACCAGCTCGATCGCGATCGCCAAGGACTGGGCGGCCACCCGCCTCGCCACCAAGTCCACCGCCAAGGGCGGCAAGCGCTGAGCGGGCCCTGAAGCCCCGCACCGGGCCCCGCCGGAGGACCTCCTCCGGCGGGGCCCGGTCCTTTGCCGTGGCGGCCCGGGGTGGCCGGGGCGGGCCCCGTGGGCCCGGCCGGCCCGGTGGGTCACCCGGGACCGGCGGGGGTCGGCCCGAATTAGTGACGCAGGGTGACGAATCCGGGCCGCGAGGTGGCGGTGCGCCACGGCGGGTCGGGTGGATCGCACCCTTCGCGGCGTTCGCCCAGGGCGAAAGCCGGGCGGCCCGGGAGCCCCGCCCTCATCCGTTCGGCGGAACGCACCCGGACGGATGCGAGGATGGCGCTGGTCGCGCGCTGCGCGCGGCCCGGTCGCGTCAGAAAGGTCACGTCATGGCCGTCGAGGTCGGCACCGAGGCTCCGGACTTCGAGCTCAACAACCAGCACGGTGAAACCGTCCGGCTCTCCGACTTCCGGGGCCTGCGCGACGTCGTCCTGGTCTTCTACCCGTTCGCCTTCACCGGCGTCTGCACCGGCGAGCTGGGCGCGATCCAGCGGGAGCTGCCGCGCCTGCAGAACGACGACGTCCAGGTGCTCGGCGTCTCGGTCGACTCGCAGTTCGGCCAGCGGGTCTTCGCCGACCGGGAGGGCCTGGAGTACCCGCTGCTCGCCGACTTCTGGCCGCACGGCGAGGTCGCCCGCGCCTACGGCGTGCTCGACGAGGAGAAGGGCTGCGCGCTGCGCGGCACCTTCGTGATCGACAGGGCCGGCGTGGTGCGCTGGAGCGTCGTCAACGACCTCCCGGACGCCCGGGACGTGCAGGAGTACCTGGCGGCGCTCGCCGCGCTCTGACGCCCGCGCTCCGAGGCCTGCGCTCGGATGCCCGCGCTCCGAGGCCTGCGCTCGGATGCCCGCGTTCCGATGCCCGCGTTCGGATGCCCGCGCTCTGACGCCTGCGCTCGGACGCCCGCGTTCCGATGCCCGCGCGACCGCCTCCGGGCCCGGCCCGGCCGAACTTCGAACGGCCGCGCCGGGCCCGTTCGCGGGTCCGGACGGGAACCGCGCACTACGCTCGGTCCGTTGGCCGGACAGGGCACGTGAGCCGTTCGCCGGCCGGCGCCTCGAACCGCACCGCCGGGGGCACCAGGGCGTGCCTCCCGAATCTTGGAGGACAAGTGGGTGTCAGCCTGAGCAAGGGCGGCAATGTCTCGCTCACCAAGGAGGCTCCGGGCCTCGTGGCCGTGGTCGTCGGCCTGGGCTGGGACGTCCGGACGACCACCGGGACGGACTTCGACCTGGACGCCAGCGCGCTGCTCTGCAACGACCAGGGCAAGGTCGCCTCGGACGGGAACTTCGTCTTCTTCAACAACCTGAAGAGCCCCGAGGGCTCGGTCGAGCACACCGGTGACAACCGCACCGGTGAGGGCGAGGGTGACGACGAGGCGATCAAGGTCAACCTGGCCGGCGTCCCGGCCGACGTGCAGAAGATCGTCTTCCCGGTCTCGATCTACGACGCCGAGAGCCGCGGACAGAACTTCGGCCAGGTGCGCAACGCGTTCATCCGCGTGATCAACCAGGCCGACAACGTGGAGCTGGCCCGCTACGACCTCTCCGAGGACGCCTCCACCGAGACCGCGATGGTCTTCGGCGAGCTGTACCGCAACGGCGCCGAGTGGAAGTTCCGGGCCATCGGCCAGGGCTACGCCTCCGGCCTGCGCGGCATCGCCCAGGACTTCGGCGTCAACGTCTGACCGGACGGCAGCCGCCGGTCTGCCGACCGGCCCGCCGTGCGAGGGGCGGCCCCGGACCTTCCCGGTCCGGGGCCGCCCCCGTTCCGTCCCGGCGCCGCGCGCTGGGAGGATGTGAGTTCAGGAAGTTCAGCCGGCCAAACGGGGCCGGCCGGGGTCTCGGGGGACTACACCTTGTAGGCGCGCCCCGGGAGAAGGCAAGGGAGGAAGAACAGTCATGGTGGTCACGCTCGCCAAGGGCGGGAACGTTTCGCTCACCAAGGCCGCGCCGAACCTGACGCAGGTCCAGATCGGCCTCGGCTGGTCCGCCCGTTCGACCACGGGCGCACCGTTCGACCTCGACGCGAGCGCCCTGATCTGCGGCGGCGGCCGGGTGCTCGGTGACGAGTACTTCGTGTTCTACAACAACCTCAAGAGCCCCGAGGGCTCGGTCGAGCACACCGGCGACAACCTCACCGGCGGCGACGACACCGGCGACGACGAGGTGGTCCTGGTCAACCTGGACCTCGTCCCGGCCCAGGCGGACAGGGTCGTCTTCGCGGTGTCGATCTACGACGCCGAGGCCCGGCTGCAGAACTTCGGGCAGGTCCGCAACGCCTACATCCGGGTCGCCAACTCCCTGGACGGCCAGGAGATCGCGCGCTACGACCTGTCCGAGGACGCGTCCAGCGAGACCGCGATGATCTTCGGCGAGCTGTACCGCTACGCGGGCGAGTGGAAGTTCCGCGCGGTGGGCCAGGGGTACGCCTCCGGCCTGCGCGGCATCGCGCTCGATTTCGGAGTGAACGTACAGTAAGGGCGAAAATCAGAACGATCGCACCCAACCAACGATCATGAGAACAGAGGGCAGTGCGGGGGTGACCTGACCGGGCCGGGCCCGGTCAGGGCGTCTCGGGACGAGGCCGACCCCCGGCACGGCCCGAACCCGAAAGGTAACCAAGTCCCGTGTTCCTCCGCACTTTCGGCTGGTCGTTCGCGATCACCGTCATCGGCCTGATCGCGGCCGGACTGCTCTGGGGGGCCCAAGGATTCGGCATCGTGCTGATCCTCTCCATCCTGGAGATCTCCCTGTCGTTCGACAACGCGGTGGTCAACGCCACGGTGTTGAAGCGGATGAACCCGTACTGGCAGAAGATCTTCCTGACGGTGGGCGTGCTCATCGCCGTCTTCGGCATGCGCCTGGTCTTCCCGCTGCTGGTCGTCGGCCTCACCGCCCAGCTCAACCCCAGCACGGTCATCGACCTCGCGCTGCACTCCGACAAGACGTACGAGGGCCTCACCTACGGCCAGTACCTGGAGGCGGCCAACCCCGCCATCGCGGCCTTCGGCGGCGTGTTCCTGCTGATGATCTTCCTCGACTTCGTGTTCGAGGAGAAGGAGCACAACTGGCTGGCCTGGATCGAGCGCCCGCTCGAGAAGGTCGGCAAGCTGGACGCCTTCTCCGTGGTCGTCGCGCTGGTCACCCTGGTGCTGGCCTCCAACTTCTTCGCCGGGGAGCACGCGGAGACCGTTCTGCTCGCCGGTGTCCTCGGCATGATCACCTACCTCGTGGTCGGCGGGCTCTCCTCCGTCTTCGAGGCGGGCCTGGAGGAGGAGGCCGAGCGCGAGGAGGAGGCCGAGAAGAGCGGCAAGTCGATCGTCCAGGTCGGCGGCAAGGCCGCGTTCTTCCTCTTCCTCTACCTGGAGGTCCTGGACGCCTCGTTCTCCTTCGACGGCGTGGTCGGCGCGTTCGCCATCTCCAGCGACATCTTCCAGATCACCCTGGGCCTCGGCATCGGCGCGATGTACATCCGCTCGCTGACCGTCTTCCTGGTCCGCAAGGGCACCCTGGACGACTACGTCTACCTGGAGCACGGCGCGCACTACGCGATCGGCGCCCTGGCCGTGATCCTGATGGTCGGGATCAAGTACCACATCCCGGAGATCGTCACCGGCCTGATCGGCGTGGCGTTCATCGGGCTGGCGCTCGGCTCCTCGATCCTGCGCAACCGGCGCGAGGGGTCGGACGACGACCACGAACTGGTGAGCAGCGACCAGTAGTCGTTCGGCACACCGCACGCGCGAAGGCCGCCCCCGGGACTCCCGGGGGCGGCCATCGCGCGAGCGCGCGGCCAGCCCCGCGGGCGAGGGGGCGCGGTCGCTGCCGCCCC
>NZ_JBFAZB010000023.1:0-123697 GCF_040681575.1 Kitasatospora sp. NPDC051702
CAGGGCGCTGACATCGCGGCGCTGCTGGTCTTCCTCGCGGTGGCGGGGGTGATCTCCCATCTGATCGACGGTCTGCAGGAGGAACGTTCCTCCTGAGCCGCCGCGGCAGCCTTTCCGGGGCCCGCGACGCCTCCACCCACCCGGTCTGACCAGTCCGACAACACTCCCGGCCGCGAGGACCGTCGTACCCTTGGTGGGTGACCGACGCCGTAGCAGCCATCCCAGAAGAAGCAGCCCCGGTCCCGCTCCTCGAGCCGAAGGAGGGGATCCCGCCCGTCGTGGCGGACGAGCAGGCGCTGGCCGCCACCGTCGCCGCCTTCGCGGCGGGCACCGGGCCGGTCGCCGTCGACGCCGAGCGGGCCTCCGGCTACCGCTACGGGCAGCGCGCGTACCTCATCCAGCTGCGCCGCGCCGGCGCCGGCACCGCGCTGATCGACCCGATCGCCTGCCCCGACCTCAGCGCCCTGGGCGACGCCCTCGCCGACACCGAATGGGTGGTGCACGCCGCCACCCAGGACCTGCCGTGCCTGGCCGAGGTCGGCATGAGACCGCGACTGCTGTTCGACACCGAGCTGGCCGGCCGCATCGCGGGCTTCGCCCGGGTCGGCCTCGGGCCGATGACCGAGAGCGTGCTCGGGCTGAGCCTGGCCAAGGAGCACTCGGCGGTCGACTGGTCGACCCGGCCGCTGCCCGAGCCGTGGCTGCGCTACGCCGCCCTGGACGTCGAGGTGCTGGTCGAGCTGCGCGACGCGCTCGAACAGGAGCTGGACGCCCAGGGCAAGCTCGGCTGGGCGACGGAGGAGTTCGCGGCGATCGCCGCCGCGCCCCGCCCGGCCCCGCGCACCGACCCCTGGCGGCGCACCTCGCAGCTGCACAAGGTCCGCCGGCGCCGCCAGCTGGTCGTGGTACGCGAGCTGTGGCTGGCCCGGGACCGGATCGCGCAGGAGCGCGACGTCTCACCCGGCCGGGTGCTGTCGGACGCCGCGATCGTCAACGCCGCGCTGGCCATGCCGCTGAACATCGCCGCCCTGCAGGCCGTCCAGGGCTTCGGGCCGCGGGTGCACCGGCGCCAGCTGGAGCAGTGGCTGGCCGCCGTGCAGCGGGGCCGGGAGGTCCCGGAGAACCAGCTGCCGCCGGCCGCCGCGCCGCACGACGGGCCGCCGCCGCCGCGGGCCTGGGCGGAGAAGGACCCGGTGGCCGCCGCCCGGCTGTCCGGGGCTCGCGCCGCCGTGACCGAACTGGCCGAGCGGCACCACCTGCCGGCCGAGAACCTGATCACCCCGGACCTGGTCCGCCGGGTCTCCTGGGAGCCCCCGGCCGATCCGGGCGCGGACGGCGTGGCCGCCGCGCTGCGCCGGCTCGGCGCCCGGCAGTGGCAGGTCGACCTGGTGGCGCCGGTGCTGGCCGCCGCGTTCGCCGAGGCCGCCGACGCGCAGGCCTGACCGCAACCGCCCGGAGGGGGCGCCGTCCACGGGACGGCGCCCCCTCCGGCGCGTCCGGGCAGGCCCCGCCGGTGGGACGTGTCGCGGGACACACGGGCCGAACCGTCCGAGGGGCCTGGGCAGGTTGGTTACCGACCGGTAGCATGGCGGTGAAGCGGCTCCGCACGGGTCTTCGCCGGCGGCAGCCTGCCCACCTCGAAATGTTGGTCCCTGGGAGGAGAGCCCCCGTGCCTCGTACCGCGAGGGACGTCGTCTTCGTCGATGGCGTCCGCACCCCGTTCGGCAAGGCAGGCCCGAAGGGCATCTACCACGAGACCCGCGCCGACGACCTCGTCGTCAAGTGCATCCGGGAGCTCGTGCGCCGCAACCCGAACCTGCCCGTCGAGCGCATCGACGAGGTCGCGATCGCGGCCACCACGCAGATCGGCGACCAGGGTCTGACCATCGGGCGCACCGCCGCCCTGCTGTCCGGCCTGCCCAAGTCCGTCCCGGGCTACGCGATCGACCGCATGTGCGCCGGCGCGCTGACCGCCGTGACCACCACCGCCGGCGGCATCGCCTTCGGCGCGTACGACGTGGTCGTGGCCGGCGGCGTCGAGCACATGGGCCGCCACCCGATGGGCGAGGGCGTCGACCCGAACCCGCGCTTCGTCTCCGAGAAGCTCGTCGACGAGTCCGCCCTGTTCATGGGCATGACCGCGGAGAACCTGCACGACCGGTTCCCGCACATCACCAAGGAGCGCTGCGACGCCTACGCGGTGCGCTCCCAGGAGAAGGCCGCCAAGGCGTACGCCAACGGCGACATCCAGCCCGACCTGGTGCCGATCTCGATCCGCAACACCAACCCCGAGGTCGGCGAGACCGGCTGGGGCCTGGCCACCGTGGACGAGCCGATGCGCCCGGGCACCACGATGGAGTCGCTCGCCGGCCTGAAGACCCCGTTCCGCCCGCACGGCAACATCACCGCGGGCAACTCGGCCGGTCTGAACGACGGCGCCACCGCCTCGCTGCTGGCCGCCGAGGACGTCGCCGAGGAGCTCGGCCTCCCGGTCAAGATGCGCCTGGTCTCCTACGCCTTCGCGGGCGTCGAGCCCGAGGTCATGGGCATCGGCCCGGTGCCGGCCACCGAGAAGGCGCTGGCCAAGGCCGGTCTGACCATCGACGACATCCAGGCCTTCGAGGTCAACGAGGCCTTCGCCGTCCAGGTGCTGTCCTTCCTGGACCACTACGGCATCGCGGACGACGACGAGCGGGTCAACCCGTTCGGCGGCGCGATCGCCTTCGGCCACCCGCTGGCCTCCTCCGGCGTGCGCCTGATGAACCAGCTGGCCCGCCGCTTCGAGCAGCGCCCGGACGTCCGCTACGGCCTCACCACGATGTGCATCGGCTTCGGCATGGGCGGCACCATCATCTGGGAGAACCCGCACTTCGAGGGTGGTAAGTGACCATGAGCACCACGACTGAGCTGCTCCAGCACGGCGCCGAGCTCTTCCCGGGCGAGGTCGTCACGACCGCGCACGTGCGCCACCTCGACCTGCCGCTGCAGGCCGGCAAGCTGGCCCTGATCACCCTGGACAACGGCTTCGACCACACCAAGCCGACCACCTTCGGCCCGGGCTCGCTGCTCAAGCTGTCCGTCGCGCTGGACCAGGTCGAGGCCGAGGCCGCCGAGGGCAAGATCGTCGGTGTCGCGATCACCGGCAAGCCGTTCATCTTCGCGGTCGGCGCCGACCTCAAGGGCGTCGAGCTGCTCAAGGAGCACGCGGACGCGCTGGCCATCGGCAAGGGCGGCCACGAGGTCTTCAAGCGGATCGCCGCGCTGCCCGTCCCGTCCTTCGCCTTCTACAACGGCGCGGCGATGGGCGGCGGCGTCGAGGTCGGCCTGCACGCCACCTACCGCACCGTCAGCGCGGGCGTCCCGGCGTTCTCGCTGCCCGAGGTCTTCCTGGGCCTCGTCCCCGGCTGGGGCGGCTGCAGCATCCTGCCGAACCTGATCGGCCCCTCGAAGGCGATCAAGGTCATCATCGAGAACTCGATGAACCAGAACAAGCAGCTCCGCGGCAAGGACGTGTTCGAGCTGGGGATCGCCGACGCGATCTTCGAGCCGGCCGACTTCCTGGAGCAGTCGCTGCTGTGGGCCGCCAAGGTCCTCAAGGGCGAGGTCGTCGTCGAGCGCGAGGAGATCGACCGCGGCAAGGCCTGGGACGACGCCGTCGCCTGGGGCCGCCTGGTCGCCGACGCCAAGGTGCACGGCGCCGCGCCGGCCGCCTACAAGGCGCTGGACATCATCGCCCAGGTCAAGGACGCCGACCTGCAGGCCGGCTTCGACGCCGAGGACGCGGCCCTGGCCGACCTCATCATGAGCGGCGAGCTGCGCAGCGGCATCTACGCCTTCAACCTGGTGCAGCGCCGGGCCAAGCGCCCGGTCGGCGCGCCGGACAAGTCGCTGGCCCGCCCGGTCACCAAGGTCGGCGTCGTCGGCGCCGGTCTGATGGCCTCGCAGCTGGCCCTGCTGTTCGCCCGCCGCCTCGAGGTGCCGGTGGTCCTCACCGACATCGACCAGGAGCGCGTCGACAAGGGCGTCGGCTACGTCCACGCCGAGATCGACAAGCTGCTCGGCAAGGGCCGCATCGGCCAGGACAAGGCCAACCGCCTCAAGGGCCTGGTCTCGGGCTCGCTCGACAAGGCCGTGGCCTTCGGCGACGCGGACTTCGTGATCGAGGCCGTGTTCGAGGAGATGGGCGTCAAGCAGGCCGTCTTCGCGGACCTGGAGAACGTGGTCTCGCCGACCTGCGTGCTGGCCACCAACACCTCCTCGCTGTCGGTCACCGAGATGGCCTCGAAGCTGAAGCACCCCGAGCGGGTCGTCGGCTTCCACTTCTTCAACCCCGTCGCGATCCTGCCGCTGCTGGAGATCGTCCGCGGCGAGCAGACCGACGACGCCTCGCTGGCCACCGCCTTCGCCGTGTCGAAGAAGCTGAAGAAGACCTCCGTCCTGTGCAAGGACGCCCCGGCGTTCGTGGTGAACCGGATCCTGACCCGCTTCATGGGCGAGATCCAGAGCATCATCGACGAGGGCACCCCGATCGCCAGCGTCGAGAAGGCCGTCGAGCCGCTCGGCCTGCCGATGTCCCCGATCGTGCTGCTGGAGCTGGTCGGCCCGGCCATCGCCCTGCACGTCTCGGAGACCCTGCGCGGCGCCTTCCCGGAGCGGTTCTCCGTCTCCGAGAACCTCGGCAAGGTGGTCAAGGCCGGCAAGCGCGGCTTCTACACCTGGGTCGACGGCAAGCAGGTCCTCGACCCCGAGGTGCTGGAGCTGCTGTCCTTCGGCGACACGGTCCTCACCGAGGAGCAGGTCCTGAGCCGCGCCCTGGAGGCCGTGGCGCAGGAGATCGGCCTGATGCTGGAGGAGGGTGTCGTCGCCGAGGCGCAGGACATCGACCTCTGCATGATCACCGGCGCCGGCTGGCCCTTCCACCTGGGCGGGATCACCCCGTACCTGGACCGTGAGGGCGTCTCGGAGCGGGTGAACGGCAAGCGCTTCCTCGCCCCCGGCGTGGCCTCGGTGCCCGCGTAGGGCGTAGCGGTACGCACGACGGAGCCCCGGTGACCCGGAAGGGTCACCGGGGCTCCGTCGTGCTCCGGGGTGCCGTGCCGCCGTCGTGCCGGGCCGCCGGGTCCGGGGGCCCGGCCGGGGTCAGCGCTTGAGGCGGTAGACCACGGTGTCGGCGAAGACGCCGACCATCTCGTAGTGGGTGTCCAGCAGGTTCTCGATCCGCGGGACCATCACCGGCTGGTACGGGGCGATGCCCGAGTCGTCCACGACGACCTCGGGGAGGCCGTTGGCGAGCTCCTTGTCGAAGGTCTGCCAGGCGTTGTTGACGCTGAACTGCTCGCCCACGTTGGGGCTGCCGTCCTTGCCGCCGCTGTAGTTGGTCAGGAAGCCGGCCGTCAGGTAGCGGGTGGCGGGCTTGCGGTCGGCCAGCCAGTACAGCTCCGGGTGCATGCCCCAGACCAGCACGGTGTCCTTGGGGGTGGTCTGGGCGGCGACCGCGGTGGCGACCTCGGTGGTGCGGTTGAGCCGCTCCCCCGGCCAGGCCAGCGCCAGGCCCCAGAACACCGTCGAGGCGACCGTGGTGTACACCAGGACGGGCTTCCAGCGCACCGCCGAGGTGGCCACCGCGCCGGTCCCCAGCAGCACCAGCGGCGGGATCAGCTGCAGGTAGTAGTGGCCGAAGAAGTGGAACCCCACGCTGACCGCGACGACCGAGGAGGCCAGCCAGACCCAGAGGTCGGCGGTGGAGCCGTGCTCCTCGCCGGCGACCGGCAGCGGGCGGTGCCGGTACTTGAGCCAGAGCCGGCGCCCGACCGGGAGCAGGAAGCCCAGGCCGGCCGCGACCAGGATGGCCGAGTTGCCGAGCGCCCGGCCGACCATCTGCAGCCAGGCGCCGCCGAAGGAGGCGTAGTCGCCGCTGCCGGTGACCACCCAGAACAGGAAGCCCTTGGGCTTGGTCAGGATGACCGCGACCAGCGCTATCGGCAGCGTGAACCCGAAGGCGATCTTGAACAGGGCGGGCGGCCAGCGCACCCCGCGCCGGCGGGTGTCCTGGAACAGCATCCAGAGCACCGGCAGCAGCACCGCGCCGCCGGTCTGCTTGGTCAGCGAGCAGAGCGCCACCGCGATGCCGGCGGCCAGCCAGCGGCGGCGCTCGGCGTACCGGAAGGCCGCCACCATCGCGGGCAGCATGAAGACCTCGAAGGTCGCCGCCTGGGTGTCCTCCGGGGAGAGCCCGATGGAGACCAGCAGGTAGAGCAGTCCGGCGCCGGCCCCGGCCCGGTTGCCCCACCGGCCGCGGGCGATGGAGGCCAGCAGGATCGCGGTGACCAGGTGGGCGGCCACCGCCAGCGTGCGCAGCGGCCACAGCGAGGCGGAGCCGAACACGGCGAAGCAGGCCTGGTAGAGCCAGGGCAGCAGCGGCGGCTTGCGGTCCACCACGGTGTCGTACAGCACTCCGCCGTCGGCCAGCATCCGGGCCTGGGTGGCCAGGAAGCCCTCGTCGGGGCTCCAGACCGGCCGGGCGAAGGACGGGACGTGGGTGACCAGCGCGACCAGCGCGAGCACCGGCACCAGCCTGGTCCAGTACCCGGCGCGGACTCGGGTCAGGACGCGCTCGGGCAGGCGCTCGGCCACGGCGGCCAGGCGGAGGCGGGTGGGGGTGGACACGGATGACAACCTACCGGGCGGGATCGGCGCGCACGGCGCCGGTCCCGCCATTCGGTGCGATTGTCAGCTTGTCTCGCGACGAACTGTTACAGGCCTACGACAAACGGTCGTCGCCGGAACGGGTGCCGCCCGCCCTCAGGCCTGGACCGGGGCGGCGTCCAGGCTGGCGACCAGGGCCGCCACCTTCGCGGCGATGTCCGGGGCGTTCAGACCGATCTCGGCCAGGATCTCGCCCCGGCTCGCGTGGTCCAGGAACTCCTGCGGGATCCCGAAGTCGCGCACCGGCAGGTCCACGTCCGCGTCGCGCAGCGCCTGGGCGACCGCGGCGCCGACACCGCCCACCCGGCCGTTGTCCTCGATGGTGACGACCACCCGGTGCTCGGCGGCCAGGCCCGGCAGGGCCGGGTCCACCGGCTTGACCCAGCGCGGGTCCACCACGGTGGCGGTGACGCCCTGGGCGGCCAGCAGGTCCGCGACCTCCAGGCTGGTCGGGGCCATCGCACCGACCGAGACCACCAGCACGTCCGCGCGGTGCGTGCCGCCCGGCTCCTCGGCGGCGCGCAGCACGTCCATGCCGCCGATCCGGCCCACCGCCGCGACGGCCGGGCCGACCGTGCCCTTGGAGTAGCGGACCACGGTGGGCGCGTCCTCGACCTCGACGGCCTCGCGCAGCTGGGCGCGGACCTGGTCGGCGTCGCGCGGGGCGGCGAGCCGCAGACCCGGGATGACCTGCAGGATCGACATGTCCCACATGCCGTTGTGCGAGGCGCCGTCCGTCCCGGTGACCCCGGCCCGGTCCAGGACGAAGGTCACGCCCAGCTTGTGCAGCGCCACGTCCATCAGGACCTGGTCGAAGGCCCGGTTGAGGAAGGTCGCGTAGACCGCGAACACCGGGTGCAGCCCGTTGGTGGCCAGGCCGGCGGCGCTGGTGACGGCGTGCTGCTCGGCGATGCCCACGTCGAAGATGCGGTCCGGGAACGCCTTGGCGAACGGGGCCAGGCCGACCGGGTGGAGCATCGCGGCGGTGATCGCGACGATGTCCTCGCGCTCGTGGCCGAGCGCGACCATCTCCTCGCCGAAGACCGAGGTCCAGTCCTTGCCCGAGCTCTTGACCGGCAGGCCGGTGTCCGGGTGGATCACGCCGACCGCGTGGAAGCGGTCCTCGTCGTTGTTCTCGGCGGCGTGGTAGCCGCGGCCCTTCTCGGTCAGGCAGTGCACGATCACCGGGCCGCCGAAGCCGCGCGCCTTGGTGAGCGCGGACTCCAGGGCGGTCAGGTCGTGGCCGTCGATCGGGCCGATGTACTTGAGGCCGAGGTCCTCGAACATGCCCTGCGGGGCGATGAAGTCCTTGAGGCCCTTCTTGGCGCCGTGCAGCGTCTCGAACAGCTGCTGGCCGACCACCGGGGTGCGCTGCAGCGCGTCCTTGCCCCAGGACAGGAAGCGCTCGTAGCCCTGGGTGGTGCGCAGCGTGGCGAGGTGGTTGGCCAGGCCGCCGATGGTCGGGGAGTAGGAGCGCTCGTTGTCGTTGACGACGATGACGACCGGCAGGTCCTTGGCGTCGGCGATGTTGTTCAGCGCCTCCCAGGCCATGCCGCCGGTGAGCGCGCCGTCACCGATGACGGCGACGACCGGGTCGGCCTTGCCCTTGATCCGGTTGGCCTTGGCCAGGCCGTCGGCGTACGAGAGGACGGTGGAGGCGTGCGAGTTCTCGATCACGTCGTGCTCGGACTCGGCGCGCGAGGGGTAGCCGGAGAGGCCGCCGCTCATCTTCAGCCGGGAGAAGTCCTGGCGGCCGGTGAGCAGCTTGTGGACGTAGCTCTGGTGGCCGGTGTCGAAGAGGATGCGGTCGCGCGGCGAGTCGAAGACCCGGTGCAGCGCGATGGTCAGCTCCACCACGCCGAGGTTGGGGCCGAGGTGGCCACCCGTCTTGGCGACCTCGGTCACCAGGAAGGTCCGGATCTCCTCGGCCAGGGCGGCCAGCTGTCCGGGCGTGAGCCGGTCGAGATCGCGCGGTCCCCGAATGCGGGTCAGCAGGGCCACCCGTTCCTCCTCGTTCAGTGTTCGCGGACCGCGGGCGGTCCGAGGGGCTTCGCTGCCCGGTCTGGCGGCAGCCCGACGGTCGCGGCCGGTGCCGACCGGTCGAGTCTAATGTCCGCTTGCCGGACACCGAGCGGCGCGGCCCGTACCACCGATCGGATACCGCCATTCCCCGAGGTCGGCCCGGGGGCGCTCGTCACCGTGGATTGACGGACGGACGTGCGGCCGTGGTTCAGGCACGACCGAGTGCGCCGGACTCGCCCATCTCGCTCATCACCAGCGCCAGCGCGCCGAGCACCTCCGCCCGCCCGCCCAGGGTGCCGGGGACCACCGAGAGCTGGCGGGCCGCGCTCGGGATCGCGTAGCGGGCCACCGAGTCGCGGATCGGGGCGAGCACCAGCTCACCGGCCTCGGCGAGGTCCCCGCCGAGGATCACCCGGCGCGGGTTGAGCAGGTTGCACAGGGTGGCCACGCCGGTGCCGATCTGCCGGCCCGCGTCGGCGATCACCCGGCGGCACCCCAGGTCCCCCTGGTGCGCCAGCTCGACCACCCGCGGCAGGGTGAGGTCCGGGCCGAGCGTGGAGGTGAGCAGGGAGAGCAGGTACCGCGAGCCGACGAAGGTCTCCAGGCAGCCGCGGTTGCCGCAGCGGCAGACCGGCCCGGCCTCGTCCAGGGTGATGTGCCCTATCTCACCGGCGGTTCCGCCCGGGCCCCGGTAGATCTGGCCGTTGACCACCAGGCCTGCGCCGACACCGCTGGCCACCTTGATGTACGCGAGGTCGCTCAGCCCGCGCCCGGCCCCCCAGACCAGCTCGCCCAGGGCACCCAGGTTGGCGTCGTTGTCCACGTGCACCGGCATGCCGAGCCGCTCCGCCAGCTCCCGGCCGGGGGCGATGCCCGTCCAGCCGGGCAGGATCGCGGTGGAGCCCAGCGCGCCCGTCTCCACGTCGATCGGGCCGGGCACGCCGAGGCCGACGCCGATCACCTTGTCCGGGCGGAAGCCGGCCTGCTGGAGCAGCCGCTCCACCATCGCCTCGGCCCGGTCGAAGCCCTGCGCGGCGGAGACGTCCACGTCGATCGGCGCGCTCTCCTCCGCGAGCACCCGGTGCGCCAGGTTCCCGACCGCGACGCGCAGGTGGGTGTGGCCGAAGTCGATCCCCACCACGATGCCGGCGTCCCCGCTGAGCGAGACGCTGCGCGCGCGCCGGCCGCCGGAGGAGGTGTCGGCGACCACGACGGTGCCGCTCTCCTTCAGCTCCCGCACGATGTTGGACACGGTGGCCGCCGAGAGGCCGGTGCCGCGGGCGATCTCGGCCTGGGTCAGCGAGCCGGCCATCCGCACCGCGCGCAGCACCCGCTCCAGGTTCGCCCGGTGCAGGGACGACTGCGAGCCCGGTGTGTCCGTCGACATGATCCACCCTCCCAGGGGGCGGGGGCCCCTCCGTCGGGACGTCCCCTTCAACTCCTGAAGGGTAGGGCCTGTCCCCCGGATCGGCTCGGGGCCGGGCCGATCCGGGGGACGGGGCCGGCCCCGCGGGCACCGCGGTGGCGGCGGAGTGAGCGGCGCGTGGAGGTGTTGCACAGCCTGGACCTGCAGGGACGGGCCACGGCCGTCCTGGCGGCGGCCGAAACCCACTCACCACTACCATGGTGCCCAATCTCACGCGCCCCACCGGACCGCGGACGGTACCGGGCAGGGGAACGCTTCCAGACATGACGGGGAATCAGATGGCAGGGGATCACCCTACGCCGGGGGCCGGCGAAGCGCCGGGCAGCGGCCCGCAGGACAATCGGGGCGTCTCGTTCGGCCGCCCTCCCGGCGGCGTGGACCCGGCCGCCGTGGCGGACCAGATGACGCAGCTCGACGGCGCACCGATCCCGGGCCCGGCCGCACCCGCCGGACCGCCCCCGGCCCAGCCGCCGGCACCGCCCGCGCAGCCGCCGGCCGGCGGCGTCGACTACGCGGCGTACGCGCCCACCGCGGCCGGCTTCCCCAGCCAGGCCCCGCCGCCGGCCGGGGCGCCGGTCGGCCCGTACGACCCCGTCGCCGGGGGCGGCTACCCCGCGCCCGACGCCGGCCAGTCCTACGGCGCCGGCTACGGCTACCCGCAGCAGCAGCCGGGCTACACCTACCCGGGTGCGCCGGCGGTGCCGCCCGCGCCCAAGCAGCGCAACCCCGTGATGCTCTGGGGCGGGATCATCGGCGGCGTCCTGGCGATCGCCATCGTCGCCGCGCTGGTCGTGCTCCTCAAGGGCTCCGACCCGGACCCGGCGCCCAACGCCAACGGGGGCACCACCACCTCCGGCGGCACCACCGGCGGCGTCACCGACGCACCGACCGTCGACGGCACCACCGGCGGCAGCAGCACCGGCGGCGGCGGTGGCGGCAAGGCCAGCTACAACATCGCCTGGAACGCCGCCAAGGCCACCACCGGGGACGGCAGCTCGCAGATGCTCGGCATCTGGGGCACCGACAAGCTCGCGGTGCGCGCCGACAGCACCGGCATCAAGGCCTACAACACCTCGGACGGCAAGGAGGCCTGGACCATCGCCGTCCCGGGCGGCAGCAAGGAGCTGTGCACCGCCTCCTACGCCTCCAACTCCAAGAACATCGCCGCCGTCTCCTTCAACACCGGTGACAGCGACTGCTCCACCATCGGCGCCGTCGACCTCGCCCAGGGCAAGCTGCTCTGGACCGTCAAGGTCTCCAACGACCGGATGTCCTCGCCGACGCTCAGCGTCACCGACAAGGTGGTCGCCATCGGCGGCAACGTCGTCGGCGGCCTGAACATCGACAACGGGGCCGCGGTCTGGCAGTTCCAGCCCCGCGACAAGGACTGCAGCCTGTACGGCCGCGCCGCCGGCAGCCAGATCGCCGTCAGCGACCGCTGCTACGGCGGCTCCGGCCCCAAGTCGCAGCTGGTCGTCGTGGACTCCGACACCGGCAAGACCACCAGCTCGCCGATCACCCTCACCGGCACCATCGAGCGGATCGACAAGGTCGTCCAGGACCAGCCGCTGGTGCTGCTGATGAGCAGCGGCCCCAACGGCGACTACATCCTGCCGTTCGACAAGAGCAACAAGCCCGGCAACCAGATGTCCGTCAAGGAGCCCGGCGCGGACAGCCTGCGCCTCTCCGGCCAGGCCGACGCCTACACCCAGAACGTGGTCAGCGGCACGACCCTGTACGCGCAGATCAGCGGCAGCAAGTCGGGCATCAACGCGTACGACCTGACCACCGGCAAGCGCATCTGGTCCACCGCGAGCAGCAGCTCCAGCAACGACATGCGGCTCGTCTCCGGCACCGACAAGGACGGCAAGGTCCGCGCCATCGTCAGCCAGGGCTACAACAAGCCCGCCCGGCTGGTGACGCTCTCGCCGACCGACGGTTCGATGACCGACCTCGGCACCATGGCGATGCCCGACGGCCTCGACATCGGGATGAGCCTGTCCGAGTACATCCTCTCCAACGACGGCAACGCGGTGTACGCCTTCCGTCGCGGCAGCTCCGACGCGCCGCTGACGAAGTGGAAGAAGTGACGCCGCCGACGCGGGACGCGTGACGCCGCGGAAGCGGAACCGGTGACACCGGGCGGGGCGGGACCGGGCCGACGGCCCGGTCCCGCCCCGCTCGCGCTTTTCCGGGGGCCCGCCCGCCGGGCCGTGGGAGGATTCGCACCATCAGCCTGACGAAGGAGTGCAGCGAGTGCCCGGCACCAACCTGACCCGCGAGGAGGCCCGCACCCGGGCCGACCTCCTCCACGTGGACGCGTACGACATCGAGCTCGACCTGAGCTCGGCCCGCGAAGGAGGCACCTTCCGGTCCACCACCGTGGTCCGGTTCTCCGCCACGACCCCCGGCGCGGACACGTTCATCGACCTCGTCGCCCCCGGCGTCGAGGAGATCACCCTCAACGGCGCGCAGCTCGACCCGGCGAGCTTCGCCGACAGCCGGATCCCGCTGCCCGACCTGGCGGCCGAGAACGAGCTGCGCGTCGTCGCCACCTGCGCCTACACCAACACCGGCGAGGGCCTGCACCGGTTCGTCGACCCGGTCGACGGCGAGACCTACCTGTACACCCAGTTCGAGGTGCCGGACGCCCGCCGCGTCTTCGCCAACTTCGAGCAGCCCGACCTGAAGGCCGCGTTCACCTTCACCGTGACCGCCCCCGCCGGCTGGGTCGTGGTCTCCAACTCGCCCACCCCCACCCCGGTCGGCGACGGCGACACCCGGGTCTGGAGCTTCGAGCCCACCGGCCGCATCTCCAGCTACATCACCGCGCTGATCGCGGGCCCGTACGTCGGCGTCTTCGACAGCTACGAGAACGGCGACCAGAAGGTGCCGCTCGGCGTCTACTGCCGCCCGTCGCTGCGCGAGTTCCTCGACGCCGACGCCATCTTCGCGGTCACCCGCCAGGGCTTCGACTACTTCCAGGAGAAGTTCGACTTCCCCTACCCGTTCGCGAAGTACGACCAGCTCTTCGTCCCGGAGTTCAACGCCGGCGCGATGGAGAACGCGGGCGCCGTCACCTTCCGCGACCAGTACGTGTTCCGGTCCAAGGTGACCGACGCCGCGTACGAGGCCCGCGCCGCGACGATCCTGCACGAGCTCGCCCACATGTGGTTCGGCAACCTCGTCACCATGGAGTGGTGGAACGACCTCTGGCTCAACGAGTCCTTCGCCACCTACGCCGAGGCCGTCTGCCAGGCCGAGGCGCCCGGCTCCCAGTGGCCGCACTCCTGGACCACCTTCGCCAACCAGATGAAGACCTGGGCGTACCGGCAGGACCAGCTGCCGTCCACCCACCCGATCATGGCCGACATCAACGACCTGGAGGACGTCCAGGTCAACTTCGACGGCATCACCTACGCCAAGGGCGCCTCGGTGCTCAAGCAGCTGGTCGCCTACGTCGGCCAGGACGCCTTCTTCCAGGGCGTCCAGGCGTACTTCAAGCGCCACGCCTGGGGCAACACCCGCCTCCCCGACCTGCTCGGCGCCCTCGAGGAGGCCAGCGGCCGCGACCTGCGGACCTGGTCCGCGGCCTGGCTGGAGACCGCCGGCATCAACGTGCTGCGGCCCTCGATCACGCTGAACACCGACGGCGAGATCGAGTCCTTCGCCGTCCTCCAGGAGGCGCCCGCGCTGCCCGCCGGCGCCAAGGGCGAGGCCGTGCTGCGGCCGCACCGCATCGCCATCGGCCTGTACGAGCTCGCCGACGGCGCGCTGGTGCGCACCGACCGCGTCGAGCTCGACGTCGACGGCCCGCGCACCGAGGTGCCCGAGCTCGTCGGGCGGCACCGCCCGGCCGTCGTCCTGCTGAACGACGACGACCTCTCCTACGCCAAGATCCGGCTCGACGAGGACTCCCTCGCCGTCGTCACGGAGCACCTCGGCGGCTTCACCGACTCCCTGCCGCGCGCGCTGTGCTGGGCCTCCGCCTGGGACATGACCCGCGACGGCGAGCTCGCCGCCCGCGACTACCTCGCGCTCGCCCTCTCCGGCATCGGCCGGGAGAGCGACATCGGCGTCGTGCAGTCCGTGCAGCGGCAGGTCAAGCTCGCCCTCGACGCGTACGCCGACCCGCAGTGGCGCGAGGAGGGCACCGCCCGCTGGGCCGCCGCCGCCGAGGAGCACCTGCGCGCCGCCGAGCCCGGCAGCGACCACCAGCTCGCCTGGGCCCGCACCCTCGCCTCCGTCGCCCGCACCGAGGGGCAGCTCGCCCTGCTCACCGGCCTCCTGGACGGCACCGTCGAGATCAAGGGCCTGGCCGTCGACACCGAGCTGCGGTGGACCCTGCTCACCCGGCTCGCCGCCACCGGGCTCGCCGACGAGGCCCGGATCGCGGAGGAGCTGGAGCGCGACAACACCGCGGCCGGCCAGGAGCACGCCGCCACCTGCCGCGCCGCCCGTCCCACCGCCGAGGCCAAGGCCGAGGCCTGGGCCGCCGTCGTCGAGTCGGACACCCTCACCAACTACGTGCAGGAGGCCGTCATCGCCGGCTTCCACCAGGCCGACCAGCGCGAACTGGTCGCCCCGTACGCGGCCAAGTACTTCGCGGCCGTCAAGGAGGTCTGGGAGACCCGCAGTCACGAGATCTCGCAGCGGATCATCGGCGGGCTCTACCCGGCGCTGCAGGTCACCCAGGACACCCTGGACGCGACCGACGCGTGGCTGGCCTCGGCCGAGCCGGCGCCCGCCCTGCGGCGCCAGGTCGTCGAGGCCCGGGCCGGGATCGAGCGCGCGCTCAAGGCGCAGGCCGTCGACACGGCGGCCGGCGGGCGCTGATCCGCGGACGCACAGGAACGCCCGAGGGGGCGCCGGACGGTGTCCGGCGCCCCCTCGAGCGTCGTGCGGTCCTGGTGGACGCGGTGGGTTACTTCTTCTTGGCCTTGCCGTACGGCATGCCGGCGAGCGCGGCGATGATCACGAAGGCGGCGATCGGGAGCAGCACGTACAGACCGATGGTCTGGCCGATGCTCAGGCCGGCACCCGGGTCGTCACCGTCGTCCCGGGTGTAGGCCATGGCGGGCGACGACAGCAGCATCATGAGCGTGACCGTTGCGGAGACCGCGCCGGCTCGCAAAGCGTTCCTCTTGTCCACGTTTCCAACTTACCCGCCGCTTATGCGCCTCCGCGCGTCGGGGTCGGCCCTCCGGGGGGCGGGGGGTGCGCGGGGGCGGCTGACGGCGGGGGTGGCCCTGCGGGCGGCGAGGAGGCGGGCACCGGAGAGGACCGGGCCCGACGAGGTCGGCCCTCCGGGGGGCGGGGGGTGCGCGGGGCGGGTGGGGGTGGGGCGGCCCCCGGGTGGGGCCCGGGGGCGCGGGGGGTCAGACGGTGGGGTGGGGGCTGGGCGGGGCCAGCAGGTGGGCGAGCAGGCGGGCGGCGGGGGTGGCGGCCAGGCGGTCGAGGGTGACCGGGCCGCCCGCGCCGTCCGCGACCGGCAGGCGCCAGTTCGGGTACTGGTCCCAGGTGCCGGGCAGGTTCTGCGGGCGCGGGTCGCCGACGAGGTCCGGCAGCCAGACCCCGATCAGCTCCGCCGGGGTGGCGCGCAGGAAGCGGTACAGCGCCGGCATCGACAGCGGCTCGCCCGGTGCGAGCAGCCCCCGGCCGGTCAGCACCGCGCGCCAGTCCGCCAGCTCGGCGGCCGCCTCCTGCTGTTCCTCGCCGAGCGGGCGGGCCAGCAGGCCGAGCCGGTGGCGCAGCTCGACGTGCTCGCCGGAGAGCCGGGCCGCGGTGCTCGGCAGGTCGTGGGTGGTGAGGGTGGCCAGGCAGCCGGGGCGCCAGCGGTCCGGGGCGAGGACCTCGCCGGCCGCCTGCCAGTCCCGTTCGAACCAGAGCACCGACGTGCCGAGGATCCCGCGCGACGCGAGCTCCTCGCGCACGCCCGGCTCCACCGTGCCGAGGTCCTCGCCGATCACCGCCGTCCCGGCCCGGTGCGCCTCCAGGGCCAGCACCCCGAGCATCGCCTCCGCGTCGTAGCGGACGTAGGCGCCCTCGGTCGGCGGGTGCCCGTCCGGCACCCACCAGAGCCGGAACAGGCCCATCACGTGGTCGATCCGGATCGCCCCGGCGTGCCGGGCCGCGGCGCGCAGCAGTTCCGCGTACGGGGCGTAGCCGGCGGCGGCCAGCGCGTCCGGGCGCCAGGGCGGCAGGCCCCAGTCCTGGCCGTGGGCGTTGAAGGCGTCCGGCGGGGCGCCGACCGAGATGCCGCCGGCCAGCACGTCCTGGAGCGCCCAGGCGTCGGCGCCGTCCGGGTGGACGCCGACGGCCAGGTCGTGGATCAGGCCCACCGGCATGCCGGCCTGCCGTGCGGCCCGCTGGGCGGTGTCGAGCTGCTGGTCGACCTGCCAGGCGAGCCAGCGGTGGAACTCGACGCGCTCGGCCAGCTCCTTGGCGGCCCGCTCGACCTGCGGGCCGTCCGGGTGCCGCAGCCCCTTCGGCCAGCCGTGCCAGTCGGCGCCGTGCTCCTCGGCGAGCGCGTTCCACAGCGCGTGCCGGCGCAGCCACTCGCCCTCGCGGCGCTGGTACGCCTCGTAGGCGGCCTGGCGGCCGGCCCCGCGCGGCACCTCGTGCAGCAGTTCGAGGGCCTCGCGCTTGAGCGCCCAGACGGCGTCCCGGTCGATCAGGCCGTCGTGCACCAGCACCTCGTCGCGCAGCCGGGCGGCGCGGCGGCCGAGCTCCTCCGCCTCGGCGCGCTGGCCGGCCGTCAGGTACCCGTACTCGGGGAGCGCCTCGACGCGCAGGTGCACCGGGTCGGCGAAGCGGCGGGAGGAGGGCCGGTAGGGCGAGGGGTCGGCGGGGGCGGTGGGCAGGGCCTGGTGCAGCGGGTTGATCTGGACGAAGGCGGCGCCGAGGCCGGCGCCCGCCCACTGGGCGAGTTCGGCGAGGTCGCCGAGGTCGCCCATGCCCCAGGAGCGGTCGGAGAGGACGGAGTACAGCTGGGCGAGGAAGCCCCAGCCGCGGCCGGGGAGCGCGGGCAGCCGTTCGGGGGCGACGATCAGCGCGGCCTCGGCCTCGCCCTTGCCCGTCCGGGCCTTCAGGGTATGCCGCCCGAGCGGGAGGTCGGCGGGCAGCCAGTGCGCGTGTCCGCGCGGCAGTTCCCAGACGCCGCCGTCCTCCAGTTCGACGTGCAGCCGGGCGTCGGCGGGCACGTCCAGGGCGGTGCGCCGGCCGGCCCGCACCACGACGCACGGCGGCAGCAACCGGGCCCGCTGGGCGGTGCGGTGACGCTCCAGCGCCTCGTGGACCTGCTCCGGAGTGCCGGCCGCCACCCCCAGGGCCGCCAGCACCGCGACCAGCGTCCGCGCCCCCACGGTCAACCCGCCCGGCCCCGGGTGCCGGGTGTCCACCCCGTACGCCTGCGCCAGTGCCACCAGTTCGGCCGGTGGTGGGGGCGCGTCCTGCGCCGGCACCTTCAGCCCGTCGGCTCCGTCACGGTCGAGATAAGCGGCCACTCGCGGCTCCTGCGATGTCTCGGCAACGCCTGGTCAGGACGACCACAGTCCTACCCGCGTGACGCCCCGACCACCCTGTGCGACACGAGTGGGGAGGCGGAACGGGCGACCGGCACGAGGTGCGCGCGAGGGCTTCACCGAATTCTCCAATCAGGACAAACCCGTCATAGCCGTCGGCGACGTTGACACCGGGTTGGCCAGCTGGTGGGGTTGCGGCGACGTGGTCCAGGCCTGGCGAGGAGGCTCCTGTGCAAGCCCGAGTTTCCGTTGCGGCCGGGCGGCGGCTGCGGCAGCAGTTGGAGCAGGCCCCGGCACTGCGCGAGGTGCTCCACCACCCGGCGGCCCTGGCCGCGCGGCGGGCCACGGCCCGGACGTGCCGTCAACTGGCCCCGAAGACCGCGGACCGGCTGATCGCCGACCTCAAGGGCACCGAGCCGCTGCTGGCCTCGGTGCGGGCCGAACGGGCCGGGCGCGCGGCGGGCCGGCCGGGGCGCCGGACCATGCAGATCGCGGCGGGGGTCGCGGCCGCGGCGGTGTTCGGCGGGATGCTCGCCGGGCCGGTGCCGTCGGCGGCGTACGCGGCGGTGCCGGGGCCGGACGTGGTCAGCACCGCGCCGCAGACCCCGCTGGGGAGCATGACGAACCCGCAGGTGTTCCCTCGCCCGCAGGAGCAGACGGTGGCCGGCAAGGCCGTCGCCGTCCCCGACACGGTGGCGCTGGTGACCGCGCCCAAGGCGGACCGCGGCGCCGTCGACGCCGTCCGGGAGGTGCTGGGCGTCGCCGGCGCGACGACCGTGACCTCGCAGGCCGACGCCGGCACGCCGGCCGCCGGATCGCTGGTGGTGTACGTCGGCGGCGCCGCCGAGGACGCCGACGGCGCGGTGGACGGGGTGCTGCACGACCTGGCCGCCGCGGCCGGCACCGCCGTGCCCTCGACCACGGGGATGCCCACCGGCGGCTACGTGCTGTCGGCCGGTCAGCTGCCCGCCCAGGGCGGCGGCACCTACGGCGTGGTCGTGCTCGCCGGCGCCGACGCCACCGGCACCTTCTACGCGGCGCAGAGCCTGCGCCAGCTGCTCGCCGCCGTCCCGGCCGGGCAGGGGCAGGCGGCCGGCGCCGCCGGGCTCGGCCTGCCCGGGATCACGCTGCGGGACTGGCCGACCGGCGCGCCGGTGCGCGGCACCGCGGAAGCCTTCTACGGCAGCCCGTGGACGGCCCAGCAGCGCCTCGACCAGGTCGACTTCCTCGGCCGCTCCAAGCAGAACTTCTACCTCTACGCGCCCGGCGACGACCCGTTCCGGCTCTCCCGCTGGCGCGACCCCTACCCCGCCGCCCGCGCCGACGAGCTGCGCGAACTGGGCTTCCGGGCCCGCCAGAACCACGTCACCCTCGGCTACGCCATCGACCCGGGGCAGTCGCTCTGCTTCAGCTCCGGCAAGGACGTCGACGCGCTGGTCGCCAAGCTGGACGGGCTGCGCAAGCTCGGCTTCACCGCCTTCCAGCTGCAGTTCCTGGACGTCAGCTACGACGAGTGGCACTGCGACGACGACCGCTCCGCCTACGGCACCGGGCCGGCCGCGGCCGCCAAGGCCCAGGCCGCCCTGGTGGCCAAGGTGAACGACCGGCTGATCGCGCGGAACCCGGGGCTGGCCCCGCTGTCCGTGGTGCCCACCGAGTACCACAAGCAGGGCGCCACGCCGTACCGCAAGGCGCTGGCCGCGGCGCTGCCGGGCGGCGTGCAGGTGGCGTGGAGCGGCGTCGGCGTCATCCCGGAGAAGATCACCGGCGCCCAGGCCGCCGAGACCGGCGACCTGTACGGCCACCCGCTGGTCACCATGGACAACTACCCGGTCAACGACGCCAACCCGGACCGGCTCTTCCTCGGCGCCTACACCGGCCGCGAGCCGGAGGTGGCCACCCGCTCCGCGGTGATGCTGACCGGCGCGATGCAGCAGCCCGTCGCCTCCCGGATAGCCCTCGCCACCGCCGGGGACTTCGCCTGGAACCCGACCGGGTACAAGCCGGAGGAGTCCTGGCAGGCCGCGGTGCGCTCGCTGGCCGGGCCGAACGGCACCAGCGCCACGCCCGTCGGGACGGCGCTGTCCGCCGTCACCGCGCTGGCCGGCAACAGCTCCTCCTCGCCGCTGTCCAAGCAGGAGTCCGGCTACCTGACGCCGCTGCTCGACCGGTTCTGGGCCGCCGCCGAGCCCACCTCGGGCGCCGCCCCCGACCTCGCCAAGCTGATAGAGGCCGCCGCGCCGGTGCGGGACGCCTTCACCGCGATGGCCACCGCCCAGCAGACCCTCTCCGGCACCGAGGCCACCGCCCAGCTGGCCGCCGAGGCCGCGCCCTGGCTCGCCCCGCTGCACGACTACGGGCTGGCCGGACAGGCCGCCCTGGACATGCTGCTGGCCCAGCACGGCGGCGACGGGGCCGCCGCCTGGAAGGCCCGGGTCCAGCTCAACCAGCGGCGCGAACTGCTCGCGCAGAGCCCGGCGACGATCGGTGCGGGCGTGCTCGACCCGTTCCTGGACCGGGCCGTCCGGGCCGCCGACAACTGGGCCGGCGTGGTCGGCGGCGGGGTCACCCCCACCAGCACCATGGGCACCGCGCACGACCACCTGCCCGCGCTGATGACCGACGGCGTGGCCGACACCTTCTACTGGAGCTCCGCTCCCCCACAGCCCGGCGACGCGGTCGGCGTCGACCTGGGCGGCGGCCGCCCGGTCGGCAGCGTCACCGTGCTGATGGGCTCCTGGGGCAGCGGGCAGGACGGCCGGACCGCCGTCGACGACTACATCCGCGACGGCGTGCTGGAGTACTCCACCGGCGAGGGCGGCTGGAAGCAGCTCGCCGTCGTCCGGAACCAGAAGACCGTCAGCGCCCAGCTGCCGGCCGGCGCCGTCGTCCGGGCCGTGCGGCTGCGCGCCACCGCGGCGCAGAAGACCGCCGTCGCCGTCCGCGAGTTCACCGTCACCGCGCCCGAGGACGCGCCCACCAGCGTGACCGGCGGCCCCGCCGCGCTGCCCGGTTCCTCCGCGGCCGCCGTCCTGGACGGCAACCCGGACACCGCGTACCGCGCGGCCAAGGCACCGACCGCGCAGGACGAGCCGCTCACCGTCGAACTGGGCTCGGCCCGGCCGCTCGACCGGCTCACCGTGCTCACCGACCCGAACGTGCACGCCACCGCCACCGTCGCGGTGCGCCGCCAGGACGGCACCTGGGCCGACATCGGCACCGTGCAGCCCGGCTACAACGAGCTGCAGGCCGGCGGGCAGCTCGCCGACGCGTTCCGGCTCACCTGGAAGCCGGGCGGCGACCCGCCGGTCGTCAACCAGGTCATCCCCTGGTACGCCGACGTCCCGGCGGCCCGGCTCAGCCTGACCGACCCGTCCGTGGACGTGGTGACCGGCGCGGCCGCCCCCGCCCAGGCCCGGGCCACCGTCGAGGCCGGCCGGCCCGAGGGCACCAGCGGCGAGCTGCGCACCGAGGTGCCGGCCGCCGCCAAGGGCCTCACCGTGGCCCCCGCGGGCGGGGTCACCGTGCCCCGCGGCGGCCGGGTGGGCGTGCCGCTGCTGGTCAGCGCCGCCCCGGGCACGCCGTCCGGGACGTACCAGGTGCCGGTGCAGTTCGTGGCCGGCACGACCACCGTCAAGCAGGTGCTCCAGGTGCACGTGGTGCCGCCCACCGGCGGTGCCGACCTGGCGCGCGGCGCCAAGGCCACCTCCTCGGGCGACGAGACGGCGGACTTCCCGGTCGCGTCGGTCGTCGACGGCGACCCGAAGACCCGCTGGTCCTCGCCGGCCAAGGACGACGCCTGGGTGCAGCTGGAGCTGCCGCAGGCGACCAGGCTGGGCGCGGCGGTGCTGCACTGGCAGTCCGCGTACGCCTCCTCGTACAAGATCCAGGTCTCGGCGGACGGCAGCACCTGGACGGACGCGGCGACGGTGGACAACGGCAAGGGCGGCGACGAGACCGTGCGGTTCGACGCGCCCGGCGCCCGGTTCGTGCGCATGCAGGGCGTCTCGCGGGCCACCAAGTACGGCTACTCGCTGTGGGGCGTCGAGCTGTACGCCGTCACCACGCCCGGGCAGCCGCAGCCGCCGGTCACACCGCCGGTCCAGCCGGGCGGCACCCCGGCCACCCCCGCGCCGACCCCGACCCCGACGACGACCCCCAGCGCCCCGGCCGCACCGCCGGCGGCCACCCCGAGCGGTACGACGGCGCCGAAGCCGTAGGGTCGGGCCCCTCCGCCCGGCACCGCGCCCGGCCGCCCGGCCGCCCGCAACGCGGCGGGCCGCCGCGCTCCCCGGTGGGGGGCGCGGCGGCCCATGAGGCGTACCGACGGTGTGACGGGCAAGCCCTTGTGGAACGGGATCAGGCGGAGAGCGGCTCGGGCTGCTCGCCGCGGCGGACCGGGGCGGGGTGGGCGGCGTGCGCCCGGCCGAGCGGGACGGTGTGGCCGGGCTCGGTATGGTCGAGGTGTTCGTACTCGCCCCACTGCGGGGCGCGCAGTTGGTCGGCTCCGCCGTACGGCTCCAGGTAGGGCCGCCAGCGCGGGTCCTTGATGCCCGTGCCGATGATCCGCCAGGCGAGTCCGCTGGGCGGGGCGGGCTGGCGTTTCATCCGCCAGCCGAGTTCGGTGAGGTGGCGGTCGGCCTTGGTGTGGTTGCAGCGGCGGCAGGCCGCCACCACGTTGTCCCACCGGTGCTGGCCGCCCCGGCTGCGCGGGATGACGTGGTCGACGCTGGTGGCGGCGGCCCCGCAGTAGACGCAGCGGCCGTGGTCGCGGGCGAACAGCGCCCGGCGGGTGAGCGGGACGGGCCCGCAGAACGGGACCCGGACGAAACGGGTCAGACGGACGACGGACGGCGCCGGGAGGGCGCTGGTGGCGCTGTGCAGAGTGACTCCCGTGTCCTCCAGGCTGACCGCCTTGTGGTTGAGGACCAGGATGAGTGCGCGGCGCATCGATACGACGCCGAGTGGCTCGTAGGACGCGTTGAGGACCAGGACATGCGGCACGGATGCCTCCTTGGACGCCTGCGGCGCGTGGCTCGCGCCGGGACGAGCGGTTGGATCGCACAACTGGTGTGTGATCTCCCCCAGTGTCGCCTTACGCCTTCGTACGGCGCCACCACTCCTGTGTAACGGACCTGACCGGAACTGCGGGTGTGGTCTCTGTCATAGCCGGTATGCCCTGGGGAGGGTCGGGTTGCACCCGGGTGCCGCCGGGGTGCCCCCGGGAGCCCTCCCGGAGGACGACTCGGCCGGTCGGAGCAGCCCCGGGCCCCGGCGGCCGGGGGAGCGCACCGGGGCGTTGACGGGGCGTCCGGGCCGTCCGGTACGCCCTCCGGCGTGTCGGGGCGGGTGCCCGGTGGCGGCTAGGCTAAGCCGGACGGTCCGCGGGCCGCGTGCCGCGGCGCGGGCCCGCCACGCCCCCTGCAGGAAGGTCCCGCACGTGTTCCGCTCCGGCGCCACCGGCCCCGCCGACGCGTCCTCGACGCTCACCACCCCGACGCCGGCCCCCAGCCCGACCGCGCCGCAGCTGCCGCAGCTGGACCTGAGAATCCCGACCAGCGCGCAGGAGGTCAGCGACACCACCAAGCAGGCCGCCAGCTGGTTCGACACGCACTGGCAGGGCTGGCTGGCCGGCGGGGTGCGGATCGTCTTCATCGTGCTGCTGGCCCTGGTGCTGCGGGCCGTGGTGCGCAAGCTGATCACCCAGTTGATAGCCAGGATGGCGCGCTCCCACGAGCACCAGGAGGAGAGCCGGCTCGGCGGGCTGCTGGCGAACACCGGGGTGGTGAACCCGGAGCGGCGCCAGCAGCGCTCGGAGGCGATCGGCTCGGTGCTGCGCAGCGTGGCCTCGTTCACGATCCTGGGCACGGCCGCGCTGATGGTGCTGTCCGCGCTGGGCGTGAACCTGGCCCCGCTGCTGGCGAGCGCCGGTGTGGCCGGTGTGGCGATCGGTTTCGGCGCGCGCAACCTGGTGACGGACTTCCTCTCCGGGGTCTTCATGATCATGGAGGACCAGTACGGCGTCGGCGACGAGATCGACACCGGGGTGGCCACCGGCACGGTCCTGGAGGTCGGCCTGCGGGTGACCAAGCTGCGCGGCGCGAACGGCGAGATCTGGTACATCCGCAACGGCGAGGTCAAGCGGATCGCCAACATGAGCCAGGGCTGGTCGACGGCCTCGGTGGACGTCCAGGTCGGGTACAAGGAGGACCTGCTGCGGGTCGAGGACCTGATCCGGGAGGCCGCCGAGTCGCTGTCCAAGGAGGCTCCGTACGACGAGCTGATCTGGGCGCCGGTGTCGATCCTCGGCCTGGAGTCGGTCGCGGCGGACTCGGTGATGGTCCGGATCGAGGCCCGCACGGCGCCGGGCAAGTCGTCGGTGGTCTCCCGGGCGCTGCGCCAGCGCCTCAAGACCGCCTTCGACCAGGCCGGGATCAAGGTCAAGGAGGAGACCCCGACGGCGGCCGCAGCGGCCGCAGCGGCCGCCGCCGCAGTACCCCCGGCCACCGGTGTGGTGATCGCGCCGGCCTCCGAGCCGGCCCCGCCGTCGGCGCTCAGCGATCCGAACTCGGCCCGGTTCAAGGCGGCCGAGGCGATACCGATGCCGAAGTCCGGCGACTAGCGGCACGCCCCCGGCCTCCGACGGCCGGACCGGAGCCCCGAGCCCCGTTCCACCGCACGCGTTCCCCGGCGGTGGGGCGGGGCTCCGTGCTGTCCGGTAACGCTTCGGCATCCTCCGGCCCGCGGGCCATTGACACCCCGCTGACGGGAACCGTACGGTCCTTCCCAAGCGACTGGAAAGTTTCCTAACAGTTCGCGCGAAGCCCCCGCGGGAGCCACCCGGGAGCGCGCCCGACCAGCCGGAAGAGGAGGATTCGCGGGTGACCAAGACCACGGCCAAGGCCCCCCTCGCCGGCACCCCCAGCCTGCTGCGCGCCATCAACGACCGCGCCGCCCTCGAACTGCTGCTGGCGAACGGCCCGCTCTCCCGCACCCAGATCGGCACCCTGACCGGCCTGTCGAAGCCCACCGCCTCCCAGCTGCTGGCCCGGCTGGAGGCCGCCGGGCTGGTCCTGCCGGTCGGCACCACCGCCGGCGGCCCCGGCCCCAACGCGCAGCTGTACCAGGTGAACCCGGCCGCCGCGCACGTCGCCGGCGTCGACGTCACCAACAGCGGGATCCGGGTCGCCGTCGCCGACATCACCGGCACCACGCTCGCCGAGCACACCGTGCCCACCAAGGGCGTGCCCGCCGCCGAGACCGTCGCCACCGTGGCCGCCGCCGTCGCCGCCGCCGTCCGGGCCGCCGGGCTCCCCGAGGACTGCCTGCGCACCGCCGCGATCGGCGTCGGCGGCGCCCCCGACCCCGTCACCGGCAAGCTGCGCTACGCCTCCCACCTGCCCGGCTGGCACTCGCCGCACCTGGTCGAGGAGCTCTCCGCGGCGATCGGCGCGCCGGTGTCGATCGAGAACGACGTGAACCTCGCCGCCGTCGCCGAACAGGCCTCCGGCGCGGCCCGGGGCTCCGAGGACTTCGTCCTGCTCTGGGCCGGCGCGGGCACCGGCGCCGCGATCGTCATCGCCGGCCGGCTGCACCGCGGATTCACCGGCGGCGCCGGGGAGGTCGGCTACATGCCGGTGCCCGGCTCACCGGTCGAGTGGGACGCGCGCCGCCGCAAGTTCGGCGGGTTCCAGGCCCTGGTCGGCGCACCCGCCGTCCGCGCCCTCGCCCGCGAGCACGGACTCGGCGCACCCACCGCCGAGGAGTCGATCGCCAAGGCCCTGGAGACCCCGGGCGCCGGCGACGCGTTCCTCACCGAGCTGGCCGGCCGGCTCGCCGTCGGGCTGACCGTCATCGTCGCCGTCGTCGACCCCCAGCTGGTGGTCCTCTCCGGCGCGGTGCCCAGCGCGGGCGGGGAACGCCTGCGCGCGCTCGTCGAGGACGAGCTCGCCCGGCTCTCCATCGCCCGGCCCGAAGTCCGCAGCAGCGCCCTGCCCGACTCGCCCGTCCTGCTCGGCGCGCTGCAACGCGCTCTGGCCGACGCCCGCGAGGCGGTCTTCACCACCCACTGACACCGCCCACCGACGCCGCCCCCGGACGCCCACCCACCGACGCCTGCGCACCCGTTGCCCCCCGAACGCCCCCCTGCACCCACCTCTCCCCAACCCCCGAACGCGGGACCAGAGGCAATGACGCCTGCCCGCGCACCCCCAGGAGGACCTCGAAGTGCACCCCACCACCTCCCGCAGAGGCCGCCGCACGCTCGCCGCCGTCACCGGCGGTGCCGTCCTGGCCCTGCTCGCCACCGCCTGCACCGGCAGCAACGACGCGGGCGGCAACGACGACTCGGCCAGCGGCAAGGACGTCACCATCACCTTCTGGCACGGCTGGAGCCAGGACAACGAGGTGAAGGCGATCAACGACAACATCGCCGCCTTCGAGAAGGCCCACCCCAACATCCACGTCAAGGCCGTCGGCAACATCGCCGACGACAAGGTCAACCAGGCCCTGCGGGCCGGCGGCGACGACGCGCCCGACGTGGTCTCCTCCTTCACCACCAACAACGTCGGCATGTTCTGTTCGACCAAGGCCTTCGCCGACCTCAAGCCCCTCCTGGCCAAGAGCGGCATCGACGCCGCCAAGACCTTCCCGGCCGCGATGCTCGACTACACGCAGTTCCAGGGCAACCAGTGCTCCCTGCCGCTGCTCGGCGACGCCTTCGGCCTCTACTACAACAAGAAGGCCTTCGCCGCCGCCGGCATCACCGCTCCGCCGAAGACCTTCAGCGAGTTCGCCGACGCGGCCGCCAAGCTGACCGTCGCCGACGGCGACGGCTACAAGCAGCTCGGGTTCATGCCGCTCTACCACGGCTACGAGTCCACCACCGAGCACTTCCTCGGCCAGTACGGCCCGACGTACTTCGACGCCGCGGGCAAGTCCACCATCGCCTCCGACCCCAAGGTCGGCGCGATGCTCACCTGGCAGAAGGGCCTGGTCGACAAGCTCGGCGGCTACGACAAGCTGGAGAAGTACCGCTCCGCCTTCGGCGAGGAGTTCAGCGCCAAGAACCCCTTCCACACCGGCCAGGTCGCGATGGCCATCGACGGCGAGTGGCGCACCGCCTCGCTCGCCGAGAACAAGCCCGACTTCGACTGGGCCACCGCGCCGTTCCCCGTCCCGGACGACCAGGCCGCCACCTACGGCCGCGGCTACCAGACCGGCACCATCATCGGCATCGCCAGCGGCAGCAAGAAGCAGGCCGCCGCCTGGGAGCTGGTCAAGTACCTGACCACCGACACCGACGCGGTCGTCAACTTCGCCAACGCCATCCACAACGTGCCGAGCACCTTCGACGCGCTCAACTCGCCGAAGCTGATCAGCGACCCGAACTTCAAGACCTTCCTGGACATCGCCAAGAACCCCGGCTCGGGCACCACCCCGGCGAGCGTCAACGGCGGCGGCTACATCGTCTCCCTGCAGAACCTCGGGTACGCCCACGAGTCCGGCAAGCAGGCCGACCTCCAGGCCGGCCTGGCCGCCACCGCCAAGGAGATCGACTCGGCCATCGCCCAGGCCAAGTAGCAGCACCGCCCACGGAGCTCCCATGTCACTCGCGCTCGGCACCCGCAAGGGCACCGGCCCCACCGACCCGGCGGCGCCCTCCACGCAGCACCTGCTGCGCCGGAAGCGCCGCCGGGAGGCGGCCCGCACCCTCGCCTTCCTCTCCCCCTGGCTGATCGGCTTCGCGGTCTTCTTCCTCTACCCGCTGATCTCCACCGTCTACTTCTCCTTCACCAAGTACAACGGCTTCGGCGCCCCCACCCCGAACGGCCTGCAGAACTGGGACTACGTCTTCAACGACCTCCCGGCGTTCTGGCAGGGCCTGCGCAACACCCTGTGGCTGGTCGTCGTCATGGTGGGCCTGCGGGTCGCCTTCGGCCTCGGCATCGGACTGCTGATCACCAAGGTCAAGACCGGTGTCGGCTTCTTCCGCACCGCCTTCTACCTGCCCTACCTGGCACCGCCGGTGGCCGCCACCGTCGCCTTCGCCTTCCTGCTCAACCCCGGCACCGGCCCGGTCAACCACTTCCTCGGGGAGCTGGGGCTGCCGCAGCCCGGGTGGTTCGCCGACCCGAACTGGTCCAAGCCCGCGCTCACCATGCTCGCCATGTGGGGCATCGGCGACCTGATGGTCATCTTCATGGCCTCCCTGCTCGACGTCCCCAGGGAGCAGTACGAGGCGGCCGAACTGGACGGTGCCGGCCCCGTCCAGCGGTTCCGGTACGTCACGCTGCCGAACATCTCCCCGATCATCATGTTCGCGGTGGTCACCGGCGTCATCCAGACCATGCAGTACTACACCCAGGCGATCGTCGCCGGGAAGGTCGCCGGCGGCATCGCGGGCAACTCGGGCCAGCAGTTCGAACCCGGGTTCCCGCAGGGCTCCACCTGGACCCTGCCGCAGATGGTCTACAACCTCGGCTTCCAGCGCTTCAACTACGGCGCGGCGTGCGTCGTCGCCCTGGTGCTGTTCGCCATCTCGATGGCCGTCACCTCGGTCCTGCTCCGCCGCAACTCCGGCTTCACGGCGAGCGATGACTAGGGATCGTCAGACAAGCCCCAGCGCTCGCCGGCAGCAATCGACGGACCCGGCGGACCAGTGAGGACCCGATCATGACTCTCAGCTCCACGCTCACCCAGGCGCCCTCCCCGGCCGGCACCCCCCGCGCCCCCGGCACGGCCGCCGCCCGGGCCGCCCGGCGCCGCGCCCTGCTCAACTGGGTCGCCGTGCACTCCCTGGCCATCGCCGCCGCCCTGTTCTTCCTGCTGCCGTTCGTCTTCGCCTTCCTCACCTCGGTGATGACCGACCAGCAGGCGCTCACCACCGACTACTGGCCCACCTCCTGGGAGTGGGGCAACTACGGCAAGGTCTGGGAGACGCCCGGCTTCCTCACCTGGTGGCGCAACACCCTGCTCTACGCCGGCCTCGGCACCCTGCTGACCGTCGTCTCCAGCCTGCCGGTCGCCTACGCGCTCGCCAAGTTCCGCTTCCGCGGCCGCAACCTCGCCCTGATGGCCGTCATCGCCATGATGATGCTCCCGCCGCAGGTCACCGTCATCCCGATGTACCTGTTCTGGGCCAAGCAGCTCGGCCTCGGCGGCTCGCTCTGGCCGCTGGTCATCCCGATGGCCTTCGGCGACGCCTTCTCGATCTTCCTGCTGCGCCAGTTCCTGCTGACCATCCCCAAGGAGTACATCGAGGCCGCCCGGATCGACGGCTGCGGCGACCTGCGCACCCTGCTCAGGGTCGTCCTGCCGATGGCCAGACCGGCCATCGCCGCCGTCGCGCTGTTCCAGTTCTTCTACTGCTGGAACGACTACTTCGGCCCGCAGATCTACGCCAGCAACAACCACGACGCCTGGACCCTCTCCTACGGCCTGGAGTCCTTCAAGGGCGCCCACCACACCAACTGGAACCTCACCATGGCCGCCACCCTGCTGGTGATGGCGCCGGTGATCGTCCTCTTCTTCTTCGCACAGAAGGCCTTCATCGAAGGCGTGACACTGACAGGGGTCAAGGGCTGATGTCCGCACGCAAGTCCGCGCTCAAGCTGGCCATCGTCGGCGGCGGTTCGACGTACACCCCGGAGCTGATCGACGGCTTCGCCCGGCTGCGCGACACCCTCCCGATCGGCGAACTCGTCCTGATCGACCCGGCCGCCGAACGGCTGGAGCTCATCGGCGGCCTCGCCCGGCGGATCTTCGCCAAGCAGGGCCACCGGGCCACCGTCACCACCACCACCGACGTCGGGACGGGCGTCGCCGACGCCGACGCGGTGCTGCTGCAGCTGCGCGTCGGCGGCCAGGCCGCCCGCGACCGGGACGAGACCTGGCCGCTGGAGTGCGGCTGCGTCGGGCAGGAGACCACCGGCGCGGGCGGGCTCGCCAAGGCCCTGCGCACCGTCCCGGTGGTCCTGGACATCGCCGAGGAGGTCCGCCGGACCAACCCGGACGCCTGGATCGTCGACTTCACCAACCCCGTCGGCATCGTCACCCGCGCCCTGCAGGGCGCAGGCCACAAGGCCGTCGGCCTGTGCAACGTCGCCATCGGCTTCCAGCGCAAGTTCGCGGCGCACCTGGGCGTCGCCCCGGAGCTGATCCGGCTGGACCACGTCGGGCTCAACCACCTGACCTGGGAGCGCGGGGTCACCCTGCTCGACGCGCCGGGCGCGGCCGGCGGGCGCGAGGTGCTGCCCGAACTGCTCCGCGGCTTCGGTAAGGAGATCGCCGCGGACCTCCACCTGCCGCAGCCCCTGGTGGAACGCCTCGGCGTCGTCCCCTCGTACTACCTGCGGTACTTCTACCAGCACGACGCGGTCGTCGAGGAACTGCGGGCCCAGGGCTCGCGGGCCGCCCAGGTCGCCGAGATCGAGCGCCGGCTGCTGGAGATGTACGCCGACCCGGCCCTCGACACCAAGCCCGAGCTGCTCGGCCAGCGCGGCGGCGCCTTCTATTCCGAGGCCGCCGTGCAGCTCATCGCCGCCCTGCTGGGCACCGACGGCGGGACGTCCGTCCAGGTCGTCAACACCCGCAACGACGGCGTGCTGCCGTTCCTGCCCGACGACGCCGTCGTCGAGGTGCCCGCCGAGGTCGGCCCCGACGGCGTCCGCCCGCTGCCCCAGCGCCCGCTCGAACCGCTCTACGCCGGCCTCGTCGCCGCCGTCACCGCCTACGAGCACCTCGCCCTCGACGCCGCCCTGCACGGCGGCCGCGACCGGGTCTTCGACGCCCTGCTCGCCCACCCGCTGGTCGGCCAGATCGAACTCGCCGACCGGCTCACCGATCGGCTGCTCGCCCACAACCGCGAGCACCTCGCCTGGGCCTGACGCCCCGGAGACGGCCCGGCCCGCGAGACGAAGGTGTCGCGGGCCGGGCGGTGCGAGGAGACCGACCACCCCGGCCGGTACACGGCCGGGCACCCCCGGCCGACGACCACGGCCGGGCCACGTACGAGCCGCGGGGACCTGATGACCCACCAGCCCGAACCACTCCTGCCCGGCGTCCTCGCCATCGACGCCGGCAACTCGAAGACCGACGTCGCCCTGATCGGGCTCGACGGCACCGTCCGCGGCACCGCCCGCGGCGGCGGCTTCGCACCCCAGCGGATCGGCGGCGCCGCAGCCGTCGCGGGCCTCGCCCCGCTCGTGCGGGAGGCCGCCGCCGCGGCCGGCCACCCGTCCTGGAACGGCGTCCTCACCAGCCACGTCAGCGCCTGCCTCGCCAACGCCGACCTGCCGGTCGAGGAGGAGGGCCTGCGCAGGGCGCTGGAGGCCCACCCCTGGGGCGCCAGCAACACCGTCGTCAACGACACCTTCGGCCTGCTGCGGGCCGGCACCGACGGCCCGCGCGGCGTCGCCGTGGTCTGCGGCGCAGGCATCAACTGCGTCGGCCTGCTGCCCGACGGCCGCACCGCCCGCTTCCCCGCCCTCGGCGAGCTCACCGGCGACTGGGGCGGCGGCTCCGGCCTCGCCGCCACCAGCATGTGGCACGCCGTGCGCGCCGAGGACGGGCGCGGCGGGCCCACCGCGCTCGCCCCCGCCATCGCCGCGCACTTCGGGCTGCCCAGCGCCGGCGCCGTGGCCGAGGCCGTCCACCTCGGCCAGCTGCCGCCCGACCGGCTGCACGAGATCGTCCGGGTGCTGTTCGAGGTCGCCCGGGACGGGGACGCCGTCGCGCTGGAGCTGATCGACCGGCAGGCCGACGAGATCGTCCGGCTGGCCGTGGTGGCGCTCGGGCGGCTCGACCTGCTCGACAGCCCGGCCCCGGTGGTCCTCGGCGGCGGAGTACTCGCCTCCCGGCAGCCGCTGCTGCTGGACAACCTGACGGCCCGGCTGGCGCGGGCGGCCCCGCTGGCCCGTCCGCGGGTCGTCGTCGCACCGCCGGTGCTGGGCGCCGCGCTGCTGGGGCTCGACCACCTCGGGGCCGGGGCCGGGGCGCAGGCCCGGGTGCGCGAGGCGTACGAGGTGCCGCGGCCGGTGGCCGAGCCGGTGCGCTGAGGCCGGCCGCGGGCCGGCCCGGGGCGGTGGCCGCGTCCCCGCCCCCGCCCTGAGGCGCCCGCCTCCCGAGACCCCGCCCCCGAGACCCCCACCCCCTGAGACCCCCGCCCCCGCCGGATCCGCACGTCCGGCGGGGGCGGGAACCACGCCCCGTGCACCGGGCGTGAGATCTGGGTGACGACGTCCGCCCGCCGCTCGGAGACACTAGTGCCATGGCCGTGCACCGAACCCTCCTCGCCGCCCTGTTGACCTGTTCCGCCGCAGCCGCGACCCTCTCCGCCTGCACCCCCGCCGACTCGGCGCCCACCGTGGCCGCCGCCTCGGCCGCCGCCGTCGCGGACGGCGCGTACGACGACGAGGACGACCAGGACGGGGACCTCGGCGGCCCCGAGCCCACCATGGACACCTCCCCCGCGCCGGTCGTCGAGTGCGCCACCCCGACCCCGACCGAACGCCCGGGCCACACCGTCCTGGTGGTCGTCGCCGTGGAGGGCACGGAGGTCGTCGCCCAGCCCGCGCGCTACCTCTGCGACGAGGCCCGCTACGAGGCCTCCGGCGAACCGGCCCGCTACGGCTTCGCGTCGGCGGGGGTCGAGGCCAGCCTGGTGGACCGGCCGAACGTCGACCCGACGAAGCCGGTGCGGCTGGAGGAGGTGCTCGGCCACCTGGAGGAGTGCCTGGGCGAGCGGGACCCGGGGAGCACCGAGGGCTGCTACGGGAACGCGTACGACGTGGTGCTGGACTCGCACGGCCGGATCATGCGGATCGGGGAGATCGCGGAGCAACCGTGACGGGGCGGCGTGCGGTCTCGGTACGGCAGCGGCGCGCGGTCTGCGTCGCGGTCCTGGTGCGGCAGCCCTGACGGGGCGGTGTGGAGCCGCCACGGCGGCTCGGCGAGCGGTCGGCGTGACGGGCGGAGCGGGGTGGTCGCCGGCGGGCCGGTCCGCCGCCCCGTCCAACTGGTAGACACACCTGCCGGATCGCCCGTCCCTCTGATGAGCTGCGACGCATGGGAGACGACCAGGACGGCCGGCAGCGGTGGATCGTGCTCGCCGTCGGCATGGTCGCGATGATCTCCGGCTGCGCGTTCCAGTTCGGCCTGCCCTACCTGATCCCCGCCCTGCGCGACGAGGGCCTCTCCCTGTCGCAGGCCGGGCTGCTGGCCGCCTGCCCGACCGCCGGGCTGGTCCTGACGCTCACCGCCTGGGGCGCGGCCGCGGACCGGTGGGGCGAGCGGTGGGTCCTGGCCTCCGGCCTCGGCCTCGGCGGGCTGGTGCTGCTGGCCGCGACGACGGTGCACGGGACGGTCGCCCTCGGCGCGTGCTTCCTGCTGGCGGGCGCGGCCGGGGCCTCCGCCCACGCGTCGAGCGGGCGGCTGATCCTCGGCTGGTTCCCGGCCCGGCAGCGCGGCCTCGCGATGGGCCTGCGGCAGACCTCGCTGCCGCTGGGCGTCGCGCTGGCCGCCCTGCTGCTGCCGCCGCTGGCCGCGCACGGACGGGCCACGGCGCTCGCGGTCCTCGGGGCGCTGAGCACGGCCTCGGCGCTGCTGGTCGCGGCGGTGGTCCGCGATCCCGCGCGGCCCGGACCGGGCGCCGGCGGCCGGGCGGCCAATCCGTACCGCACCCCGGTCCTGTGGAGGCTGCACGGGGCGGCCACGCTGCTGGTGGTGCCTCAGTTCACCGTGTCGGTCTTCGCCCTGGTCTTCCTGGTCGACGAACGCGGCTGGTCCCCGTCGACGGCCGGTCCGCTGCTGGCCGGCGTGCAGGTGGCCGGGGCGGGCGCACGGCTCGCGGCCGGGCGGTGGTCCGACCTGGCCGGCAGCCGCACCGGCCCGATGCGGCGGCTGGCGCTCACCGCGGCGGCCGTCCTGGCCGCACTCGCCACCGGGGCGCTCGCGCACTCGGCGGCCGCCACGGCGGCGCTGATGGCCGCCGGGGTGCTGACGGTATCGACCAACGGCCTGTCCTTCACCGCCGTCGCCGAGTACGCGGGCGGCGCCTGGGCGGGCCGGGCGCTCGGGGTGCACACCACCGTGCAGAACGCCGTCGCGGCCGGGGTGGCGCCGACGGCCGGCGCGCTGATCGGGGCCGCGGGGTACGGCTGGGCGTACGGGCTGGCGGCGGTGTTCCCGCTGCTCGCGGTGGCGGTGCTGCCCGGGGCCGGCGGGCGGGGCGGCGAGGCCAGGCCGAGCGGGCCGGACTGCTGACGATCGGGTGGCCGGACGTCGGCCGTCAGCCGTCAGACGTCCGCCGTACGCCGTCAGCCGAGGCCGATGCGGGCGGCGAGCGCGGCGGGTGCCGGGTACGGCCGCTCGGGCGGCAGGAGGCGCTGGGCCCTCGCCGACTGCCCGGTGCGGACCAGCGCGGCGATCCGGTGCACCCGCGGCGTGAGGTCGGTGATGCCGGTGACCCACTCCTCGGCGAAGGTGCGGATCAGCGAGCGGCCGACGCCCACCTGGATGCTGTAGTGGTTGAGAGCGGCCCCGCGCAGCGTCCGCTCCGGATCCCACTGCACGTGCACCTCGGCGCGCCCGAGTCCGGCCGGGTCCGCGGTGGTCGGCACCGCCCGGGCGAGCGCCTCCTCCCAGCCCTCGCGGGTGATCCGGACGGCCAGCACCCGGGTCTGGCCCGGCTTCTGCGCCCAGTTGCTGCGGTGCATCAGCCAGCGGAACGACGGCTTGATCCAGGTCATCCGCCCGAAGGAGAACGGCGGTACGAAGCGCCCGGCAGCCAGCGCCGGTTCGGCGACGGCGGGCGCGTACGCCTGGTACAGCACGATCGTCCGGTCGTCGAAGTCGGCGCGGATCTCGCGCAGCGCGGTCATCGGTTCCTGTCCCCCTCGCCCCCGTGCGGGTGGATCGCAGGCTGCCAGCGGGGCGGGCGCCGCCGCAACGGGATTTGCCGCCGGGGCGCCGGGGCCGGCGTCGGGGGTCCCTTCGCGGCGGCGGGGTCCGGGCCGCGGACGGGGGCGCAGGCCGGGCAAGGAAGGGCCCGAACGTACGCCGGGGCAGGGCCAGGGTCGGGCGCAGGCCCGGGACGGGGGCAGCGCCGTGCGGCGTCCCCGGCCCCGGGCCGGCGTCGTCAGACGGTCACGACGGCCGCCTTGGCCCGGAAGGCGGCGAGGGTGGCGGTGGGCACGCCGCAGGCGGGGAGGAAGGCTTCGGCGCCCCCGTGACGGGTGCGGACGCGGTCGAGGAAGACGGCCATCGCCTCGGCCGGGGCCTCCAGCAGCGGTGCGGGGATGGCGAGTTCACGGCCGGCCGAGTCGGTGACGCGGGCCTTCCGGTCGTTGAGCGCGGTGCGGTGGCGTTCGGCGAGGCCGGCGAAGATCTGCGGGAGGGCGTCGGCGGTGCGGGCGTAGTCGGCCACGATCCGCTCGGCGGGCACGCCGAGGAGGTCCAGCAGCAGGGCGGTCAGCAGGCCGGTGCGGTCCTTGCCGGCGGCGCAGTGGAGCAGGACGGCGCCCGGGCGGGCGGCGGCCTCGACGGCGGCGGCGACGGCCCCGGGGGCGGACTCGGCGAGGAGCACGTACCAGTCGCCGAGGTCGGCGGCGGTGGCCATGGTGCGCATCCGCTCGGTGAGGCCGTCGGTGGCGGGGTTCACCGGGGCGGCGACGACGGCTATCCCGGCGGCCTCGGCGGCGGCCCAGTCGGCGGGGTCGGTCTCGCGGGTGTCGCGCAGGTCGACGACGGTGCGGATGTCGCAGCCGCGCAGCTGGGCGACGGTGGCCTCGTCGGCGGCCGGGAAGGGCTGCGCGGAGCGGAACAGCACCCCGGGGCGGATCCGCCGGCCGTCGGGGTCGCTGAGGACGGCGGGGTCGCGGAAGTTGACCAGGGACATGCGCGGGCCTTTCGGGTGGAGCCGGACGAGGGAAGAGCAGGACATCTAGACGTCTAGATGTCTAGCCCCTCCCCGGGGTGCCGGGCAAGCCGACGCGGACCGCGACACCCCTCCATCCCACTCCCGCGCACGAGTCCCGTCGAACGGAGGGAGGCTTCGTAGGATCGGGCGTATGGCGACGAACCCTCCCGATACCCCGCTCTACCGCCGGCTGGCCCGGCGCCTCCAGGAGCGGATCGACGCCGGCACCTACCCGGCCGGCGCCCGGCTGCCGAGCGAGCCCGAGCTGAGCACCGAGTTCGGGGTGAACCGGCTGACCGTCCGGCAGGCGGTCGCGGAGCTGGAGCGCGCCGCCGTGGTGGAGATCCGGCGGGGCGTGGGCACCTTCGTCCGCCCGCCCGCCGTCCGCGTGTCGATCGCGGTCGACCCGCGCAGCCAGCGGTTCGACCTGGGCAGCGTGCACACCGCGCTGCCCGACGCGCCGGGCGGCGACGGCGAGTTCGTGCTGGGCGCCCCGCCGGTGGCCGGCTCGGCGGAGGACGAGGAGGCAGCCCGGCAGCTGGGGCGCGGCACTGCCGAACTGTCCCGGGTGGACACCGTCATCCGCCTCGGCGGGCGGCCCCGCGCCGCGTGCAGCTACTGGGTGCCGTTCGGCCCGCTCCCGGCCGACCTGGTGCGCCCCGGACGGCCCGGGAACCTCGTGCTGGACCTCGCCCGGGCCGCCGGGGTGAAGCTGGAGTACGACTGGCGGGCCTTCGGGGCGGTCGGCGCGGACCTCACCGACGCCGAGCTGCTGGGCGTCCCGCCGGGCACCGCCCTGCTGGTCCGCGAGGGCGTCAGCTGCACCCCGGACGGCGCGCCGGCGCTCTACGTACGGCGGCGGATCGACGGCAGCAGCGCCCGTTTCGTGCTGCACTTCCGCGAGCCCTGACGGAGGCGGTGGCGGGAGCGGTGAGGCGGGGCCCCGAGCGGGGGTCGGGGCGGCGGGGTCCGCGGGAGCGGCGGGGTCGGGGCGGCGGGGTCCGCGGGAGCGGCGGGGTCGGGGCGGCGGGGTCCGCGGGAGCGGCGGGGTCGGGGTGGCGCGGTTCGCGGGAACGGCGGGTTCGGGGTGGCGGGGTCCGCGGGAACGGCGGGTTCGGGGTGGCGGGGTCCGCGGGAGCGACGGGGTCGGGAACGGCGGCGCGTCCGCTCTCCGGCACGTCCGTCGGCCCTGGCCGCGGCTCCGGCGGCAGCAGACCGGGAGCCCACCCCGCAACGGTTCGGGCCGTATGGATCCTGCTAGGGTTCCGCGCCGGATCATGCCGGATCATCAGGTGTCACGGGGGGCGAAGCACGGCGATGTCCGAAGGGATGGCGCACGACGTACCGGCCGAACTGGCCGAGGTGTACCTCACACTGCTGGCCGACGTCTCCCGCACCGGGAGACTGCTGCGCCGCGACGAGTTGGACCGCCTGCGCGCACTGGGCGAGCACAGCGCCGAGGCCGGGTACGGGCTGCGCGAGCTGGTCTCGCACTGCCTGTCGGCCACCCGGCGGGCCTGGCAGACGCTGCCGGGCATCACCGCCGCGAGCGCCGTCGGCGAGCTGCGGCGGATGGGCGACGCCGTGCTGACCGCCGCCGACGCCGCGCTCGCCGCACTCGGCGAGGGGCACGAGCGCGCGCAGCGCATGGCGGTCCGCCAGGAGGAGGCGGCCCGGCGGGAGTTCATCGACGACCTGCTGTACGGCCGGGCGGACCTCGGCCTGCTGGCCGAGCGCGCGGAGCGGTTCGGGTTGCGGCTCGCAGGCGCCTACACGGTGGCCGTCGCGGTGGGCGACCAGCCGTTCGCCGACGTCCACCCGCTCGTCAACCGGGTGGAACGGGAACTGGTGGGGCGGTTCGGCGAACGGGACGTCCTGCTGGCCAGCAAGGACGGCCGGCTGGTGTGCATCGCCCCGGACTCCGAGCGGGCCGTGCTGGAGGCGTTCGCGGACCTGACGCTGCGCCCCGGCCCCGGCTACCGCCCGGTGCTGCGGGTGGCGACCGGGCGCCGGCACTCGGGGGCGAGCGGGGTCCTGCGCAGCTACGAGGAGGCCCTGGACGCACTGGACTACGCGAGCCGGCTGGACCTCCCGGCACGCCAACTGAAGGCCGAGGAACTGCTGGTGTTCCCAGTGCTGATGCGCGACCGGGCCGCGATGGCCGACCTGGTGCGCAGCGTGCTGGGCCCGCTGAGCGAGGCACGGGGCGGCGCCCGTCCGCTGCTGGAGACCATCGCGGTGCAGGCGGAGGCGGCGTACGTGAACGCGGAGGCGGCCCGCCGGCTGGGACTGAGCGTGCGCACGCTCGGCTACCGGCTGGAACGGATCAAGGCGCTCACCGGGTACGACCCGTCGGACGCGCTGCAGCGCTTCACCCTGGAGACGGCGGCGATGGGGGCCCGGCTTCTCAACTGGCCGGAGGAGCCGCTGTAGCGGGGGCGGCACGGCGGGAACGCGGGGCCGGCGGGCCTCGGGGGCGTCCGCGGCGCGGGGCGGCGGGACCGGGTCGCTGTCGCGGTTCTGCAGCCGTCCTGTTGCCGGGCCGTTCCGGTGGCGGGCGGAACGCTCGTTCCAGGGTGTCAACAGGCCGTAAAGATTGCCGGGTCCTGGCAATGTGCGGACGGCCCGTCCGCTGTCACGATCTCCGTGGCGCCGAGGTGCGGCGCCGTCGGAGAGGTGGGGGGCGTGGCCGGGACGGGGGACTTCTTCGCGGCCGCGCTGGCCTTCCCGACGGCGCTGTTCAGCTTCGCGCTGGTGGTGGTCGTCGGCTACTGGCTGCTGATGCTGCTCGGCGGGCTGGGCTTCCACGCCCCGCACGCGGGGCACGGCAGCGGACACCTCGACGCCGGACACCACCTGGGGGCCGGTCACCACCTCGGGGCCGGTCATGGCGGGCACCTCGGGGCCGGTCATGGCGGGCACGGTGGCGGGGGGCACGCGGCCCACGGGGGGAACGGGGGGCGTGGCGCGCCCGGGGGGAGCGCGGCGCACGGGGGGAACGGGGGCTCCGGCGAGCGGGGCGGACACGACGGGGAGGGACGCGGCGCCCATCACCACGGGGGTGTGCTGGGCGCGCTGGGCCTCGGCGGGGTGCCGGTGACGGTGGCGGTCTCGCTGCTGGTCGCGCTCGCCTGGTTCGTCAGCCTCGCCGGCACCGTCCTCACCTCGGGGGCGCCGGCCCGCGGCGGCGTGTTCGCCGTGGCGCTGGTCGCCTCGTGGGCGGGCACGCGGCTGCTCGTCCGGCCGCTGTCCCGGCTGTTCCCCGAGGACCGCCCGGTGACCCGGGGGGACTTCGTCGGCCGCGTCTGCGTGGTCCGGACCGGCCGGGTGACGACCGGCTTCGGACAGGCCGAGGTGACCGCCTGGGACGGCTCCACCGCGACCGTCCAGGTCCGGACGCTCGGCGACGAGCCCGGGCTGACGGCCGGCCGCACCGCGCTGATCTTCGACTACGACACCGACGGCGAGCACTTCCTGGTGGCGCCGTTCGACCCGGACCTCCCCGACGGGTAGAGCTCCCGGGCTCACGGGCTCACGGGCTCACGGCCTGCGCGGCCCCGGGCCCCCGGGCTCCCGGCCTGCGCGGGCGGGCAGGAGGGCCGGTGCACCGCCCCCCCCCGGCCCGGCCGCCCCCGGACCGCCCGTGCCCCCGTGCCGTTCCGGCCGGCGCCTCCCACCACCCGCACCGCCCGACCACACCGCCCCACCGACCACCTCTCACCTTCGCACCATCTCGTCAAAGGACTCCGTGATGGACACCATCGCCGTGGGTTTCGGCGTTCTCGTCGCCGTCGTCCTGCTCATCGTGCTCGCCCTGCTGCTGTTCGTGGGCCGCCTGTTCCAGAAGGTCGAGCAGGGCAAGGCACTGATCGTCTCCCGGACGAAGAAGGTGGACGTCACGTTCACCGGCGCGATCGTCCTGCCGATCCTGCACAAGGCCGAACTGATGGACATCACCGCCAAGACGGTCGAGATCCACCGGGCCGGCCGGGACGGGCTGATCTGCCGGGACAACATCCGGGCCGACATCCGGATCTCGTTCTTCGTGCGCGTCAACAAGACCGTCGAGGACGTCGTCAAGGTCGCGCAGTCGATCGGCACCGTCCGGGCGAGCGACCCGGCCGCCATCCAGGACTTCTTCGCCGCCAAGTTCGCCGAGGCCCTGAAGACCGTCGGCAAGCAACTGGACTTCACCGACCTCTACACCCACCGGCACGAGTTCCGGGACCAGATCATCGCGGTCATCGGCACCGACCTCAACGGCTACACCCTCGAGGACGCGGCCATCGACCACCTCGAGCAGACCCCGATGAGCCAGCTGGACGCCGACAACATCCTGGACGCCCAGGGCATCCGCAAGATCACCGAGCTGACCGCGATCGAGCACGTGCGCACCAACGAGTACCAGCGCACCGAGGAGAAGGAGATCACCCGGCAGAACGTGGACGCCCGGGAGACCGTCCTGGAACTCGAACGCCGCCAGGCCGACGCCGAGATCCGCCAGCGCCGCGAGATCGAGACGCTGCGGGCCAAGGAGGACGCGGTGATCGCCCGGGTGCAGGAGGAGGAGCGGCTGAACGCCCAGACCGCGTTCCTGCGCACCGAGGAGCTGCTCGGCGTGCAGCGGGAGAACCAGGCCCGCGAGGTCGCGGTGGCGCAGAAGAACCGCGAGCGGGTGATCGCCGTGGAGAACGAGCGGATCGAGAAGGACCGCCTGCTGGAGGTCATCGGCCGCGACCGGGAGACCGAACTCGCCTCGATGGCCAAGCAGAAGGAGGTCGAGTCCCGCCGGCGGGAGGTCGCCGACGTGGTCCGCGAGCGGGTCGCGGTGGAGCGGACCGTCGCCGAGCAGGAGGAGGCCGTCAAGACGCTGCGCGCCACCGAGGAGGCGGAGCGCGTGCGCAAGGCCGTGGTCATCCAGGCCGAGGCGGAGGCGCAGGAGCGGCTCGTCAAGGACATCAAGGCCGCCGAGGCCGCGGAGCAGGCCGCCTCGCACAAGGCCCGCGAGGCCCTGGTGATGGCCGAGGCCCGTCAGCAGGCCGCCGAACTGGACGCGACCGCCAAGATCCGGATGGCCGAGGGCATCCGGGCGGAGGCCGCCGCCGAGGGTCTGGCCCAGGTGCAGGTGCGCGAGCAGGAGGCCGCCGCGGTGGAGAAGGTCGGCCGCGCCGAGGCCGTCGTCCAGACCGAGAAGGCGAAGGCCGCCGCCCTGGAGGTCGGCGCCAGGCTGAAGGCGGAGGCCGAGGGCCTGACCGAGAAGGCCGCGGCGATGGCCAAGCTCGACGAGGCCTCGCGCGGGCACGAGGAGTACCGGCTGCGGCTCGCGGCCGAGAAGGACGTCCGGCTGGCCGGGCTCGACGCCCAGCGGCAGATCGCCGAGGCCCAGGCGGCGCTGGTCGCGGCCGGCCTCGAGAAGGCCAAGATCGACATCGTGGGCGGGGACGGGGTGTTCTTCGACCGCCTGGTGCAGTCGGTGACGGCCGCCAAGAGCGTCGACGCCTTCGTCGGCCACTCGCAGACCGCCCAGGCGCTCGCCGCCCCCTGGCTGGACGGCAGCGCCAGCTTCACCGAGGACCTGACCAGGGTGCTCTCCTCGGTCTCCACCGCGGATGTGCAGAACCTGACGGTGTCCGCGCTGCTGATGCGCATGATCGGCTCGGGCGGCGGCGAGCAGGCCGGACAGCTGCGCCAGCTGCTGTCCTCCGCTCAGAAGCTCGGCCTCGCCGAGACCCCGGTCGGGTCGCTGGCGGCGGTCAACGGCAGCAGGTGAACCACCGGTGCGGGGGGGGGTGCGGCCGGCGACGGACGGCCGCACCGCACCCCACCCGCGCCGGCACCGGCACCGGCACCAGCACCAGCACCAGCACCAGCACCAGCACCGCTTCGCGCGGCACCCGCACCCGCACCCGCACCCGCACGCACCGCACGTACCGCACCATCGCGACGCACGAGACCGAGGAACTGACGTGGACCCCCTCGACGCCCGGCCGGACGCCGGCACCTACGAGGTCCTGCGCGGCCGGCTCGCCCGGTCTGCCGCCGAACTCGCCGACCGGGCCCAGGCGTTGAACGCCCGCCGGGTGGCGGAGTTCGGCGGCGGCCTGCTCCGGCTCACCGGCACCGGCCGCCTCACCACCGAGCGGGAGCGCCTCCCGCAGGACCTCACCGCCACCGGCGGGCTGCTGCTGCTCGGCACCCGGCCGGGCGGCGGCTCCCCCGACCCTGCGCCCGGCTCCCCGGCGTCCCCCGGCTCCCCGGCGTCCCCCGGGTCCCCGGTTTCCGCCGCATCGCCGTCCGACGCGGAGAGCCCCGCGGGCACCGGTGGGCCGGGCGGCACGGCCGGCGGCCTCGCCGACGTCCTCAGCCTCCACCACCCCGACCTCACCCCCGCCCGCGTCGAGGGCACCCTGCTGGACGACCCGCGCCTGCGCCAGGACCTCGCCGACCTGCGCCGCTACTTCCGCGACGCCCGGCTGGAACGGCTCCGCCCGGTCGGCGGCCGGCTGCTCGCCGTCTTCCGCACCGGCCCCGCCGCGAGCGACGTCCGGGCCCTGCGCTGGCAGCTCGCCGACCACGGCTGGCCCGTCTACCAGGACGGCCGCGGCGAACGCGACCACACCCCCGCCGACGGACAACAGCTCGCCTGGACCGCCCTCACCCGCGACGACCAGCTGCCCGGCGCCCCCGGCAGCCCGCCCCGCGCCGACCTCGGCGGCGATCTGCGGATCGGCGTCGACGGCGGCCGGCTGACCCTCGGCACCCCCGACGGCCGGGACCTGCACCACGAGCCGCTCACGGAGACCCTGCAGACCCTCGCCGACGCGCAGATCGCCCACACCCGGCTCGGCCCCCTGCTGCTGGTGCGCGTGCGCCCCTACCAGGAGCACACCGTCCGGCACCTCGTCTGCCACCTGCCCACCGGCCGGATCACCCGCATCGACGCGCTCGGCCAGGCCTGCCTGCGGCTGCCCGCCGACCAGGGCGTCGCCTTCCCCGGCGGCCACCACCTCGCCGACGGCACCGTCCGCACCTTCGACCAGCCCGTCGACGGCCTGGCCTACGAACGCACCCTCGTCTCGCCCAACGGCGAGGACGTGCTGTACGAGTTCCGCTCCCCCGCCGACGGCCGCACCCTGCTCCAGCCGTACAACAGCGTCCGCCAGGACACCGCCGCCCCCCTGCCCTGCCAGGGGTACGCGCTGCTCCCCGACGGCACCCTGATCGCGCTGCGACCGGCCGAGGGCGGCCCCACCCGGCTGCACCCCGTCCAGCTGTGGCAGACCCCGTTCACCAGCGAGCAGTACGCCGCCGCCCAGCCGCCCGGCACCGGGCCGCTCGCCCGCATCGGCAACGCCGACCTCGTCCGCGGCCTCGCCGACTGCCTCTCGCTGGCCCGGCTGGCCGCCGCCGGCGCCGACACCCCCGCCGGGCACCAGGCCGTCCTCGCCGCCTGCACCCGCACCGCCGACCGGCACCACTGGCTCGGCCAGCCCGGCCTCGGCGACCTCGCCGCGCCGCTCGCCGAGATCCGCGACACCGCCCGGCAGGTCATCGCCGAGTACGAGGCCGTCGCCGAACTCACCGCGCACGCCGCCCGGCAGACCGACGAGTGCGCCGAACACGTCGAGGGCCTGCTGCGCACCGCCCGCGGCGAGACCCTCGCCGACGCCACCGAATGGGTCGACCGGCTCGCCGGGCTGCGCCGTGCCCAGGGCCGGGTCGAGGCCCTGCGCGACCAGCCCCGCACCGACCCCGACCGGATCGACGCGCTCGCCGCCCACCTCGCCGAAGGCCTGGCCGAAGCCGCCGCCCGCGCCGTCGACCGGCTCGCCGAACCCGACGCCTTCGCCCCGCACCGGCGGCGCGCCGACGAACTCGCCGACCGGTGCGCCGTCATCGCCACCGCCGCCGAGGCCGACCCGCTGGCCGCGCGGCTCACGGAACAGGGCGAGACGCTGCAGACCGTCTCGGAACTCGTCGGCACCCTCGACCTGGCCGACGCCACCACCCGCACCGCCATCCTCGACCGGCTCGCCGACGTCCTCGGCCTGCTCAACCGCGCCCGCGCCACCCTCACCGTCCGCCGCCGCGAACTGCGCACCCGCGAGGCCGCCGCCGAGTTCGCCGCCGAAACCGCCCTGCTCGCCCAGGCCACCACCGCCGCGCTCGCCGCCGCCGACACCCCCGAGGACTGCGACGACCAGCTCGGCCGGCTCCTGCTGCGGATCGAGCAGCTGGAGACCCGCTTCGCCGACGCCGACCCCGCCCTGGGCGAACAGCTCACCGAGCGGCGCACCGCCGTCCACGACGCCCTCACCGCCCGCCGCCAGCACCTGCTCGACGAACGGGCCCGCCGCGCCGACCGGCTCGCCGCCTCCGCCGAGCGCGTCCTCGACACCCTGCACCGCCGGCTGTCCGCCCTGGACGCTCCCGCCGAGATCGACGCGGCCCTCGCCGCCGATCCGACCGCCGTCAAACTCCGCTACCTCGCCGCCCAGTTGACCGCGCTCGGCGACCGCGTCCGGGCCGAGGAGCTGACCGGACGGCTGCGCGCCGCCCGCAGCCGCGCCCACCGCGCGCTGCGCGACCGGGCCGAACTCGCCGGCGACGGCCCCGGCACCCTGCGGCTGGGCCGCCACCTGTTCGCCGTCACCACCCACCGACCCGAACTCACCCTCGTCCCCTGGCGCGGCCGCCCCGCCTTCACCCTCACCGGCACCGACTACCGCTCCCCCGTCACCGACCCCGCCTTCGCCGCCACCGAGCGGTACTGGGACCGGCCGCTGCCCTCCGAGACGCCCGCGCTCTACCGGGCCGAGTACCTCGCCGCGAGCCTGCTGCTGGCGGCCGAGGCGGGTGGGGCCGGTGGGGCGGGCGGGCTCGGCGGCCCTGGTGCGCTGGACGGGTCGGGCGGGTCGGGCGGGTCGGGCGTGTTGGGCGGGCTCGACGGGCCGAAGGGCCTGGGCGGGTCGGGCGGGCCGAACGGGCTGGACGCGCTCCGGGCGGAGGGCGACCTGCTGGAGGTGGTCCGCCGCGCCGTCGAACGGCGGCCCGACGAGGGCTACCAGCGCGGCGTGCACGACCACGACGCGGCGCTGCTGCTGCGCACCCTGCTGGAACTCCACGCCGAGGCGGGCCTGTTGCGCCACCCGGCGGCCGCCCGGGCAGCCGCGCAGCTGTACTGGGCGCACGGAGCCGACCAGCGGCAGCGACTGGTGTGGCACACGCGGGCCCGGTCGCTCGGCCTCGCCCGCCAGGCCTTCGGCGCCGTCCCGGCCCTGGACGCGCTCGCCGCCGAACTCGACTCCGCCGTAGCCGACTTCGCGGCCGAGGTGCTGCCCGGGGCCCGCCCCGGCGGCCAGCCCGCGGGCGGCGCTGGCGACCCAGCCGGTGCCGGCCCCTATCTGGTGGCCGAACTCGCCTCCGCAGAACCGGCGTTCGCGCTATCGCCCGGGGCGTCCGCCCTGCTCGACAAGTTCCGCGCCGCACCCGAGTCGGCCGGCCTCACCGAGGCCCTCGCCGCCCTCCCCGACGAGCCCGAGCTCCTCCCCGCCCGTCGCCAACTCGCCCGGGCCTGGCTGGATTCCGGCAGCGCCGACGCCGACCCGGCCGACCTCGCCGAGGCCACCGCCGTCCTCCTCTGCCCCGACCTGCCGCGCCGCCCCGCCGACGGCGCCGTCACCGCCCGGCCCACCGGACTCCTCGGCGACCACCCCCGCGTCAGCGCCGGCGCCCTCGACCTCCGTCTCGACGAACTCCTCGCCCGGGTGGCCGAGTTCGAGCGGGACGACGCCCCCGGGTACCGCGCCTACCAACGCCTGCGCGGCGATCTGCTCGCCACCGAGCACGCCCGGCTACGGCTCGACCAGTACCGCCCGGCCCCGCTCGACGGCTTCGTCCGCAACCGGCTCATCGACGAGGTCTACCTGCCGCTGGTCGGCGACAACCTCGCCAAGCAGCTCGGCACCGCGACCGGGGGCCCCGTCGACCGCAGCGGCCTGCTCCTCCTGGTCTCCCCGCCCGGCTACGGCAAGACCACCCTCGTCGAGTACCTCGCCGAACGGCTCGGCCTGCTGCTGGTCACCGTCAGCGGCCCCGCACTCGGCCACCGGGTCACCTCCCTCGACCCCGCCGAGGCCCCCGACGCCACCTCCCGGCGCGAGCTCGAGAAGCTCAACTTCGCCCTCCACGCGGGCAGCAACGTGCTGCTCTACGTCGACGACGTCCAGCACACCTCGCCCGAGTTCCTGCAGCGCTTCATCCCGCTCTGCGACGCCCAGCGCAGGATCGACGGCGTCTGGGACGGCGAGGCCCGCGAGTGGGACCTGCGCGGCAAGCGCTTCGCCGTCGTCATGGCCGCCAACCCGTACACCGAGTCCGGCCGGCTCTTCCGACTGCCCGACATGCTCGCCAACCGCGCCGACGTCTGGAACCTCGGCGACGTCATCGCCGGGCGCGACGACCTCTTCGCCCTCAGCTTCGTCGAGAACGCCCTCCCCGCCAACCCCCACCTCGCCCCGCTCGCCACCGCCGACCGCGCCGACCTCGACACCCTGCTCGCCCGCGCGGCCGGCACCCCCGGCGCCTCCCCCGGCACCCTCACCGGCTCCTGGCCCGCCGCCGAGGTCGAACGGATGACCGCCACCCTCGCCGGCCTGCTCCACCTGCGCGCCACCGTCCTCGACGTCAACCGCGCCTACCTCGCCTCCGCCGCCCAGGACGACCGCACCCGCACCGAGCCGCCGTTCCTCCTGCAGGGCTCCTACCGCACCATGACCGGACTCGCCCAGCGCCTCGACCCGGCCCTCACCCGCCCCGAACTCGACGCCCTGCTCACCGACCACTACCGCGCCGAGGCCCAGCCCCTCGGCGCCGACGCCGAGGCCCAGCTCCTCAAACTCGCCGCCCTCCGCGGCCGGCTCACCGAGCCCCAGGCGGCCCGTTGGGAGGAGCTGCGGCGCCCCTGGCAGCAGTGACGGCGACGACCGACCCAGGACGGCGTCCGCCAGCTCCGGCCACAGGTCGCGCTCGGGTGCCGCCGACTCGAACATGTGGTTCGACCCGCGCAGGCGCTCGTAGGAGGCGATCAGCAGGTGCGCGATCCGGTCGGTCTCCGCCGGCAGCCGGTCGTGGATGAGGTCCGTCCACCCGACCGGGTGCGGTCCGGCCAGGATGCCCCGCCGCGGATCGAAGTAGCCGCCCTCCTTCCGGGACTCCTCCCGCACGACGAGGAGGCGCGGACACCGCGCGAGGTCGTCCCGGGGTACGAGAGGGTCGAGGCGATGGGCGGCTTCGTCACACAGTTCGCGGATCCGGTCGCGATCTTCCCCGGCGACGATGGCGACCCGGAGGACCGCCCGGGCCGGCACCTCCGGCGGCAGCTCGCGGGCGAGGTGGGCGATCGGGACCAGCCGCTGGAATCCGTCGATGCACTGGACTCCCGCGAGGCCGAGTCGGCCCTCGCCGCCGCGGCGGCCCGGCGCCCGGCGGAGGCTCTCCACCCCGAGGACGACGGGCGGCCCGACCACGCCGGCCTCCTCGGGCCGCAGTCGGAGTGTGGCCGCGAAGTCCCGGTTCCCCGCGCTCTCCGACCGGTGGCCCCGCCGGCTCCCCGACACGACCGCCGCATCGGGCATGTCGGCGAGCGCCATCAGTTCGGTCGCCTCGATCGGCGCGACCCGGCGACCGTCGATCGCCACGACGTGGCGCGCCTTGGTGATGTGGCGGTCGGGAGCCGCTCGGGTGTCCGCCGCCGGCGAGAGACCCGGCCGGGCGCCGAGCGGCACGTGGTTGTCGTTCATGGCCGGTTCACGGCTGGTTCATGGCCGGTTCGTTGCCGGTTCGTGGCGGTTCAAGGCCGCGCGGCCAGGGAGGTTGCGGCGCCCGCGGGTCTCACCCCGGGCCGAACAGACCAGTCTCGTGATCAGCTGGTCCTACGACCGCACTATCGCGCCCCGCGAGCCCTCCGCGCGTGGCGCGACCGGATGGAACCGCGGCCCGCGGCTAGCTTGACCGCATGGGCGCTCAGGAACTCGATCTCACCGGGCTGCGCCGGGTCTACGGGCGCACCGGCAGCCGGCTCTTCTACACCCGGGTGGCCAGGAACGCCCGCCACTGGGGGTGGACGGAACCGGGGCAGTCGAAGTGGCGGCTGTGGCGGGCCCAGCGGCAGCTGGAGGACGTGCTCGGCCGCAAGCTGGCACTGCCGGCCGGCGCCTCGGTGCTCGACGCCGGGTGCGGGGCGGGGGTGGTGGCACGGGCCATGGCGGACCGGTTCGGGCTCGCCGTGACCGGCGTCGACGTCCTCGACATCCACCTCGCCGAGGCCCGCCGGCTCAGCGCCCGGGCCGCGGGCGGGGGCGGAGCCGGGGCCAGGGCCGGAGCCAGGGCCGCTGCTCCGCCGTCGTTCTCCTGGGGCGACTACCACCGACTCCCCTTCGAGGACGACACCTTCGACGGCGCGTACTCGATGGAGACGCTCGTCCACTCCTACGACCCGCCGCGCGCGCTGGCCGAGTTCCACCGGGTGCTGCGCCCGGGCGGGCGGCTGGTGCTGCTCGGCCCGATGAGCACCGTTCCGCTGGACGAACTCACCCCGCAGGCCCGCTCGGTGCTCGAACCGTACCTGGACGCCATGGTGTTCCCCGGCGCGAAGATCTACCACGCCCGCAACATGCCGCAGCTGCTCGCCGACGCCGGCTTCGAGGTCGAGGAGGCGCTGGACGCGACGCCGTACTACGAGCCCACCTCGGAGGCGGTGTACGCGTACTTCCGCCTGCCGTGGGCGGTGCTGCGTCGGGTGGGCGATCCGGCGCGCTGGCTCAACCTCCGCTCCACGGTGGAGATGTACGCGGTCCGGGAGTACATCGCCTGGTACGTGCACACCGCCGTCAAACCGGCCGCCCGCCCGGCCACCGGGCCGCGGGCCGTACCGGCCGGACCAGTGGTCGGCCCGGATCCCGCGGGGTAGCCGGCCCGGGAGACGTGCCCGGCAGGACCCGAGCCGAAGAGGTGACCGATGGCCCAGCGCGCCGACCGCCCCGCCCCGCTGCCGTACCCGAGCGGCTGGTTCTGCGTCGGCCGCGTACGGGACCTGCCGCCCGGGCGGGTGCGCACGGCCCGGCTGATGGGCGAGGACGTGGTGCTGTACCGGACCGGGCGGGGCGTGGTGCGCGCGATCGGGCCGCACTGCCCGCACCTGGGCGCGCACTTCGGGGCGGGCGGAACCGTCCGCGGCGAGGAACTGGTCTGCCCGTTCCACGGCTTCGCCTTCGGCCTGGACGGCTCCTGCACCGGCGCGCCGGACGGCGCCCTGCTGCGGGCCGGACTGACCGGACGCCACCTGTGCGAACGCGACGGCGCACTGTTCGTCTGGAGCGGACCCGACGACGGGCCGCCCACCTGGCAGCTGCCGCCGCCGGTGGGGGTGCGGCCGCGCGCGTGGTGGAGCGGCGAAGTGCTCTCCCACCCGCAGGAGGTGATGGAGAACAGCGTGGACTTCCGGCACGTCGCCGTGCTGCACGGGCTGGACACCCGGGAGACGGCGCCGCCCGAGGTCGACGGACCGCTGTTCACCGTCCACCAGCGCACCACCACCCGGTTCCCCGGGCTGGGGGCGGTCGCCCTGGACCAGCCGGTGACGCTGGCGGGGCTCGGGATGATGCGGCTGGTCGCCGAACTGCCGGAGCTGGGGGCCACGTTGCGGGTGTGGGTGCTGCCGACGCCGGTCGGGCCCTGGCGGACCAGGGTGCGGTTCGCGGTCGCGACCGGCTCCACCGGTGGCACGGCGGGCACGGTCGACCTCACCGGTGGGGCCTCCGGCCCGTTCTCCGGTCTGGTCTCCGGGGCTGCCGACCGACTGGCCTCCTGGGTGGCGCTGCAGGCCTCCGTACGGATCATCAAGCAGGACCGGCCGGTCCTGGCCCACAAGCGGTACCTGGCACAGCCGCGGCTCGTCCCCGGGGAACGGTCTATCGGGCTGTTCCGTCGTTGGGCCCGGCAGTTCTACCCGGATCTCGCCCCGGAAGCCGACCCGGAAGCAGAGCGCTCAGGCTGAGGGCCGCTCCTGCTGCCGGTCACCCGTACCCGCCCGGCTCGGCGAGCGCCTCCCACACCGGATCCGGCAACCCGGGGACCGTCCGCCCCTCGGCCCGCCACGCCCGTGCCAGTTCGGCATAGATGGGCGCGTCCGGCTCGAACTGCAGCGAGCTCTCAGCGTCCTGCAGGAACGTTTCTTCGACCGGCTCCCGTCGAGACGCCGGCATCACCCCAAAACCACTCACACCCACCCAACGCACCCCACCCACACCGGGACACGGCGGTGTCAACCCCACGGCCCCGGCATCAACCCCGCCACGGGCCCAAATTGCTACGCGGGGGGGGAATTATGTAGACCGGTCTACAGGAATGGGCCCGCAGCCGCGCTGGCGTAGGAAGTCGACCCAGCCGACTTCCTACGCGCTCTGGCCCATCTTCGACCCAGCAACAGTGACTATGTAGACCGACCGACATATTCGCTTTCATCCCGCCCGGTCGCAGGCAAGAGCGCGAGAAGTCGGCCGGTCCGACTTCTCGCGCCCACCGTGCGACGCACGGGCTCAGCCCTCTACCCCATGAGCAATGAATCTGTAGACCGGCCTACATATTCGTTGAGGCCGCCCCACCCGCCCGGGCTCGCCTACTTCCGGCGAGAGGCTGCCAGGAGGTCCGGGACGGTGGCGAGCTTCACCCGGGGGCGGCCCTCGGCTTCTCCCCGGGCGCGTTCCGCACGGTCCACCGCGCGCAGCTCCCTGAGGCCGACGGCGTCGGGGCGGCGGCGGTGGACGAGGCGGTCGAGGTCCTTGCGGGTCCCCGCCGGGGCGGCCAGCACCCGGGCCGCGGCGTCGTCGAGGAGCGCGTCCACGGTCTCGCGGGCGCAGGCCCGGTTGGCGCCGATCCCGCCGGACGGTCCGCGCTTGGCCCAACCGACCACGTACGTCCCCGGCACGGGCCGCCCCGTCGCCGGGTCGACGACCCGGCCGCCCTGGTGCGCGACGGTCGCCGTCCGCTCGTCGAAGGGCAGGCCCGGCACCGGCACGCCCCGGTGACCGATGGACCGCACGACCAGTCCGGCCCGGAGGACATCCGTCTCCCCGGTGGGCTCGGCCCGGTCGCCGGCCGCCATGGTGGTCCGGACGACACTCACGGCCTCGACCCGCCCGCGCCCGACCGCCCCGGCAGCACCGACCACACCGACCGCCCCGGAAGCGCCGGCACCTCCGGGCCGTACCGCTGCGACCGACCCGTCCGCCTCCGCCGCCCCGCTCAGGGCGGTCGGCGCGGACAGGAAGCGCAGCACGATCCGGCGCCCCGGCCGCGGTGCGTCGCCTCCGTCGAACGGCACCAGCGGCAGCCCGGCCAGCAGTGCGGCCTGCGAGTCCGGCGCCGCCGTCTCGATCGCCGCCCGCACCTCCGGGTGGTCCTCGACCACCACCTCGACGCCCGGCAGGCGCCGCAGCGCGAGGAACTCCGCCCTGGTCCACGCGGCCTGTCCGGGCCCGCGCCGGGCGAGCAGCACGACCTCCCGCACCCGGCTGCGGCGCAGCGCGGCGAGGGCGTGGTCGGCGATGTCGGTGGCGGCGAGCCGGTCCGGGTCGGTGAGCAGGATGCGGGCGATGTCGACGGCGACGTTCCCGTTGCCGACGACCACGGCCCGTTCGGCGGTCAGGTCCACGGCGTCGGCCGGCACCGTCGGCTCGGCGTTGTACCAGCCGACGAAGGTGGTCGCGGGCAGGCTTCCGGGCAGGTCCTCGCCGGGGATGCCGAGCCGCCGGTCGGCGGCCGCGCCGACCGCGTAGACGACGGCGTGGTGGTGGGCGGCGAGTTCCTCGTGGGTGAGGTCCGTGCCGACCTCCACGTTGAGGTGCATCCGCAGCCTGGGGTCGTGGAAGACGCTGGCGAAGCTCTCCGCGATCCGCTTGGTGGACTGGTGGTCGGGCGCGACGCCGTGGCGCAGCAGGCCGCCGGTGACGGGCAGCCGGTCGATCATGGTGATCTCGGCGCCGGTGCTGCGCAGCAGCTCCTGCGCGGTGTAGCCGGCGGAGGGCCCGGTGCCGACGATGGCGACGCGCAGGGTGCCGAGGCCGTCGGGGAGACTGCGCGGGAAGGTCGGCGCGCCCCAGGCGTGGTCGCTGGGGTGGTCGCGGTACCAGTCCCGGTTGAGGTCGCCGAACACGGTGTCGGGGCCGCGCAGCCGGTCGACGGGGAACACCGCGTCGACCGGGCAGGCGTCCGCGCAGGCACCGCAGTCGATGCACGCGGCGGGGTCGATGAACAGCATGTCGGTGGTGCCGAACTCCGGTTCGTCCGGGGTCGGGTGGATGCAGTTGACCGGGCAGACGGAGACGCAGGAGGCGTCGTTGCAGCAGGTCTGGGTGATCGCGTAGGCCATGGCGCGGGTGGGGTCCTCGCTGCGCGGTGGTGGGGTGGGCGGGCGCCCGGGTCGACGGACTGACGGAACGTCAGAGCATGTTCACCCGGCGGTAGATGGCGGCCGACCGGGCGGTGATCAGGCCGGTCTCCGCGAGGAAGGCCATCAGGTGGCGGGAGCTGGTGCGCATCATCGCCTTGCGGTGTTCGTTGGCCCGCGCCTCGGCGAGCGCCCGTTCGACGTCGAGCCCGGCGGCCCGGTAGACGCCGGGGTGGACCATGCTGCTGACGATGACGTACGCGCCGACGGCGATCCCGGTGGCCGAGGCGCGCCGGCGGCCGGGGCCGGCGTGGCGCATGCGTTCGCGAATCTCCTGCCGGGCGAACTTCATGTGCCGTGACTCCTCGACCACGTGGATCCGGGAGGTGCCGCGGACGATCTCCAGGACGTTCTCGCCGCGCATCCAGTCGCGCTGCATGACGTCGAGCACCTCCTCCGCCACCAGGATTCCCCCGTAGGCGAGTTCGCCCTTCGCGAGCGCCTTGAAGGCACGCCCGGCCTGGGCGATCAGCTTGTTGGGCCGGTAGGCGGGGACGCCCATCTTCTCGCAGGCGCGGGCGAACATGATCGAGTGCCGGCACTCGTCGGCGATCTCGGTGAGGGCGAACTGGAACTCGGCACTGGCCGGGTTCTTGAGGTACTGGTCGCGCAGCACCATCTGCTGGAGGATCATCTCGAACCAGATCCCGGTGTTCATGATCGAGCAGACCTCGTGCCGGGTGAGGGTGACCCGCTGCTGCTCGGTCATCTCGTCCCACAACCTGGTGCCGTAGAGGGTGCTCCACTCCGGGTTGAGGCCGTAGTGCTCGTCCGGGAGGGGCGCGTCCCAGTCGATCTCGGTCGAGGGGTCGTAGGAGAGGGTGGCGGCGGACTCCAGCAGCCGCTTCGAGACGTCGTCGTCGGCCGCGGTGTGCGCGTGCGAGCGGTCGGGACGACCGACGGGCGCCCCGGTCGTCGCGTCGACCGACGCACCGGCCGTTGCTCCGGTGGTCCCGCCCGTGGTCGCTCCGGTCGTCGCGTCGGTGAGAGCCATGGCTGCCTCCAGGGGCCTGCTCCTGCGGGTGCCCGCTCACCCGCTTATTAGACGGACAGTACAATAAGAGCCCGTTCCCGAGAACCCCCTGCGCAGCACCCGACAGGTGCACGCCCCTGCGGGCGCGCGGCCACCGACGAGCGCCCTGGCACGACAGGCAGCCGAAACGCCGGACGGGGCCCGCCGAAACCTCCGACGAGCCCCGTCCGGGTGTCACATCCAGGGGCCGGATCCGGGCGTCACATCCAGGCGCCGGATCCGTGCGCACACGCGCTACCCGGCACCCAACGCCTTCCGCAGCGCCTCCGCCGCCTCGGCCGTCGCCTCGCGGAACCGGTGGCCGACGCCGATGTAGTTGGCGTACCCGTGGATGAGGTCCGGCTGGCGGCTCAGCCGCACCGCCACCCCCGCCGCCCGCAGCGCCTCCGCGTACGCCTCGCCCTCGTCCCGCAGCGGGTCGAAGCCCGCCGTGCCGACGTACGCGGGCGGCAGGCCGGCGAGGTCACCCAGGTCCGCGGCGAGCAGCGGCGACAGGCGCGGATCGGTGCGGTCCGCGGGCTCGGGCACGTACTGGTCCAGGAACCAGTCCATGTCCGCGTCGGTCAGGAAGAAGCCGTCACCGAAGAGTTCGCGCGAGGGCCGCCGCACCGAGGCGTCGACGGCCGGGTACAGCAGGAGCTGGAACACCGGCGCCGGACCGCCGCGGCGCACCGCCGACTGCGCGGTGACGGCCGCCAGGTTCCCGCCCGCGCTGTCCCCGCCGATCGCGATCCGCTCCGGGTCCGCGCCCAGGTCGGCCGCCTTCGCGTACGCGTAGTCGAACGCGGCCAGCGCGTCGTCCACCGCCGCCGGGAACACCTGCTCGGGCGCCAGCCGGTACTCCACCGACAGCACCCGCACCCGCGCCCGCTGCGCCAGGAACCGCGCGACGTGGTCGTGGCTCGCCCGGCTTCCGACCACCCACCCGCCACCGTGCAGGTACACCAGCAGGCCCGAACCGGCCGCCAGACCGCCGGGCGTGTACAGCGTGGCCGCCAACTCGCCCTGTTCCTGCGGGATCCCGATGCTCCGGACGGCCACCGGCTCGATCGTGGCACCGCCCACCAGGTGGCGCGCGTGCTCCATGGCGGTTCGCGAGGGCCCGACGCCGCCGGGCATCACCAGGGCGGCCTTCGACATCCGCTGCAGCTTGAGTATCAGCTGCGCGTCCAGCGCCAGCGTCTGCCCGTCCCGCACCACCGGCGGGCCTGCGATCGCCCGCCGCAGCCGCTCCGGCAGCGCGTACGCGGCCCGGACGACGGCGGACTGGATCCGGACGGGGGGTGGAATCGTCATCGCTTCTGCCTCCTGGGGCCGCTCCCGGAGCCCCTCGACCGGGGACCCTGACCGGGAGCCCATGATGGGGCCGACCCAGCGGCGTTGGAAGCCTCCTCGACGCTCCCTGTGCCGCTCCTCGATCCGGCGGGCGGGTCCGGCGAGCGATCTGGCGTGCGGTCCGGCCGACCCTGTCGCCCCTGCTGCCCCTGCTGCCCCGGTCGTCCGCGCCCGACCGGCCGAGGCAGGCGGGCACCCCCGTTTCAGTCGCCGCGGGGTAGCCCGCAGGGCGGCTGCACAGGAAGTCGACCGGTCCGACTTCCTGTGCAGGCATGCAGGGCCGCACCACGCCCGTGCGTGGTGCGGGAGAAAAATCAGTAGACCGACCTACATATTCACGCCCGGCACTCACAAGCCTCCGCCCCCGAGCCAAAAGTCGGCCAGGCCGACTTCCTGCGACGACACGCAAGCACACGCAAGCATGGGCAGGGCGGGACGCAGGGCGGATAGCAGGAATAGGTAGACCGACCGACATATTTCTTGCCACTGGTCCCGGTTCACCGGGCCCCCGCCCGCAGCTCCCTGCGAAGGAAGTCGACCTGATCGACTTCCTTCGCAGAGTGGGCGCCTGCCGCCGTCCGGCCAGGGTGAGGTGAGGTCGGACCGGAGCAGCATCAGGCCAACACCGGGCCAGCGCCGGCCCGCCCTCCCCCCTCAGCGGAACGCCGTCGCGTTGCGCCGGGCCCAGGCGGCGAAGGAGCCGGCCGGGCGGCCGAGGAGGCGTTCGACGTCGGGGCTGGGCCGCCGCTCCTCCGGGGTGGGCGCACCGAGGATGGCCAGGGTGCCCTCGACGACGGGCAGCGGCATCACGGCCGCCAATTGCACCCGGGCCTCGTCCGGGGTCTGCTCCCGGAAGTCGACGGTCTCGCCGATCGCCTCGCCGATGGCCGCAGCCCGCTCGCGCGGGGTGACGGGCGCCGGCCCGGTGAGCACGTACGTGGCGCCGCGGTGCCCGTCCTCCCGCAGCACCACGGCCGCGACCGCCGCCACGTCGTCGGGGTCGACGAACGGGAGGCCGACGTCCCCGAAGGGTGCGGCGGCGACCAGGTGGTTGCGGATCGGCTCGACCCAGGCGAGGGCGTTCGAGGCCAGGCCGCCGGCGCGCAGCACCGTCCACTCCAGTCCGCTCGCGGCGAGCGCCGACTCGAAGGCCGCGGGGTGACCGTAGGCATCCGGCCGGGTGCCGACGCCCTGCGAGGAGAGGAGGACGACCCTGCGGACGCCGGCGTCGGCGGCCTGCTTGAGCAGTCCGTCCGGGTCGGGGCCGGCGACCAGCAGGAACAGCGCGTCGGCACCGTCCAGCGCGGGCCGCACGGCCGACGGGTCGGCGAGGTCGGCGGCGTGGTGTCGGACGCCGGGCGGAAGGGCGACCTTCGGGGCGTGGCGCGAGACGGCCGTGACCTGCTCGCCCGCCGCCAGCAGGTACCGCACCAGGGCGCGGCCGACGTTTCCGGTGGCTCCGGTGACAACGATCATGACGGTTCCCCCACATTCATGAGTTAGTTGGCTGACTCAGTTCTGTTGCGGTCCCGACCGTAGCGCGCCGCGGGGAGCGCTGTCTATAGTGAGTTGGGTGACTGACTCACTAGCGTCGAAGGGCTCCTCCCGAGCCGCCGCCGCGGCCGCCAAGCGCCGCCGCCTCACGGCCGCCGCCGCCCGGGTGCTGCACGAGAAGGGCGTCGAGCGGACCGCCATCGCCGACATCGCCCAGGCCGCCGGCGTCCCGGTCGGCAACGTGTACTACTACTTCAAAACCAAGGACGACCTGGTCGAGGCCGCTCTCGCCGAGCACACCGCCCACGTCACGATCCTCACCGACGACCTCGACCGGATCCCCGACCCCCGCGCCCGGCTCAAGGGCCTCGTCGACGCCTGGGTCGCCCAGCGCGAAACAGCCGCCCGCTACGGCTGCCCCACCGGCACCCTCGCCGTCGAGCTGGACAAGCGCGACCCGGAGCCCTCCGGCGGCCTCGACCGGGCCGCCGCGCAGGTCATCCGCCGTCTACTGGACTGGGCGGCCGAGCAGTTCCGCGAACTCGGCGTCCCGGACCCGGACGGCCACGCCGTCACCCTCGTCGCCGGCTACCAGGGCATGTCCCTGCTCGCCAACGCCCTGCGCGACCCTGACCTGATGACCCGTGAGGGCGACCGGCTACTCGCCTGGCTCGACTCGCTCGGCGACTGAGCCCCGGGCGGCGCCTACCCGGCGTGGCCCGGTACGCGCCCACCAGCCGCGCGGACAACTCGGCCTTCTCCCGAACCGCACCGGAACCCGCACCGTGGCCCACGCCGGACCCACTCCGGGGCCCCGTCACCGGCTATCCGGCCAGGAAGTCGGCCAGCAGAGGGAGGAGGACGTCCGGACGCTCGAGGTACAGGTCGTGTCCCGTCCCGGGGACGGTCGCGGCCGTGGGTTCCGGCCCGGGGCGCCCGGCCAGCATGCCCTCGACGTCCGGTGTGGGGATGATTCCGGACTGCGCGAGCACCACCAGCGTCGAGCAGTCGATGCGTTCCCACTCGTCCCGGACGAGCGCCGGGCGCACTCCGCCGGCGAGGCGACGAGCACGTGCCGCTCGAAGCGCGGCGACCAGCCGTCGACGCGCCCGTTCCAGGCCCGCCGCCCAGCCCTCCCTCGCCGGCCCGCCGCCGACGAAGTCCGCCGCCGACTCCGGCGAGGGGAACGGCAGCAGCCAGGAGTCCGGCGACTCACCGATCCGCTCCTGCACGCCGGCCCCCGAGCAGCCCGGCCTGCGTCGGCCGTGTACGCGGCCCGCGACACGTCCCCCCGGCCAGCCGCGCAGCAGTACGACGGGTACGCCGTCGCCGCCCCAGTCCCGGCAGGGCAGCCGGACACCGCCCCCGCGACACCACGCGCCCCGCGCATCCAATAGCGAAACCCGGCCCGACCGCACCGCGACAGGCCGCAGGCGCCCCGACCCGCATCACCGCCCGTCAGGCCCCGCGCCCGCCAACCGCTGCGCCCGCCCGAGGAGGTACCGGCGTTCGGGGCCGCTCGCCGTACGGGAGGCGGCCTCCCGGTACGCCTGCGCGGCGGCCGCCGGATCGTCGCCGCGCAGCTCCGACAGGTGGGCGCGGACGGCGAGCAGCCGGTGGTGCCTGGTCAGCCGCTTGTCGGCCGCCAGCTCCGCGAGCAGGTCGAGACCGGCGGCCGGTCCGTGGACCATCGCCACCGCCACCGCCCGGTTGAGCGCGACGACAGGGTTGGCGTCGAAGCGCAGCAGCAGGTCGTAGAGGGCGAGGATCTGCGGCCAGTCGGTGGCGTCGGCGCTCGCGGCCTCACTGTGCACGGCGGCGATCGCGGCCTGCACCTGGTACGGCCCGGGCCGGCCGCGCGGCAGCGTCGAGGAGATCAACTCCAGCCCCTCGGAGATGAGTTCGCCGTCCCACCGGTCGCGGTCCTGCTCCGCGAGCGGGACCAGCTCGCCGCACGGCCCGGTACGGGCGCCGCGACGGGCGTCGGTGAGCAGCATCAGGGCCAGCAGTCCGGCCGTCTCGGCGTCGTCGGGCACCAGGCGCAGCAGCAGCCTGGTCAGCCGGATCGCCTCGGCGGCGAGCGGCGGCGCGGTCAGCTCCTCGCCGCCGCTCGCCGTGTAGCCCTCGTTGAAGATCAGGTACAGCACGTGCCGGACCTCGCCCAGCCGCTCGCCGTCCGCCCCCGCCCCCGAACCCGCCCCAATCCCCGTCCCCGCCCCCGGCCCCGACCCGGACGGCAGGTCGCCACCGGCCGCCCTGATCCCCTGCTTCGCCCGGCTGATCCGCTGCGCCATCGTCGCCTCGGGCACCAGGAAGGCGGCGGCGATCTGCGCGGTGGTGAGGCCGCCGACGGCGCGCAGCGTCAGCGCGATCCGGCTCGGTGCGGAGAGCACCGGGTGGCAGCAGAGGAACAGGAGGGCGAGCGAGTCGTCCTGCTGGACGGCGTCGTCGTCCGCCGGGGGCGCGAGGAGCGCCGACTGCGGGGTGGCGAGCGCGAGCGCCTCCTCCCTCCGTCGGCGCGCCGAGTCGCTGCGCACCTGGTCGACCAGCTTGCGGGTGGCCACGGTCAGCAGCCAGCCCCGCGGGTTGTCGGGCACCCCGTCCGCGGGCCACTGCAGCGCGGCGGCGAGCAGCGCCTCCTGGACGGCGTCCTCGCAGGCGTCGAACGCCCCGTGGCGCCGGACGAGCGCGCCGAGGACCTGCGGCGCCAGCTCGCGCAGCAGGTCCTCGGCGTCGCGGCCGTTCGGGCTCACTCGTTCCCCGGGGACTCGTGCAGGATCGGCCACAGCTCCACCGGGTCGGTGTCCGCGAACGGCATGTCGGCGGCGATCTGCTGGGCTCGCTCCAGGCTCTCGCAGTCCAGCAGGTAGAAGCTCGCCATGTACTCCTTGGTCTCCAGGTACGGCCCGTCGGTGACGGCGGGCACGCCCTCGGCCCGCCGGACCAGCTGGGCGGCGGCCGCGTCGGCCAGCCCGTAGGCGCCGAGCAGTTCGCCGGTCTCCCGGTACTTGGCGTTGTACGCCTCCTGCCGGGCGATCGCCTCCGGCCACTCCTCGGCCGGGAAGGACTCCCACTTGGCCTGGTTGCCGTAGATCATCGCGAGGTACTTCATGGCGGTGTCTCCATCCGTGTCCCGCGCGCCCCGTCGGCGCGCCGTCACCCTCCGGTCGGAGCCGCGGGCGGGTCCTCGACATCGGTCGGCGACTCCTCCCGAAGATCTTTCCAGCCGCCGCCCCGACACCCGCCCCCCACCACCACCCCTGCGCGCCGCCCCGCCCACCGCTTCGCCTTCAGGCCAGAGCCGAAAAGGGCGTGGCTGCCGCGCAACTCTGCAGAGGGGTGGCGCGGCCCGTCGAGTACGGTCGACGAGCCGCCCCCGACCGTCGAACGGCGCACCACTCACATCCGTCCGGCATTTCCGGACCTTGAATGCCGCGTTCCGCGCGTAGTGGATGTCCAGCCCCCATGGCCGAGCGATCGCGCCCCGATCTCCTGGGCGCCGCCGCTTCACCGGAGGGCGACGAATGACGGATGGGGGCGCCGGGCGGGCGGGGTCACTCGGGTGAGCGGGGGGTGGGGTTCACGGTGCAGAAGTAGACGCGGCTGCTCCTGCGCTCGAAGTAGAAGCTCCCCGGGTACTGGTCGCGGGTCACCGTTCGGTCGAAGGCCTCGCTGTGCAACCACGTGGAGCCGCTGCCCACTTCGGTGGCCAGGGGCCCCGGCACGGGGCAGGCGATGGCGCCCTCCTGCCACGTCCCGCTCGCGGTGATCGACGCGAGGGCCGCCGGCTCGACCCGGGCCACCCCGCCCAGACCCACGTCGCTCGGCCCCGGCACGTCCAGCCGCGCGTCCGCCCCCGAGCCCGCGCCCAGGACGGTCCCCACCCACTTGGCCGCGGACAGCTCGCCCAGCTCGGGGAAGCGGCGGTGCAGGGGCGCGACGTCCTGCCTGACCTCGGCCGAGGCTGAGGAGGAGGCCGGAGGGGACTCCGCGCCCCGGCCGGGCTGGCCGGAGGTGCAGGCCGGAGCGAGCGCGAGCGCGACTCCGGCGAGCAGCAGACGGGTTCGGAATCCTGAAGTGTGCATCGCCGTCGTCACGTTTCTGCCTCCACGGTCAACTCCTCTTCTGGAAGGGCGAGTCGCCCGAATCACGGATGCGGCGGATCCGCACCCGCCCGGAGGGTTGCGGCGGCCGCGGGACGAGGTGGGTGAGGTCGTCGATCGCGGCCACGGGTCGGGCTCCGCCGCGGCTGCTACGGGGAGTGGAGGCCGAGGAGGGTGGCCTGTACCTGCTGGGCCATGGCCGGGGGCAGCGTGCCGTACGTGAGGCCCTCGCCCGTGGCCTGGGCCGGGCCGCTGACGGCGTAGGAGGCGAAGCTCGCCACGATGCCCGCACCGCCGCCGCGCTCGCAGAAGTCGAGGTAGCCGAAGCCGACCACCGGGTAGCCGTACTTGACGGGCTTCCGGTGGTCGAGCTTGACGGAGAGCCTGGTGCCGTCGCTCTCGATCGTGCCCGCCGCGGCCGCCGCGTTGACGCTCAGGGCGGTGGGGGCCGCCACGAAGTCGCCGCCGTCGCCGCTGCGGACCTGGGCCTTCCGGAGGGTGCCGGCGTCCCGCAGCGGGACGAATCCGATCGACCACTGGGTGCCGGCGACGGCCCCGGGCACGCCGGACGCGCTCGTGCCGGGCGTGGCCGGCAGCTCGGACGCCCAGGTGGTGCCCGGTTCGTACGGCCAGTCGGCGGGTGCCGCCTGGGCGAGGTACTGGGTGAGGACGAAGGTGGCCCACGAGGCCTCGGACGGGGCCCGCACGGCGATGGGCGAGTTCGGCAGCGTCGCACCGGGGTTGAGCGCCCTGATCGCCGGGTCGTTCCAGGTCTGGATCCGGCCCCGGAAGATCTTGGCGAGCGTCGGGGCGTCGAGGACGAGGTCGGCCGCACCGGGCACGTTGTAGACCACTGCGACGGGGAGCACGGTGACGGGGAGCTGGGCGATCCGGCCGCCCTCGCAGTGCCGCCCGTACGCGGCCTTCTGACCGTCGGTCATCGCGACGTCCACGGTGGCGGCGTCGAGGCCTCCGTTGGTGAACCGGTCCGCGGCGGTGCCGCCGGTGGACGTGTCGACGGTCAGCTGGCTGGTGGGGCAGGCCTTGCCGAAGTCGGTGACCCACTGCTGGACGAGCGCGCCCTCCATCCCGTCCGAACCGATCGCGGCCTTGCCGGCCGGGTCGCAGGCGAGGCCACCAGCACCGGCGCCGGGCGAGGCGCTGCTCGGTTTGACGTCACCGGTCTTGACGTCACCGCTCGTGGCACCGCCGGTCGCAGCGGCGCCGTTCCTGCCGTCGTCCGCCCGCTGGGCCTGCCAGGCGAGGACGCCCAGCGTGCCCGCGGTGGCGACGACCACGGCGGCCAGCGCCGAGCCGATCAGCAGGGCCTTGCGCCGGCCGGGGCGCGGCGCGACGACAACCGCCGCCGGAGATGACGACGGGTGGGCAACGCCGCCGGGCACCACCGGGCCGGGGACCACCGTCGCCTGGGCGGTCGGCGTGGGCGGAGCAGGCGGCGGGAGCGGTGGGGCCGGAGCGAGCGCCGAGGCCGATGCCGGGGCCGGGGCCACCGGCCCCGTCCGCAGCTGGACCGTCCGTTCCCGCGCCCCCGCCGCGACGAGTGCCAACAGCCCGTCCACGGTGGGCCTCTGCTCCGGGTCCTTCGCCAGGCAGGCGAGGATCAGCGGTCGCAGCTCCGCCGCAGCCCCGGCGAGGTCCGGCTCCTCGTACACCACCCGGAAGCCCACCGCGTGCGAGGAGTCCGCGCCGAACGGGCCGCGCCCGGTGGCCGCGAACGCCAGCACCGAACCGAGCGCGAACACGTCCGTGGCCGCCGTCGCCGCGCCGCTGCGGAACTGCTCGGGCGCCATGAACGGCGGGGTCCCGACGGCGACGCCGGTGCTGGTCAGTTGGGTCTGATCGGCCGCCCTGGCGATGCCGAAGTCGATGACGCGCGGGCCGTCCTCGGCGAGCAGGACGTTCCCGGGCTTGAGGTCGCGGTGCACCAGCCCGACCCGGTGGATCTCCCGCAGCGCCTCGGCCAGCCCGGCCGCCAGCCGGCGCACCTCGGGCGGGGACATCGGGCCCTCGGCGGAGACCCGCGCACCCAGGGACGGGCCGGGGACGAAGAGCGTGACCAGCCAGGGCGCCGGGGCGTCGGGGTCCGCGTCGAGCACGGGTGCGGTGAACGCGCCGCTGACCTTGCGCGCGGCCGTGACCTCCTGCCGGAACCGGGCCCGGAACTCGGCGTCCGCGGCCAGCTCGGGCCGGATCACCTTCACGGCCACCTGGCGCCCGGACACCGACCGGGCGCGGTAGACCACGCCCATCCCGCCCGCACCGAGCCGGCCCTCCAGGAGGTAGCCGCCGATCTCCCGCGGATCGTTCTCCACCAAGGTCACCTGCCGCACCCTCCCCCAAGGCGTGCACGGCCGACCGGCCGCGCGACCGGCCCAGCCTAGTCGGGCCCCCGTGCGGCCTGCCCGGCACCCGCCCCCGGAAAACAGAGCGGCCGGTCGACTGTTGCGTCGACCGGCCGCTCACTGTGTGCGCGAGGGGGGAGTTGAACCCCCACGCCCTTTCGGGCACTGGAACCTGAATCCAGCGCGTCTGCCTATTCCGCCACCCGCGCATCTGGGTGATGGGTTAACCATAGCCCATCCGGAGGGGTGCTTCCGACCACCCCCGGGCAACGGGCAGGGCCCGGACCTGGCGATCGGCGGGCGGGGACGCCTCCCCCACCGGCGAGGCGGCCGGCGGAAACGGCGTCGGGGGGGGGGCGCCGCCCCGGGGCGCGCCACACCCCCCCGGGGGGGGGGGCGGGCCCATGGGGGGTGGGGGGCAGGGCATCCGCGGATGCCCTGCCCCCGACGGTGTGGTGGGTTCGGTGTCAGCCCTCGATCGGGAGGTGCCCCGCGCGGACCGAGGCGACGAAGGCCTGCCAGGAGGCGGCGGGGAAGGTGAGGACCGGACCGTGCGGGTCCTTGGAGTCACGGACCGGGACGGCGCCGGGGAGGGATCCGGGGGCTACCTCGATGCAGTTGCCGCCGTCGTTGCCGCTGTAGCTGCTCTTGCGCCAAGTCCGAGTCATTCCGGGAAGTCACCCGCCTGCACAGCAGCGACGAAGGAGTTCCACGCAGCCGTCGAGAAGACGAGTGCCGGACCCCGGGGGTCCTTGGAGTCACGCACTGGGACGGCGCCGGGAAGGAATCCGGGGGCCACCTCGATGCAGTTGCCGCCGTTGCCGCCGCTGTAGCTGCTCTTCTGCCAGGCGGTCGCGTCGAGCTCGTTCCTCGTCATCCCTGAACCCTTCCAACGCATCGGCGATCAGCGCCAGCGAGTCGGCCACTGACAGTGCCCCCACGTGGAGCAGATCATAGCTGCGTCGATGCATCGCCACGGTCGCCGGCAGATCGCTTGAATGGCCGCGATCGAGGCTCTCGGAGTAGACCCAGGTCCGCCCATCAGGCAGGTCCAACAAGACCATCGACACGTCGATGATGGTCTGCCGATGTGCGAACGGCGCAATCTGGATGACGATGTTCGGGAGCTGTGCAACGGCCAGCAGGTGCTCCATTTGACGTCGCATCACTGACGGCCCGCCATAGACGGTTCGGATGGCGCTCTCATCCAGGATCGCCATCAGCAACGGTCCACCCGGCTCCAAGAAACGCTTCTGCCTTGCCAATCGAGCAGTGGTCCGCTGCTCGATCACCTCGGGATTGCCCGCGGCGTCACTGACCGAGAACACCGCCTCGGCGTATTCGCGGCATTGCAGCAGGCCGTTCATCACCGCGATTTGGAAGATTCTCGCGGCCACCGCCTCGGACTCCATGTCCACGTGGCTCTGAAACCAGTCCGGGTGCTCGACCCCTGCATTCCAGTCCACTCGATCCCAGAGCCGCTTCAGCAATCCCCCCGTGCCAAGCAGCTCGTCGGCCTTCTCGACCATGTCGGGCGGCATGCGTCGCTGACCAGTCTCATAGCGGGTGATGTTCGTCCGGTTGCAGTGCAGGAGCTTGCCGAGCTCCTGCTGGGTGTACCCAGCCATCTCCCGGTAGAACCGGAGCTCTTCTCCGAACATCACAGCCGAACTCGCCGTCAGCTCCCTCTTGAACCGTCGGTGTGCCACGCCAGTCCCCCTCACGTACCACGTACGCCCGGTACCTGATTTCGGCCATCACCGTACCTCCGCCTACCGGATCATTGAGCTCAGAGCGCGATCATCTGCATGCATAGCGTGATTGCGCGCTCCCCTCTCGCTCCCCTCCGCCCCCGAGGTGCCTCGCCATGCCCACAACGTGCCCCCACCCCGACGCCGGCCCCCGCCACCACCACCGCCCCCGGACCTTCGCCGCCCGACTGGACTCCCGTACCGGCTCGGCGCCGGTGGCCCGGCAGTTGCTGCGCGCCTACCTCTCGGCGCTGCCCGCCGGCGACCGCTACGCCGACGTCGCCGAGCTCCTCCTCGGCGAACTCTTCGCCAACGCCGTCCAGCACTCCGACGCCCCGGCCGACCGGCTGATCGAGGTGCGCTTCGCCCTCGTCAACGGCCTCCTCCGCCTGGAGGTCCACGACGCCGGCGGCGGACGCCCCTCGCTCCACTCCCCGGTCCCCGAGGACGAGCGCGGGCGCGGCCTCTTCCTCGTCGAGCAGCTCGCGGAGCGCTGGGGGTGCTGTCCCCGCGCGGGCGGGGTCGGCAAGTTCGTCTGGGCGCTGATCGCCCCGGCCCTCCCCCTCGCCGTCACCGCTGCCGACACCACCCTCACCGCCCTCGCCGTCTGAAAGCCCCCCACCACCATGCGACTCGCCGCCACCGCCCGCCATCTGCTCGACGCCGGCGCCACGCCCGCCGAGGCCTACGCCGAGCTGGCCCGCCGCACCCGGGAGCCGTTGCGCTCCGCCCGCGCGGTCTGCTCCGCCCTCGACATCCCGGCCGTCGAGGTGAACCACCGCCTCGACGACTGCTTCGACGCCCTGCTCGCCGGCGCCCGCCCGGGTGGCGAGGCGGACACCGGTGAACTGCTCGAAGCCCTGGGCGTGTTCGACGTCCCCCAGCCGCTGGACCCGCGCGGCCGGGCCGTCGTCGACCTCTTCCTCGCCGCGATCGACGCGCTGGGCGGGATCCGCGCGGGCCACCAGCACGGGCTGGCCCGCTGGTTCGTCACCGGGAACCTGGCGGCCGCCTACCTCTCCCTCGCGGCCACCGATCCCCACCCCTCCACCGGCGACCCGGCCCACTACTGGGCCTCCCTCGTCACCGCCGGGGAGCTGCTCCGGGCCGCCGACGCCCCGGACCCGCGGGTCGGGCCCGCGCTGGCCCGCTGTCGGGAACGCGCGCGGACCGCCGCCACCGCCACTCCCGCCGGGTGATGGTCTACTGGGCGAACGTCCGTGCACCACCCGACCGTTGGGGGAATCCGTGTTCCGCAGCGACCGCCCGCACGACCGTCACGACCGCCACGTCCCCGCCGACCGCCAGACGGCCGAGGAGTGGGATGGGCGGATCGCAGTCCTCCGTTACCCGCCGCCCGGGTGGTTCGCCCTCCTGGGGCGCCAGAGCAGCGACGGCCACCTCTGCCACCTCGACCTGAACTACCACCTGGGCCGCGAGCTCGTGGCGATCGTGCAGACCTCCCGGCCCGTCCCGGAGCACCACCGGGTGAAGTCCTCCACGACCCCGGAGAGCCAGCTCTCGAACTTCCTCGGCAACTCCGACCGCCTCGACCCGAGCGTCGGCCCGGCCCCGATCGACGCGCCGCCCACTCCCGGGCTGGTCCGACTCGACGGCGAGGCCGTCCCCGTCGAGGTCCAGCACAGCCTGGGCTGCCTGAGCGCCCTGGTCCCCCGACTCCCCGGCCAGCAGGGCTACGTGATCGTCACCGCGCCGGCCGAGCACTGGGCGGCCGTCACCGACCTCGTCCTCCGACGGCCGGCGGCGGGCTGAGTTCACCCCAAGGTGGGGTTTGGCTCAACGAACCACCACCCGGGTGCCGAGAACCCATCGGGGTGGCGGCGCTGAGGGCCGCCACCCCGCTCCTCTCCGGCGGCAGAAGTTTTTTCTCCGGGACCGATGAGTTCGGGCGGTGGCGGCGGTCAAACCTGAGAAAGCCCACGCCAGCCGACCGGGGAGACCTGAGATGTCCAACACCGCCACCGCGACCACCACCGCCACCACCACTGCCACTGCCACTGCCACCGCCACCCGGCCCGGCAAGGCCGTGGTCCGGACGGTCTGGACGCTGCGGATCCTGCTCGCGCTCTTCTTCGCCCTGGCCAGCGCACTGCCCAAGCTGCTCGCGCTGCCCGCCGCCACGACCGTCTTCGACGCCATCGGCGCGGGCCACTGGTTCATGTACCTGACCGGGCTGGTGGAGCTGGCCGGAGCCGTCGGCCTGCTGCTGCGCCGGCTCGCCGGGCCGGCCGCGAGCGCGCTGATCCTCTTCCTGGCCTGCGCGTTCGTCACCCAGCTCACCGCGATGCACGGCGAGAACGCCGGAACCCCGTTCCTGTTCATGGTGCCGCTGGCCGTGATCGCCTGGAACCGGCGCGCCGAGACCGCCGCGCTGCTCGGCCGCCGGCGCTGACCGGGCGGGGCGGCCCGCACCGGCCCGGGGTGCCCCGGCCGGGGCACCCCGACGTCGAACGGGCCCGGAACGGCCGACGGTCAGTCCTCCCGCCCCTCCTCCCGCCCGCGGAAGGCCCGCCGGTAGTCGCGCGGGGCGACGCCGACCCGGGCCGTGAAGACCGGGCGCAGCGAGACCGCGGAGCCGAAGCCGCAGCGGGTGGCGACGGTGTCCACGGGCAGGTCGGTCTCCTCCAGCAGGCGCTGGGCCGTGAGGACGCGCTGGTCGAGCAGCCAGCGCAGCGGGGTGGTGCCGGTGGCGGCGGTGAAGCGGCGCGCGAAGGTGCGTTCGGACATCAGGGCCGTGGCGGCCATCCGGCGGACCGTCCACGGGGTGTCCAGGGCGGCGAGGACCTCGGCGCGGGCCCGGGCGAGCGGATCGTCGGCGGGCTCGTCGGGGACGGGCGTGGGGATGAACTGCGCCTGGCCGCCGGCCCGGAAGGGCGCGGTGACCATGGTGCGGGCGATCGTGGCGGCGGCCCGCTGGCCGTGCGCGGCGCGGACCAGGTGCAGGCAGAGGTCGATGCCCGCCGCGACGCCCGCGGAGGTCCAGAGGCCGTCGCCGCCCGTGAAGAGCACCTCGGGGCGGACGGTCACCGCCGGGTGACGGCGGGCGAGTTCGGGAGCGTGGGCCCAGTGGGTGGTGGCCTCCCGGCCGTCCAGCAGTCCGGCCTCGGCGAGAACGAAGGCGCCCGCGCACAGCGAGGCGATCGGGATGCCGGCGGCGCGGACGGCCCGCAGGGCGGCGTGCACGGCGGGGTCGCGGGTCGCTGCCGGGTCCTCGATGCCGGGGACGACGACCAGGTCGCAGTCCACCAGCGCCGCCAGGCCGGCGTCCGGGACCCGTTCGAGCCCTCCGCCGAGCCGTACCCGGGCGCCGTCCGGGCCGCAGACGCGCAGGTCGAAGGCCGGGAGGCCGGGCCGGGCGGACCGGTTGGCCCACACCTCCCCGATCACCGCGTAGTCGAAGGCCCGCACCCCGTCGAAGATCAGGCAACCCACCGTTCGCATGGCAGGAATCTATCGATGGATGGCATCCGCTCCCCTCACCGGCCCCCGGCACCGGACCGCACGATGGACGCATGACGAACACCGACGCCTTCGACGCCCCGCTCGCCCTCGACCCCGACGCCGTCCTGCTCCTGATCGACGTCCAGAAGGGCTTCGAGGACGAGGCCTTCTGGGGCCCGCGCGACAACCCGCAGGCCGAGCAGCGGATCGCCGACCTCATCGCCGCCTGGCAGGCCACCGGCCGTCCGATCGTCACGGTGCAGCACGGCTCCTCCTCCGGACCGCTGGCACCGGGGACACCCGGCTACGAGCTGAAGGACTTCGTCGCGGAGGTCACGCCCGCACTGCACGTCACCAAGACCGTGAACAGCGCCTTCTACGGCACCCCCGACCTGCACGCCTGGCTGCAGGAGCGCGGCGCCCGCCAGGTGGTGGTCACCGGGATCATCACCAACGTGTGCTGCGAGACCACCGCCCGGATGGCCGGCAACCTCGGCTACGACGCGGTCTTCCCCACCGACGCCATGCACGCCTTCGACCTGACCGGGCCCGACGGCACGACCGTCCCCGCCGCCGAACTCGCCCGCGCCACGGCGACGGTGCTGCACGCGATGCGCTTCGCCAAGGTGGTGACCACGGAGGCCGTCCTCACCGCGGCCAAGGCCTGACGCCGGGACGCACGGCGCCTCGGGCGCACGGCCCCACGGGCGCAGGGTCCGGGGCGCACGATCCCCGGAGCGACCGGGCGGGCTCAGGACCGGAGCGACCAGGAGGCCTCAGGCCCGGAACAGCGGCGCGTAGGCGGTGCCCTCCTCGGCGTTGAGCAGGACGTACCCGCTCCCCAGGCCGGTCGCCACCTCCCGCAGCCGGGCCAACGCCGCCGCCTCCGAGGGGACTTCGAGACCGAGGGCGGCTGCTGCCGCGTCCCGGTCGGCGAGCAGGCCGGGCTCGTCCTCCAGGTACTCCTCGGCGGCCTCCGCGCTCTCCTCCGCGGTCAGCCGCGGGCAGTCCCGCCACCACGGCACGGCCAGCAGCAGCCGGACCAGCTCCGGCAGGCCGACGGCCAGCAGCGCGGCACCGCCCTCGGAGTCGGCGTACAGCACGGGGCGTTCCTCGCCGCCCTCGCCGCAGAGGAAGAAGGTGCCGCCCGCGCCGTCCTTGCCCACCGGCTCCAGGGCCTCGCCCGAGGCGAGCACGACCTCCTCGACGTGCGGGTAGTGCCGGAGGTCGAAGTCGCCCGGCCAGAGCAGGTAGTCGAGGGCGGCCTGGTCGGCTCGGATGGCGTCGAGCAGCGGGGTGGTGGTCGGCATGGCGGCCACCCTACGGGCCGGCGGCGACACTCAGGCGGCCAGCCGGTCGGCCAGGTACGCCTCCCAGGTGCGGTGGCCGAGTTCGGCCCCGGCCAGGGTGAGGTTGTCCCCGGCGCGGTAGGCGCGGCCGAGCCTGCCCGGCACCCGCAGACGCAGGTGGCGGCGGCTGCGGCCCTGCGCCTCCAGGTAGCCGCGGGTCAGCTCGCCCATCTCGTACACCGTCGGACCGGCCAGGTCGGGGACCATCCCGGCGGGCGCGTGCAGTGCCAGCTCGACCAGCCGGGCCGCGACCTCCCGGACGTCCACGGGCTGCCACCGGACGCCGCCGGGGGCCGGGACGAGCGGCAGCTTCGCCATCTTCTCGACCACGGTGAACGCCAGGTCGTGGAACTGCGCCGCCCGCAGGACGGTGTACGGCAGGCCCGAACCGGCCACCGCCTCCTCGGCCGCGTGCTTGGCCCGGAAGTAGCCGAGCGGGATCCGGTCGGCGGCGATCACCGAGATGTACACCAGGTGCCCCACCCCGGCCCGCCGGGCGGCCTCGACCAGGACGCGGGTGGCGGCGTCGTCGCCCTTGGGGCCGCCGGCCAGGTGCAGCACGGTGTGCACGCCGGCCAGCGCCTCGTCCAGGCCGGCCGCGGCGGCGGCCGGATCACCGAGCAGGTCGCAGCGCACGTACGTCACGCCGTCGGCGGGCTCGCGGTCGTGCCGGCTGAGGACCCGGACCTCCCGACCGGCCGCGCGCAGCAGCGGCACGACCCGGCGGCCGAGGGTGCCGGTGCCACCGGTCACCAGGACGGGGGTGCCGTTCGCCGGGGTGCCGTTCGCGGGGGTGCCGCTCGCGGGGGTGCCTGCGTTGGGGTTCTTCGTCACGATCGTCTCCGATTCGTCCCGGGCGGGGAGTTGATCTCCGCGCCGCAGCCGTTGTTTGGTGGCTCCTGCTGTACTGACCCACGGCGACGAAGGAATGTGACACGGGTGGACGGAAAATCTTCCGCACAGGATCCGGCCGGGCTCTTCGAGGCCCACCGGCCCAGACTGCGGGCCGTGGCGTACCGGATGCTCGGCTCGATCAGCGAGGCCGAGGACGCCGTCCAGGAGACCTGGCTGCGGTACGACCGCACCGACACCGGGGACGTCGCGAACCTCGCCGGCTGGCTGACCACCGTCGTGTCCCGGGTGTGTCTGAACCTGCTGCGCGAGCGGGCGCACCGCCGTGAGGAGCCGCTGGAACCCGGCGGCTCCGACCAGGTGCGGATCCCGGACCCGCTGCTGCGGCGCGAGGGCGTGGTCGACCCTGAGCAGGAGGTGATGCTCGCGGACTCGGTCGGGCTGGCGCTGATGGTGGTGATGGAGTCGCTGTCCCCCGCGGAGCGGGTCGCCTTCGTCCTGCACGACATGTTCTCGGTGCCGTTCGAGGAGATCGCCCCGCTGATCGAGCGGACCTCGGCCGCGACCCGCCAGCTGGCCAGCCGGGCCCGCCGCCGGGTGCAGGGGCAGGCGCCGGCGCCCGATCCCGACCTGGGCCGGCAGCGGGTCGCGGTGGACGCGTTCTACGCCGCCGCCCGCAACGGTGACCTGAACGCGCTGCTGGCCGTGCTCGATCCGGACGTGGTGCTGCGCTCGGACGGCGGTGCGGGCGTGCGGGTCCGGCAGACGGTGGTGCTCTCCGGTGCGGCCGAGGTGGCGGGGCAGGCCGTCCTGTGGGGCACGCTGTCGCCGTTCGCGCGTCCCGCGCTGGTCAACGGCGTCGCGGGCGCGGTGGTGATCGACGACGGCGGCCGGACGATCTCCGTCATGGCGTTCACCGTGGTGGACGGCGCGATCGCCGCGATCGACGTGCTCACCGACCCGGACCGGCTGGCGCTGCTGGACGTCACGGCCTTCCGGGGCTGAGGGGCGCGCTTCCGGAGCCGAGGGGGCGCGACGCGGCCGGCGGCGGGGGCTCTCCCCGGCCGCCGGCCGCCCCGGGCCGCGGTCGGCGGGTGTCCACACCTCGGTCGGACCGGCCGGAGGACTTGATCACGACGGGCGGTCCGGGCCAGGATCTCCCCCGGTTGGATCAGAACGGGGGGAGCCGTGATGTCCGAGGACCGGTCGGTCAGTCGTGGGCTGAGACAGCGTCACATCGCCATGATCGCGCTGGGCGGGGCGATCGGAGCCGGGCTGTTCGTCGGCTCCGGCGTCGGCATCGCCGCAGCGGGGCCCGGGATCGTGGTGTCGTACGTCGTGGCCGGGGCGCTCACCGTCCTGGTCATGCGGATGCTCGGCGAGATGTCCGCCGCCCACCCCGGCTCCGGGTCGTTCTCCGCGCACGCCACCCGCGCCTGGGGGCCCTGGGCCGGGCTGCTGGCCGGCTGGATGTACTGGGCGCTGCTGGTGGTGAGCGTGGCCGCGGAGGCGATCGGGGCGTCCCGGATCGTGGCGGGATGGCTGCCCCAGGTGCCGGCCTGGGTGTGGGTGGCGGCGTTCATGGCGCTGTTCACCGGGACGAACCTGGCGGGCGTGCGGCACTTCGGAGAGCTGGAGTTCTGGTTCGCCGGTGTGAAGGCGGCCTCGATCTGCGCGTTCATCCTGCTCGGCGCCGCCGCCGTGCTCACCGGCCGGGCCCCGGCCGCGGAGCACCTGAGCGCCCACGGCGGCCTGCTGCCGCACGGCTGGCACGGGGTCGCGGTGGGCACGATCGCGGCGGTGTTCGCGTACGGCGGGCTGGAGACGGTGACGATCGCCGCCGCCGAGTGCGCGGATCCGGTGGCCGCGGTGCGCCGGGCGGTGCGCACGGTGCTGTGGCGGGTGGCGCTGTTCTACGTCGGCTCGATGGCGGTGATCGTCGCCGTGGTGCCCTGGGACGACCCGGCGGTCGCGGCCGGTCCGTACGCGGCGGCGATCGGCCGGATCGGGGTGCCGGGCGCGGCGCAGCTGATGAACGCCGTGGTGCTGGTGGCCCTGCTGTCCGCGATGAACGCCAACATCTACGGCTCCTCGCGGATGCTGCACGCCCTCGCCGCCCGCGGCGACGCCCCGCGCCTGCTGACCGGCCGCGGCCGGGCGGCCGCCCCCGGCGGTGCCCCGGGCGGTGCCCCGGACGGTGCCCCGGACGGCGTCACCGGTGGCAGCGGCGCCCCGACCGGCACCGGCCGCGCCGTGCTCGCCTCGGCCGCGTTCGGCTTCGCCTCGGTGGTGCTCAGCCTGCTGTGGCCGCGGACCGTCTTCCCGTTCCTGCTGAACTCGATCGGGACGGCGATCCTGGTGGTCTGGATCCTGATCGCCGCCTCCCACCTGCGGCTGCACGGCCGGCGGCGACGCCCCGGGGGGCCCGAGCAGGAGCGCGGGCCCGAGCGGGGCGGGCCCGGGCCGGCGGCCCCGATGCGGGGCTTCCCGTACCTGGGCTACCTGGCGCTGGCGGCGATGGCCGGGGTGCTGGTGTTCATGCTGGTGGACCCGGGCAGCCGCAGCCAGGTGCTGTGCACGGGCGCGTGGACGGCGGTGCTGCTGCTGGTGGCCGGGCTGCGGCGGCGCCGTCGCGGGCCGGGCGCCGCTGCGGACGCCCTTCCGGAGACTGGGCCGGGCGCCGCTCAGGACGCCCGTCCGGAGGCCGGCACGGCCGCCGCTCCGGACGCCCGGACCTCCGCCGTCGCCGCGGTCACCGCTCCCGCGCGTACCGGGCCAGGAACAGGTCGACCCCGGAGCTGATCATCCGGTGCATCCCGGCCTCGTCCAGGTCGGCCTCCGGGCGGAACGTCCGCACCAGCTGCGGCACGCCCACCGTGCAGGCGACCAGCTGCTGCACGGCCAGCACCGGGTCCTCCACGGCGAGCACGCCGCGGCGGTCCAGTTCGGCGAAGGCCTCGATCAGCGGGCCGTTGTTCATGTCGTAGCTGACCCGGTACCAGAGCTGGCCCAGCTGCGGGAAGCGGTCGATCTCGCCGATCACCAGCCGGCGCAGCGACATGATGTCGGGGCGCAGCAGGATGCGGGTCCAGTCGAGGGTGAGCGTGATCAGCGCGGAACGCAGGTCGTCGGCCTCGGCGATGGTGGAGTTCCACGGCTTGAGGTCCTCGTAGGTGGTCGGCAGTATGCCGCCGATCACCGCGAGGAAGAGCCGCTCCTTGTTGCCGAAGTGCTTGTAGATGGTCGCCTTGGAGACGCCGGAGCGCGCGGTGATGGCGTCCATCGAGGCCGCGGAGTAGCCCTCCTTCAGGAACTCGACCAGGGCCGCGTCGATGATCGCCTGCCGCTTGCGCTGGGCGGCGTCGACCGGGCTCGGGATGATCGGGATGCCGAACTCGTCGATCGGCCCGGGGTTGTCGGCGGCCATCGGGGTTCTCCTCGGGGTGCTCGGGGGGAGACGGTACGGGCCAGTATAGGAAACTGAACCGTTCGGTCGGATCGCGTGGCGGCGCCCGGCAGGGTGCCGACGGAGCGCGTTCCGCCTCGCCGGCGCACCCGCCCGCGGCCGGCGCCGCGACCGGTCAGTGCACCAGTGAGGCGAAGTGCGGGCCCAGCCCGGCGATCCGCTCGCCGAACTCCGCCAGGCGCGGGGCGAGTGCCGCCAGCTGCGGGCCGAGCGCCGCGCCGAGCAGGAACACCAGGTTGAACAGCCCGATCGCCTCCGACCGCCGGGGCGGCGCGACGGCCTCGGCCGCGGCGCCGGTCAGGACGCCCTGGCCGCCCGCGTTGACGCAGGCGCTGGCGCCCGCACCCAGCAGCACCAGCGGCGCCCAGGGGCTGGACGCGGCGAGGGCGAGCGCGGCGAACGAGCCGCCGAGCAGCAGGCCGGCGGTGCGCCGCAGGCCCAGCCGGGGCGCGGCGCGCACCAGCGACCAGGAGAGCAGTGCGCCGGTCAGGGTGGCGAGCGAGCCGACGGCCCCGGTCTGGACGGCGCTCCAGCCGGTCAGCGCGGCGGCCCGGCGCGGGGCGCCGTAGACCAGGCCGAAGTTGACGGTCGCCAGGACGAGCATCACGCCGGCGACGGCCCGGAAGCGCGGCACCGCCAGGGCGTCCAGGCCGAGGAAGCCGCGACCCGCGGGCCCGTCGGCCGCTGTGGCACTGCCCCGCGACCCCGGGGCCGGCGCCGGATCCGCCACCCGGTCCGCCACCGCCCCGGCGCACGCGCGCAGCGCGGCCGGCAGCACCGCCAGGGTCAGCACCGGGAGCACCAGGCAGGCCCGCCAGCCCAGCCCGGCCGCCACCGCCGCACCGATGAACAGCCCGGCGGTGCCGCCCGCCGCGCTGCCGATCGCGACGAGCCCGGAGGCCCGCCCGTCCGGCCGGCGCGCGGCCAGCTGGAAGGCGGCCACGTTGAACCCGGCCGCGCCGACCGCCTGCAGTGCGCGCCCCGCGACCAGCGGGCCGAGCTCCGCCCCGGCGGCCAGCGTGACCAGCACGCCGAGCAGCAGCGCCGCCGCGGAGGCGAGCAGCAGCGCCCGCGGGCCGCGCCGACCGGCGGTGCCGGTGAGCAGCGGGGTGCCGAGCATCATGCCGAGGCCGTAGCCGCTCATCAGCCAGGACGCGGAGTCGAGGCCGGTGTGCAGTTCGCGCGCGACGGCGGGCAGGACGAGGCTCGGACTGGAGAGCCCGGCGGCCCCGGGTGCGGCGACCGCCGCGAGCAGCAGGCCGGTCCGGAGCGACCCCCGTACGCCCCGGCCGGCGCTGCCCGCCGACGGCTCCGCCGGGGGCGCGCCCGCCCCGGCCGCCGTGTCCAGCACTCCCGGGCTCATTCCGGGATCCTCCCGAACTTGCCGTTCGAGAAGTCGAGTTGGGCCTGCCGGAGCTCGGCCGCGGTGTTCATCACGAACGGGCCGCCACGGGCCACCGGCTCGCCGATCGGCTCGCCGGCCAGGACCAGCACCTCGGCCGGGCCGCCCGGGGCGGCGACGGCGATCCGCTCGCCGTCGTGCGCCATCACCGCGAGCTGACCGTCCGCCAGCGGCGCGTCGGGCAGTTCGACGGCGCCGGAGAGCACGTAGACGGCGGCGTTGTGGCCCGCCGGCACGGTGAACTCGACCTGCCCGCCGGCGGGCAGCACGGCGTGCGCGAGCAGGACCGGCAGGTGGGTCTCGAACGGCCCGGCCACGCCGTGGCTGCGGCCCGCGATCACCTTGACCGCGCTGCCGTCCCCGGTGCGCACCACCGGGATGGTGTCGGGCCCCTGGTTCTGGCTGCGGGCCGGGAGGTCCTTCAGCCGGGCGGGCAGGTTCACCCAGATCTGGAGCATGTGCTGGCGGCCGCCGCGGGCGAGCAGGTCGGCGGTCGGCTCGTTGGAGTGCACGATGCCGGCGCCGGCGGTGAGCCACTCGACCTCGCCGGCGACGCTGGTGCCGCGCCGGCCGGTCGAGTCGGCCCAGTCCATCGAGCCCTCGATGAGGTAGGAGACCGCCTCGAAGCCGCGGTGCGGGTGGGCGGGGGCGCCCTTGGCCTCGCCGGGGGCGAGCAGCAGCGGGCCGGTCTGGTCGACCATCAGGAACGGGTCCAGCATCGGGAGCTCGGCCACCGGGAACGGGCGGCGGACGGGGAAGCCGGCGCCCTCGAAGGTGTGCACGGGATCGATGACGGTGGTGGTCGAGCGGACGGGGGCGGCCTGGGCCGCGGCGAGCTGAGTCGTCGTCATGCCCAAGACTGAACTACACGATTCAGTTCAGAGTCAAGACTGAACCGTCTGGTTGACGTGCTGAACTGAACCGTTTAGATTTCTCGGCGTCGGAACGACCGCCGGCCCGACTCCCGCCCCGCACCGGGCGGTCCGGCCGGCCGTCCGTGCCACCACCCACATCCACCCGCAAGGAGCACCGCCATGACCGCGTCCAAGGTCTTCGCCCTCTCCGGCTCGCTGCGCGCCGACTCGCACAACACCGCACTCCTGCGCGCCGCCCAGGCGTTCGACCCGGCCGGCATGGAGATCGAGATCTACGACGGCCTGCGCGAGATACCCCCGTACGACTACGACCTGGACCACCCCGGCCTGCGCCCGGCCGTCGTCGAGGAGCTGCGCCGGGCGGTCTCCGCCGCGGACGGCCTGCTCGTCGCCACCCCGGAGTTCAACTACTCCGTCCCCGGCGTCCTCAAGAACGCCCTGGACTGGCTGAGCACCGACTGGAGCCGGACCGAGGGCGTCCCGCTGCGCCACAAGCCCACCGCGATCATGGGCGCCGCGCCGGGCAGCTTCGGCTCCGTCCGCGCCCAGCTGGCGCTGCGCCAGGTCTTCCTCTGCACCGACAGCGACGTGGTGGCCAAGCCCGAACTCGTCGCCTTCCGCTCCCACGAGCGCTTCGACGGCGAGGGCACCCTCGTCGACGAGGGCACCATCGGCATCCTCAAGGACCTGCTGACCGCCCTGCAGGACAAGATCGACGCCGCCCGCGCCTGACGCCCCTCCCCCGGCCCCTCCGGCACCCCGCCCCGGCTCGCCCCGGCCCGGCCCCGCGCCCGCCCCGGCCTGCCCCGGCTCCGAGGACCCGCCCCGCCCCGGCTCGCCCCGGCCCGGCCCTGCGCCCCGCCGCGGCCTGCCCCGGCCCGGCACCCGCAGCCGCGTCCACGGCCTGCACCCGCACCCCGAAACCCACCGCCCCCACGCGGCACGAAGCCCGCCGAGCAAGCGCTCGGCGGGCTTCGTCACGCCTCCCGCACCGGTCCGGTCGGGCGGCCGGGGCGGCGCGGTGTCACCGGTCACCGCGCCACCGCGGATTCCGCACCGGTGGAACGTCACCGCTGGAACGTCACCGGCTGGAACGTCACCAGCCCTGCGCGGCGACCCAGTCGGCGAGGTGGCGGGCGCAGACGTCGACGGACTCGCGCCAGCTGTGCGCCGCGCCCTCGCCGGCCTCGTCACTGACGTGCTTGACCAGGCGCACCGGCAGCCCGGCACGGTGGGCGACCACCGCGACGGCGTAACCCTCCATGTCGACCAGGTCGGCGTGCTCGGCCAGCCGGGCGCGGGCCGCCGGGTCGGAGACGAAGAGGTCGCCGGTGGCCAGCACCGGCCCCTGGCCCCGGCCCACCACCAGCGGGGCGCCGTAGGTGCGCCCGGTGAGCTCGTACAGGGCGGGGGTGTCGAGGTCGTGCTGGATCACCTGGACCACGTGGTGGGTGCCCTCCCAACCGGGGCGCAGCGCGCCGGCGGTGCCCAGGTTGACCACCTCGGACGGCCGCTCGCCCTGCGCGAGGACGGTGGCCAGCGCCGAGGTGGCGTTGATCTTCCCGATGCCGGTGAGCAGGACGGGCAGCCGGCCGTCCAGGTGGGCGGCCTCCTCGCGGACGGCGACGACGAGCAGCGGGCGGTCGGGCGAGATCGTTCCAAGCAGGCGCATGCGCCCATCGTACGGAGAGCGTCCGGCCCGCAGCGGGAGCGCGCACCCGGGCGGACCCCGGCGCTCCGGACCGCCCGGGGAACCGCACGGGGTGCGTCCGGCGTCGGACGGTACGCCGCCCGCCCCGCGCGGCCGCCGAGGCGCCCGGGGCGGCACCGCGGCGAAGCCTCGAACCGTGCACCGGAAACTCAAGATCGGCGCAAGTCGGGTGTGGCCGGGGGGAGTCACGGCCATACTGCTGGCATCGGCCGCGCCCGGATGACGGGCCGGCCCCAGGGGAGGGTGAGGCGGGTGGCGACACCAGGAGGTACCGGCGCACCGGGCGCCGCGGTCCGGACACGGCCGAACGGTCCACCGGGCGCCACGGCGTCCAGACCCGGCGGTGCGCCCGCGCGCCGCCCCGCCGCGGGCCCACCCGCACCGCGCGGGCTGCGGGGGCGGCTCGCGCGGGCCGCCCGGACGGCCCCGGGCCGGCTGCGACTGGCCGGCGCGGTGCTCGCCGCGCTGACGGTGGCCTTCGGCGCGCTGACGGCCTGGCAGCTGGAGACCCGGGCGCAGGCCGCCCAGCGGGTGGTCTCCTACAGCCAGCCGCTGAGCCAGGCCGCCGCCGACATCCACCGCTCGCTGGCCGACGCCGACACCACCGCGGCCACCGGCTTCCTGCTGGCCGGCGCCGAGCCGAAGGCCGTCCGGGACCGCTACGAGCAGGACCTCGCCACGGCCGCCAAGCTGATCGCCGACGCCGCCGCCCGGACCACCGCGACCTCCCCCGCACAGGGCTCGCTCGCCCGGATCAACCAACAACTCCCGCTCTACTCCGGCCTGGTGGAGAGCGCCCGGACGAACAACCGGCAGGGCTTCCCGCTCGGCGGCGCCTACCTGCGGTACGCCTCCGAGCAGATGCAGACCCAGCTGCTGCCGGCCGCCGCCGAACTGACCACCATCGAGAACGGCGAACTGGCCGCCGACTACGCCGAGGCCAAGGCGGTGCCGTGGGGGGCGTACGTCCTGGCGCTGCTCACCCTCGCCGCCCTGGTCTGGGTGCAGCTGACGCTGTTCCGCCGCACCAACCGGGTCTTCAACCCCGGCCTGCTCGGCGCCACCGCCGCCGTCCTGGCCGGCGCGCTCTGGCTCACCGTCACCGGCCTGACCGCCAGCGCGGCGCTCAAGCAGAGCGACCGCGAGGGCGCGACCCCGCTGCGCGCGCTCAACGCCGCCCGGGTGGACGTGCTGACCGCCCGGCTCGCCGAGAACCTGAACTTCGTCGCCCGCGGCTCCACCACCAGGTACACCGACCAGTGGCTCAAGACCACCCAGCACCTGTCCGCCAGTGCGCCCGCCGACACCCCGGTGGACCAGCTGGTCGGCACGCTGCCGGAGGCCTTCCGGCTGGCGCCGCCGCAGGCCCGGTCGCTGGTCGCCGACGCCCGCGCGCAGTACGCCGTCTGGGACGAGCGGCACACCTCCGCGCGGAAGGCGGAGGTCGACCGGGCCGACTACCAGGGCGCCCTGGACGCGACCGTCTCGGCCGTAGGCGCCACCACCACCGCCGACGCCGCCTTCAACGGCACCGACCAGGCGCTCGCCAAGGCGGCCGACGCCGAGCAGGAGCGGTTCCTGGCGTCCGCGAAGGGCGTCGACGGGGACCTGCGCACCACGGCCGTCGCCGTCGCGGTGCTGGGCCTGGTCGCCGCGGCCGCCGCGCTGCGGGGCCTGGGCCGACGACTGGCCGAGTACCGGTAGAGGGGGGACGACAGATGCGCAAGAGGACCCGAACGGGCCGGCCGGCCGCCGTGCTGGCGCTGCTCGCCGCCGGTGCGGCCGTGCTCGGCGGGGGCGGCCCGTCCGGCGCCGCGCCCGTCGCCGCCGGCGCGCCGCAGACCGTGCGGCAGGACCAGCGGACAACGCAGGACCAGGCCGACTGCGACGTGTACAAGAGCGTGCCGCCGAGCACCGAGGACGGCCCGGCGGTGAAGGCGATCAAGGCCCGGCGCAGCCTGGTCATCGGTGTGGACCAGAACAGCTACCGCTGGGGCGCCCGCAACCCGAACACCGGCCAGATCGAGGGCTTCGACATCGACCTCGCGCGGGCGATCGGCACCGCCGTCATGGGCGACGCCGACAAGGTGGTGCTCAAGCCGGTGGCGACCGCGGACCGGGTCGACGCCGTCCAGAAGGGGCGGGTCGACCTGATCGTCCGCACCATGACGATCAACTGCAAGCGGATGGAGGACGTCGCCTTCTCCAAGCCGTACTTCAGCATCACCCAGCGGGTGCTGGTGCCGAAGGCCTCCCCGGCGAAGAACGTCGACGACGCGGTCAAGGACCGGACGGTCTGCGCCGCCAAGGGCTCGACGGCCTGGAACGTCCTGGACGGCAAGAAGACCGCCAGGCAGGTCGTCACCGTCGAGAACCAGCTGGACTGCCTGGTCCTGATGCAGCTCGGCAAGGTCGACGCCACCATGACCGACGACGGCCTGGCGGCCGGCCAGGCCGCCCAGGACCAGACCGTGCGGATCGTGGACGGCGAGGCGCAGCCCGAGGTGATCGGCGTCGCGATGCTCAAGACCAGCCCCGACCTGACCGCCCGGGTCAACCAGGTGCTGGCCGACTACTACGCGAGCGGCGCCTGGCGCAGCTCGTACGACCGCTGGCTCAAGCCCTACATGGTCAACGACGCCGACCACTACTGGCCGGTGGCACACTGACCGGCCCGCGGGCGGGCGGCGGGCGGGGCGGGGCCGGCACCACCGACGCCCCGCGCCCGCACCCGCCGCGGGGCCACCGGCTAGGGTTCGGGACGATCACCGCGGGGAGACCGCCGGTGGGCACGGGGGCTGTCGTGGGATCGCAGGACGGGATCGCACGCGAGGAAGGAAGGACACCGCGGTGGCGGCATCGGCTGGCCCGGTACTGAGCCGGGAGGAGGTGGACCGCGCGCTGGCGCGCCTCGGCGCGGAGCGCGACGCGGTCGAGTCCGCGCTGCTCGCCCTGCAGGACCACCCGGGCCTGCGGCTGCTCGACGGCGCCGACCTGGCCGGGCGCACCCTGGAGCAGTGGTCCGTCGCCGGCAAGGGCCTGCCGCTGCTCTGGGCGCTGTTCGACCGCTACTCGGAGGCGCTGGCCTCGGCGCGCGCCGTGCGGGCCCGCAAGGCCAAACCCGGTGCGCCCGAACTCGCCGAGCTGAGCGAGCTGTTGACCGGCGACGCGGTGACCGTCCCGGGCGGCGCGCTGCCCGACGGCCCGCAACTGCTCGGCGCGCCCGCCCGCCTGGTCGAGCGGATCAGCCTGGACGCGCTGATGGCCCGGATGAACTCCTGGTACGCCACCGTGCTGGAGGTGGTCAGCGCCGCCGACGCGGTCTGGTCGGCGCTGCCGGCCCGGATCGACCTGCTGCTGGCCGAACTCCACCGGGTGCGCACGCTAGCCGCCTCGCTCGGCGTGCGGGCCGGCGGCCACCCGCTGGGCGACGACCTCGCCGGGCTGGAGGCCGACCTCACCGCGCTGCGCACCGAGGTCCGCGGCGACCCGCTGGCGCTGTGGCGCCCGGCCCGGGTGCCCGCCCAGCGCGGCACCGTCCCGGAGGGCACCGCCTTCGCCACGCCCGCCGGCGTGGTGGACACCGAGCGCTTCGACCGGGCCGGGCGGGCCCTGGACGGCGTGCGGCTGGAGCTGGAGGACCTGCTGCGGCTGCGCGACGACGCCGAGGAGCGCCTGCAGGGCGTCGGGGACCTCCTCCAGCGGGCCGACGCCACCCTGGCCGAGGCCCGCCGGGCGCGCGGCGAGGTGCTGGCGAAGATCGCCGCCAGCGACGTCCCGGCGGTGCCCGGCCCGGCCTCGGCCCTGCGCGAACGGATCGTGACGGCCCTGGAGCTGCGCCAGGCCGGGCAGTGGGGCCGGCTGGCGCCGCTGCTGGACGCGCTGGAGGACGCCGCGGCCAAGGAGCTCGGCCGCGCCCGGCAGGCGCTCACCGAGGTGACCCAGCCGCTGGCCGTCCGCGCCGAACTGCGCGGCCGGCTGGACGCCTACAAGGCGATGGCGGCCCGGCTGCGGGTCTCCGAGGACCCGGAAGTGATCGAGCACTACGAGAAGGCGCGCTGGCTGCTCTGGAGCGCGCCCTGCGACCTGCGGGCGGCGGCCGCCGCGGTGGCCCGCTTCCAGCAGTCGCTGCGGCCGGCACAGGCCGGGGCCGCACCGGAGACGGCCGGCCCGACGCCGGTCGACGGACAGGTACAGGGGGGCTGAGGTTGATGGGCGGGACGTGCGTACGGCCGGAGTGCTCCGGCGACGGCAGGATCGACGAGGACGGCTACTGCGACGAGTGCGGGCTCGCCCCGGCGGGCGGCGGCACCCTGCCCCCGGTGGCGGCCCCGGCCGCCCCGGCCGTGGCGGGCCCCGGCTCGCCCTGCCCGCGGGACTGCCCCGGCGGCATCGACGCCGACGGCTACTGCGACGAGTGCGGCCTGACCCCGCCCGCCGGCGACACCGGCGCCACCCGGCCCCACCTGCCCTCCGCCCGGGTCTCCGCCGACTCGGGGCGCAGCGGCTCGGTCCGCTCGGTCTCCTCCCGCACCGGATCGGCCCGTTCGATGTCCGGCCGCTCCCGCTCGCACCGCTCGACCCGCACCGGCAGCAGCCGCTCGGTCTCGGTGCGCAGCACCCGCGCCAGCGGCAGCGCCGGCACCCGCAACCGGCTGGGCGCCGGCCTGGTCACCGTGCCGACGGTGGAGACGGCCGACCCGTCGCAGGCGGTGCTGGAGAACCCGCAGGTGCCGGAGCGCAAGCGGTTCTGCTCCAAGTGCGAGTCCCCGGTGGGCCGGGAGAAGGGCGGCCGGCCGGGCCGGCCGGACGGCTTCTGCACCAAGTGCGGCACCCCGTACTCGTTCACGCCCAAGCTGCGCCGGGGGGACCTGGTCGGCGGGCAGTACGAGGTGGTGGGCTGCCTGGCGCACGGCGGGCTCGGCTGGATCTACCTGGCGGTGGACCGGCGGGTCAACGACAAGTGGGTGGTGCTGAAGGGCCTGCTGGACACCGGGGACGAGGACGCGCTGGCCGCGGCCGTCGCCGAGCGGCGCTTCCTGGCCGAGGTGGACCACCCGAACATCGTCCGGATCATCAACTTCGCCGAGCACCCGGACCTGCGCACCGGCTCCACCGACGGCTACATCGTGATGGAGTACGTCGGCGGCAAGTCGCTCAAGGACATCGCCAACGACCGCCGCACCGCGGACGACCGGCGCGAGCCGCTGCCCGTCGAGCAGGCGATCGCGTACGCCCTGGAGGCGCTGCCGGCGCTCGGCTACCTGCACGGCCGGGGCCTGGTCTACTGCGACTTCAAGATCGACAACGTGATCCAGAGCGGCGACACGCTGAAGATCATCGACATGGGCGCCGTCCGCCGCTTCGACGACGAGGGCCCGATCTACGGCACCGTCGGCTACCAGGCCCCGGAGATCGCCGCCGACGGCCCCTCCCCCGCCTCCGACCTCTACACCGTCGCCCGCACCCTCGCGGTGCTCACCTTCGACTTCCAGGGCTACACCGGGCGGTTCCGCGACACCCTGCCCGGCCCCGAGGACGTCGAGGTCTTCGCCCGCTACGAGTCCTACTACCGCTTCCTGGTCCGCGCCACCGACCCGGACCCGGCCCGCCGGTTCTCCTCCGCCGAGGAGATGGCCGACCAGCTCACCGGCGTGCTGCGCGAGATCCTGGCCCTCCAGGACGAGCGCCCCCGACCGGCCCAGTCCACCCTCTTCGGGCCCGAACTGCGCGTCGTCGACACCGAACTGGTGATGCCCACCGAGCAGGCCGGGCAACTCCTGGTGACCGCCCTCGACCCGGCCGCCGCCGCCCTCGCCCTGCCCGTCCCCCGGGTCGACCCGGACGACCCCAACGCCGGCTTCCTCGCCACCCTCCTGGCCACCGACCCCGAGGAGGCGCTCACCGCCCTGGCCGGCGCGCCCGCCTTCTCCGTCGAGAGCCGACTGCGCGAACTGCGCGCCCAGCTCGAACTCGGCCGCCACCGCGAGGCCACCGCCGCACTCGGCGCCCTGGAGAACGACCACCCCGACGACTGGCGGGTGGTCTGGTACCGCGGGCTGGTCGCCCTGGTCGCCTCGGTCGACGGGGACGGCGACGGCACGCGCGGGAACCCCGCGGACCTACGGGCCGCCGCGGAGGCCTTCGACGCGGTGTACGACGCCTTCCCCGGCGAGGCCGCACCCAAGCTGGCCCTGGCCGTCTGCGCCGAACTGCTCGGCGACGGTGGCGACGCGGCCGAGTTCTACCGGCTGGTGTGGACCACCGACCAGGCCTACCTGAGCGCCGCGTTCGGGCTCGCCCGGGTCCGCCTGGCCGAGGACGACCGCCCCGGCGCCGTCCGGGCCCTGGAGTCCGTCCCCGCCACCTCCAGCCAGTACACCGCCGCCCGGATCGCCGCCGTCCGCGCCCGCCTGCGCGAACGGCCCGCCACCGACCCGCTGGCCACCGACCTCGGCGCCAGCTCCGCGCAGCTCACCGCGCTGCGGCTGGACGACCGGCGCCGCGAGGAGCTCTCCGTCGAACTGTTCGGGGCGGCCCTCGGCTGGGTCACCGCGGGCTCGACCGGTGCCGCCCAGGCCGGCGCCCCCACGGTGCTCGGACGTCCCGCGGTGGAGCGGGAACTGCGGTTCGCCCTGGAACAGTCATACCGGGTACTCGCCCGGTTGGCCGACCGGACCGAGACCAGGATCGAGATGGTGGAGCGGGCCAACCGCGCCCGCCCCAGGACGTGGGTGTAGCCGATGCCACAGCAGACCGTGTGCCCGAGCTGTTCCGAGCCGATGGAGCCGGAGGACGCCTTCTGCGGCGCCTGCGGGGCCGGCCGGGACGGCCGGCCCGCCCCGGGCGCACTGCCCGCGAGCTGGACCGCCGCCCCGGGCGAGACCGTCCCGCCGCAGCACGGGCCGGGCTGCGCGCACTGCGGCAGGCCGCAGGTCACCCCCGACGGCTACTGCGAGGCCTGCGGCCGGGCCCAGCCGCGCCCGCGCGACCACATGGAGAAGTCGCTGGGCGGCGTCGCCGGGGTCAGCGACCGCGGCGTGCGCCACCACCGCAACGAGGACTCCTTCACCGTCGCCGCGACGTCGCTGCCCGGCGGCGAGCCCGTCGTGGTCGCCGTGGTGTGCGACGGCGTGTCCTCCTCCGACCGCCCCGACGAGGCCTCCGAGACCGCCGTCGACGCCGCCTCCGAATCGCTGCTGACCTCCCTGGAGGCCGGCCGCGAACCCACCGCCGCGATGCGCCAGGCCATCGCCGACGCCGCCCGGGCCGTCGCCGACCTCGCCGCGGACGGCGCCGGGCCCGCCCGGCCCGACCTCAACGCGCCGGCCTGCACCTACGTCAGCGCGATAGCGTCCGGCGGCCGGATCACCATCGGCTGGGTCGGCGACACCCGGGCCTACTGGATCCCGGACGACCGCGCCGCCGCCGAGCCGTTCCGGCTCACCCAGGACGACTCCTGGGCGGCCCGGATGGTCGAGGCCGGGCTGATGGGCGAGGCCGAGGCCTACGCCGACCCGCGCGCCCACGCCATCACCGGCTGGCTCGGCGCGGACGCCGAGGAGGTCGTCCCGCACACCCTCGACTTCACCCCGCACGTCCCCGGGGTGCTGCTGATCTGCACCGACGGCCTGTGGAACTACGCCGAGGCCGCCACCGACCTGGCGTACTACGTCCGACCGGACGCCCGCACCGAACCCCTCGCGGCGGCCCAGACCCTGGTGAAGTTCGCGGTCGCCGCCGGCGGCCACGACAACATCACCGTCGCCGTCCTGCCGATCGACCCGCCGGCCCGCGCGGTCGGCGACGACGAGGACGAGCGGACGGCCACCGCCCTCGACCTGCCCGTGGTCGTCCCGCGGGGCGCCCCGGCCGGCGAGGACGAGGAGGACCACGATCCGACCCTGCCCGACCTCCCGGTGATCGGCTCCCCCGCCGCCCCGCTGCCACCGACCCCGCCCGCACCCCCGGCGGTCCCCCCGGCCGCACCCGCCGCCCCGGCGGCCCCGGTCGTCCCGCCCCAGCCGCCGCACCCGCCGACGGCCTGACGGAACGCCGCGTCGCCGCAGCGGGCCCGCCCCACCGGGGGCGGGCCCGCTGCGGCCGACCGCACGGACCGGTCCGCACCGCCCCGCACTGCACTGCACCGCCCCGCACTGCACCGCCCCGCACCAAGGCGCACCAAGCCGCACGGACCTGCACCGACCTGCACCGACCTGCACCGACCACCTGACGGGAGCCACCGGCCCATGGCAACACTGGCGAAGCCGAACCTGCCCAGGTTCGACGTGGACATCTTCCAGAACGAGTACCTCGCCGACGGCGCCCGCGAGGTCAACGCCATCGTCACCGTCACCGCGACCGGCGGCGGCACCTCCGGCGGCCGCCCGCTCGGCCTCTCGGACGCGGCCCAGCAGGGCGCCGACGCCGCCGCGGCCGTGGTGATCCTGGTCGACTGCTCGGGCTCGATGGACTACCCCAAGACCAAGATCAACGGGGCCCGGGAGGCCACCGCCGCCGCCATCGACGCGCTGCGCGACGGCACCGCCTTCGCGGTGGTCGCCGGCACCCACGAGGCCCGCGACATCTACCCGGGCGACGGCACCCTCGCGACCGCCTCCGCCGACACCCGGGGCCGCGCCAAGGAGGCCCTGCGCCGCCTCACCGCGGCCGGCGGCACCGCCATGGGCAGCTGGCTCGCCAAGGCCGACCAGCTCTTCCTGACCCGCCGCGACATCACCATCCGGCACGCCGTCCTGCTCACCGACGGCAACAACGAGCACGAGTCCGCGGCCGACCTGGAGCGCACCATCGAGCGGGTCGGCGGCCACTTCACCGCCGACTGCCGCGGCGTCGGCACCGACTGGCGGATCGACGAGCTGCGCAAGATCTCCTCCGCGCTGCTGGGCACCGTCGACATCGTCGCCGAACCGTCCGGCCTGGCCGAGGACTTCCGCTCGATGATGGCCGGCGCCATGGGCAAGCAGGTCGCCGACGTCGCGCTGCGGATCTGGACCCCGGCCAACGCCACCGTCAGGTTCGTCAAGCAGGTCGCCCCCAGCGTCGAGGACCTCACCGCCCGGCGCGCCGAGGCCGGCCCCCGGGCCGGCGACTACCCCACCGGCTCCTGGGGCGACGAGAGCCGCGACTACCACGTCTGCGTCGAGGTCCCGGCCGCCTCGGTCGGCAACGAGATGCTCGCCGCGCGGATCAGCCTGGTGCTGCCCCCGCAGGTCGGCGGCGGCACCCCCGAGGTGCTCTCGCAGGGGCTCGTCAAGGCGGTCTGGACGGACGACCTGGCCTCCTCCACCCGGATCAGCCCGCAGGTCGCCCACTACACCGGGCAGGCCGAGCTCGCCTCCTCCATCCAGGAGGGCCTGGAGGCCCACCGGGCCGGGGACGTCGACACCGCGACCGCCAAGCTGGGCGCCGCCGTCCGGATCGCGCACGCGACCGGGAACGACGGCACCTACAAACTGCTGCAGAAGGTGGTCGACGTGGTCGACCCGAAGGAGGGTACCGTTCGGTTCCGTAAGAACGTGAGCGAGGCCGACTCGATGACCCTTGAGACCCGGTCGACCAAGACGGTGCGTGTGAAGAAGTGACCGCTGAAGACGTGACCGGGCCGACGACCCGGTGCGACGCCGCCCCAAGCCGGCTCGATGTGAGGGGGAACTGATGCCGATCTGCCCGAGGGGCCATGAGTCGCAGGCCGAGGACTGGTGCGACTTCTGCGGCTTTCCGATGACTCCGCCCGCCCCGGCGCCCGGGGCCCATCCGGGGGCGCACGGGGCCCACCCCGCGCCCGGAGCACCCGCCGGGCACCCGGAGCACGGCGGGACGCCCTACGGCGCCCCGCTGCCGCCCCCGCCCGCACCGCCGGGGGCCCACCCGCAGCCCGGCGCCTACCCGCCGCCGCCCGCGCAGGGCTTCCCGGACCTCACCGAGGGCCTGGTGGTCTGCCCGATCTGCCGCAGCCCGCAGACCGGGCGGTTCTGCGAGGAGTGCGGGTACGACTACGAGCTCTCCACGCCCTCGCGCCGCCAGCCCCCGGCGGCCGGCGTCCCCGCGCCGGGCCCGGCCCAGCCCCCGCCGCTGAACATCCCGGCGGCGTACGGCGGCGCCCCGCAGCCGGGCGCGCCCCAGCACGCCCAGCCCCAGCACGGCGCACCACAGCACGGCCAGCCCCAGCACGGTGTCCCTCAGCCCGGGGTCCCCCAGCACGCCCAGCCCCAGCACGGCGCACCGCAGCACGGCCAGCCGCAGCCGGCGCCCCTCCCGCAGCAGCTCCAGCCGCAGCAGCCGCAGGCCCCCGTGCCCGCGCACACCTACGGCTACCCGCCGCCCGAGGGCGCGTTCCCCGAGGCCCCGGCCCGCGAGGACTCCGGCCCGGTCTACGCCCAGCCGCCCGGCCAGAACGGGCAGGCCGGCGGGGACTTCCGCACCTCGTTCCACCTCGCCCCGCCGCAGCCCCAGCCGGAGGCCGCCCCGGCGGAGCCGGTCCGAGCCAACTGGATCGCGGTGGTCTCGGCCGACCGCGACTACTTCACCGACATGATGGCCCGCAGCGGTCCCGAGGCGGCCGGCCTGTTCTTCCCCCCGTACTGCCCGGAGCGCCGCGTCCCGCTGACCGGCCGCGGCCAGCTGCGGATCGGCCGGCGCAGCCAGCACCGCGGGACGGTCCCGGAGATCGACCTGTCGGTGCCGCCGGAGGACCCGGGCGCCTCGCACCAGCACGCGCTGCTGGCCGAACAGGCGGACGGCAGCTGGGTGCTGGTGGACCAGGACTCCACCAACGGCACCACCGTCAACGGCGGTGCGGAGCCGATCACCCCGCACACCGCCGTCCCGCTCAACGACGGCGACCGGATCCACGTCGGCGCCTGGACGACCATCACGGTGCACCGCGCCTGACGCCGGGCCCGACCGGGCCGGACGGACCACCGCGTCCGTCCGGCCCGACGCGTTTCCCGGCCTCGGCAAAATGATCTTCAAATCACTTGCGCCACGCCTGCACAGCCCCACCGGATGCCCCTACGCTCTGGGCACATGACTGCAGCTATATCCGCCGACGGAATCCGTCAGCGGTACGGGGATGTGCAGGCCGTCGACGGGGTGTCCCTCACCGTCGAGGCCGGCGAGTTCTACGGGATCCTGGGGCCCAACGGCGCCGGGAAGACCACCACCATGGAGATCCTGGAAGGAGTCCGCGAACCGGACGAGGGCCGGGTCGAGCTGCTGGGGATGGCACCCTGGCCGCGCAACCCGCAACTGCTGCCGCGCATCGGCGTGCAGTTCCAGGCCTCCGCCTTCTTCCGGAAACTGACGGCCCGGGAGACCATCCGCACCTTCGCCTCGTTCTACGGGGTCGGCCCCCGACGGGCCGACGCGATGCTGGAGCGGGTCGGTCTGGCCGACAAGGCGGAGACCCTCACCGAGAAGATGTCGGGCGGCCAGGCCCAGCGCCTGTCGATCGCCTGCGCCCTGGCCCACGACCCGGAGCTCGTCTTCCTGGACGAGCCCACCACCGGCCTCGACCCGCAGGCCCGGCGCAACCTCTGGGACCTCCTGCGGGACATCAACTCCGAGGGCCGCACGGTCGTGCTGACCACCCACTACCTGGACGAGGCCGAGGTCCTCTGCGACCGGGTCTCGATCATGGACCACGGGAAGATCCTGCACACCGGCGCCCCCGCCGCGCTGATCCGCGAGATCGACGACACCGTCCGGATCAGCGTCGCCTCCGGCCAGCTCACCGCCGACCGGGCCCGCGAACTGCTCACCGCGGCCGGCGCCGAGATCGCCGCCCTGGACGACGACACCGTCACGCTGGCCGTCTCCACCCGCCTCCCGGCCCCGGTCCTGAGCGTCCTGGCCGAGCAGAACGCGCTGCGCGGCCTCGAGGTGCGCGGCGCCACCCTGGAGGACGTCTTCCTCCAGCTGACCGGACGGGAGTACCGGGCATGACCGCCAGCACGTCCACCGGCACCAAGGTGCCCGCCCAGCGCGGCGGTCCGACCGGCGAGGCGGGCGCCGGCCGGGAGCGCGTCAGCGCGTTCTGGAGCCTGTCCCGCGCCATGCTGCTCGGCATGAAGCGCGACCGCACCGCGACCTTCTTCATCCTGCTCTTCCCGCTGGTGTTCCTGGTCTTCTTCGGCACCGTCAGCAAGGGCACCGGCAGCCCGCACGCCAAGGTCGCGCAGGTCGGGGCGGTCCAGCTGTTCGACTCGATGCAGGGCGACGCCCGCACCGGGCTGAACGCGGTCCTCACCATCACCCGGACCGACGACGAGGCCGGCACCCTGGAGAAGGTCCGCAAGGGCGACTTCGACGCGATGATCGAGCAGGGGCCCGACGGCAGGGTCGAGCTGCGGTACAGCGCCGCCGACGCCGTCCGGGCCGGCGCCCTCCGGGGCATCCTCGACTCCGTGGTCCAGAGCGCCAACCAGGCCGCCACCGGAAAGCCCCCGGCCTACGTGCTGGACGCCCAGCAGGTCGAGGACAAGTCGCTCAAGCCGATCCAGTTCCTCACCCCCGGCCTGCTCGGCTGGGCCGTCGCCACCGGCGCGGTCTTCGGCGCCGCCCTGACCCTGGTCAACTGGCGCAAGACCAAGGTGCTGCGCCGCCTGCGGCTGGCCCCGATCAGCGCCGGCACCGTCGTCAGCTCCCGGATCGTGGTCTCGCTGCTGACGGCGCTCCTGCAGAGCGCCGTCTTCCTGGTGGTCGCCACGGGCTTCTTCGGGCTCAAGCTCACCGGTGACTGGTGGCTGGTCATCCCGCTGGTGGCCTGCGCGACCCTCGCCTTCATGTCGATCGGGCTGCTGGCCGGTTCGGTCGCCAAGACCGAGGAGGCCGCCAACGGCATCTCCCAGGTCATCGTCCTGCCGATGTCCTTCCTGTCCGGCTCGTTCTTCCCGCTGGACGGCGCGCCGGGCTGGCTGCAGACCATCTCCAAGGTGATGCCGCTGCACTACCTGGTCACCTCCGCCCAGTCGGTGCTCACCCGCGGCGGCGGCGTCATGGACGCCCTGCCCACCATGGGCGGGCTGCTGGCCTTCGCGGCGGTGCTGACCGGCGTCGCCTGGAAGCTGTTCAAGTGGGAGGACGCGTAGCCACCGCGTCCGGATGAGCCCGCCGCACGGGGTCGTACGCCGATGGTCCCGGTGTACGGCCCCGCCGGCGTCTGCGACCATGGTCGGGTGACAGAGATCGGGCGAGGCACGTTGAGCGAGGAGACCTTCTTCGAGCGGGTCGGCGGAGAGCCGACCTTCCGGCGGCTGGTCCACCGGTTCTACCAGGGCGTCGCCGAGGACGAGTTGCTCCGGCCGATGTACCCCGAGGAGGACCTCGGCCCGGCCGAGGAGCGACTGACCCTCTTCCTGATGCAGTACTGGGGCGGCCCCCGCACCTACGGCGAGCAGCGCGGCCACCCGCGGCTGCGGATGCGGCACGTGCCGTTCAAGGTCGACCGCGCCGCGCACGACGCCTGGTTGAAGCACATGCGGGCCGGGGTGGACGAGCTGGCCCTGCCGGCCGAGGACGAGCAGCAGCTCTGGGACTACCTCACCTACGCCGCCGCCTCGATGATCAACACCCCGGGCTGATCCGGCCGGATCCGGCCCTTCCGGCCCGCGCCGCAGCGGCGGCCCCGCGCGGCTGGGGCTTGTCGGACGAGCCCTAGCGGAGCGGGCTCAGCCCCAGGCCCGCGCCGGGCGCGGCCGCCGTCCGCACCGCCACCGAGCCGGCCGGCGCGCTCAACCGCAGCCAGCCGCCCGCCCGGTGCACGGTGAGCGGCGAACCGGGCTTCAGGAAGCCGATCACGTGCGCCGCGTGCACCGCGCGCAGCGGCAGCTCCGGCAGCGCGCCGACCGGGCGCGACCAGATCTCGTCGGCCAGCGCGTCCAGCACCGCACGGCTGCGGTGGTGCTCCGGGACGGCCTCACTGCGCTCGCGGAACTCCCGCACCCCGGCCATCAGTTCGGGGTACACCTCGGCGGCCGGCGGCGACCCGACCGGGCGCCAGCCGGTGCGCGGCGGCAACAGCCCCGCCCAGGCCGGGCCGGTCACCGGCGCCGGCAGCGCGACGGTGCCCGCCCCGTCGTCCACGCCGTCCAGCAGCCGGCCGGCCGAGACGGTCAGGTCGACCGGCTCGCCCAGCCCGGTCAGCCGGGAGGTGCGGATCGCGAGCGCGCCCGAACCGCCCAGCGGCAGCCGCCCGAACACCGCCAGCACCCCGTCCTCCGCGGCCGGGGCCACGGCCTGCAACCGGACGGCGGCCGCCCGGTCGAAGCGCAGCAGCCGCTGCAGGAAGGCGGCGAGGTCGGCGGCCCCGCCGGCATCGGTGAGGGCGAGACGGGCGGTGATGGTCAACGCTGGTCAGCTCGAATCGGTAGGGGTCGGTGCTCAGGCGGCGGCCGCGGCCACGCCCGCCTTCTCGTCCAGAGCGGGTTCGTCCATGAAGCGCGACAGGAACGCCCGCTCCACGGGCGAGATCCGGCGCGGCCGGCCCTCGGCCAGGTCGTAGGGGACGACCACCGTGGAGGCCCGGACGTACACCGTCTCGGTGCCGTCCGCGGCGACGTCCTTGATCTCGTAGGACACCGTCAGCGAGGCGCCGCCGATGTGGGTCACCCTGGTCTCCACGGTGACCGGCTCCGGCCGGTGCACCAGCGGACGCTTGTAGTCGATCTCGTGGCGGGCCACCACCGAGCCGCCCGCGAACTCCCCGGCGCCGGCCTCGGCGGCCTGGGTGAACATGAAGTCGATCCGGGCCTCCTCCAGGTAGCGCAGGAAGACCACGTTGTTGACGTGTCCGAAGGCGTCCATGTCGGACCAGCGCAGCGGGCAGGCGTAGATGTGGCGGGCCACAGGTGTTCTCCTCGACGTCCGGTCGCCCGCCGCCGGGTGGCGGCGGCGGGGCCGCGGTCCGGCGGACCGCCCCTCGCGGGGCAGTCTGCCGGACCGCCGTGACGGCTGGGTGTCAGCCGCGGGTCAGCTTCTTGTACGTGGCCCGGTGCGGGCGGGCGGCGTCGGCGCCGAGCCGCTCGATCTTGTTCTTCTCGTACGACTCGAAGTTGCCCTCGAACCAGAACCACTTGCTCTCGCCCTCGTAGGCGAGGATGTGGGTGGCCACCCGGTCCAGGAACCAGCGGTCGTGGGAGATGACCACGGCGCAGCCGGGGAACTCCAGCAGCGCGTTCTCCAGCGAGGAGAGCGTCTCGACGTCCAGGTCGTTGGTGGGCTCGTCGAGGAGCAGCAGGTTGCCGCCCTGCTTGAGGGTGAGCGCCAGGTTCAGGCGGTTGCGCTCACCACCGGACAGCACGCCGGCCGGCTTCTGCTGGTCCGGGCCCTTGAAGCCGAAGGCCGACACGTAGGCGCGGGACGGCATCTCGACCTGGCCGACGTTGATCCAGTCCAGACCGTCGGAGACGACCTCCCAGAGGGTCTTCTTCGGGTCGATGTTGGCGCGCGACTGGTCGACGTAGCTGATCTTGACCGTCTCGCCGACCTTGACCTTGCCGGAGTCCGGGGTCTCCAGGTCCTGCAGCATCTTGAACAGCGTGGTCTTGCCGGCGCCGTTCGGGCCGATGATGCCGACGATGCCGTTGCGCGGCAGGGTGAAGCTGAGGTCGTCGATCAGGACCTTCTCACCGAAGGCCTTGTTGAGGTTCTCGACCTCGATGACGACGCTGCCCAGACGCGGGCCCGGCGGGATCTGGATCTCCTCGAAGTCCAGCTTCCGCATCTTGTCCGCCTCGGCCGCCATCTCCTCGTAGCGGGCCAGACGGGCCTTGGACTTCGCCTGGCGGCCCTTGGCGTTGGAGCGGACCCACTCCAGCTCCTCCTTGAGGCGCTTGGCGCGCTTGGCGTCCTTCTGCCCCTCGACCTTGAGACGCGACTGCTTCGTCTCCAGGTAGGTGGAGTAGTTGCCCTCGTACGGGTAGGCGCGGCCGCGGTCGAGCTCGAGGATCCACTCGGCGACGTTGTCCAGGAAGTACCGGTCGTGGGTGACGGCGACGACGGTGCCCTTGTACTTCTCCAGGTGCTGCTCCAGCCAGTTCACCGACTCGGCGTCCAGGTGGTTGGTGGGCTCGTCGAGCAGCAGCAGGTCGGGCGCCTCCAGCAGCAGCTTGCAGAGCGCGACGCGGCGCTTCTCGCCACCGGAGAGCTTGGTGACCGGCCAGTCGCCGGGCGGGCAGCCCAGGGCGTCCATGGCCTGCTCCAGCTGGGCGTCCAGGTCCCAGGCCTCGGCGTGGTCCAGGTCCTCCTGGAGCTTGCCCATCTCGTCGAGCAGCGCGTCCGAGTAGTCGGTGGCCATCAGCTCGGCGATCTCGTTGAAGCGGTTGAGCTTCCCCTTGATCTCCTTGACGCCGTCCTCGACGTTCTCCAGGACGGTCTTGGACTCGTCCAGCGGCGGCTCCTGGAGGAGCATGCCGACGGTGAAGCCGGGCGAGAGGAAGGCGTCGCCGTTGGAGGGCTGCTCCAGGCCGGCCATCATCTTCAGCACCGTGGACTTACCGGCGCCGTTGGGGCCCACGACGCCGATCTTCGCTCCGGGGAGGAAGCTGAGCGTCACGTCGTCAAGGATGACCTTGTCTCCGTGAGCCTTGCGCACCTTGCGCATCGTGTAGATGTATTCCGCCACGTGAGATCGCTCCGGCGTCGTCGGGAGTATTCGGCTTGCAGCGTTCCATTGTGCCGCACCCGGCCGGGAGGCCCGAACGGCCGGGTGACCCCACCGGGGTATCCGGATCGGGCCCGTGACGGCGAAGGCCCGGCCCCCCGCAGCGGGTGCGGGGAGCCGGGCCGGGTGTCGCCTCAGGGCCTCAGGAGGTCAGTGCCTCCGGGCCCGCGGAGCGGGTCAGGCGGTGTTGCGACCGTGGCGGCCGCGGCGGCGCAGGACGAAGACCGCGGCGCCACCGGCCACGACCAGGCCACCGGCGACGGCGGCGAGGATCGGGGTCGAGTCATTGGCACCGGTCTGGGCCAGGCCACCGGTGCCCGGGGCCGGGCTGGTGGAGGCGGGGGACGGGTGGCCGGCGGCCGGGGTGCTGGCGCTGGCGGACGGGGTGCCGGCCGGGCTCGGGGTGCCGGTGGTGCCCGGGGTGGTCGGCGTGGCCGAGGTGCCCGGGGTCGACGGACCCGAGGTCGGGGTCGGGCCGGTGCCGGTCTTGCAGTCCAGGACGCCCTGGAACTGGCGGCTGTAGCCGTTCGGGCCGGAGACGGTGATGTTGTAGGCCGTCTTCTCGGCGACCGGGACGAGAACGCTCTCGGTCTTGCCCGGCTGGACGGTCAGCTGCTGCTTGCCGACCGTGACGGTGCCGGCCTCGTCACCACCGTTGGAGACGGAGACGCGCACGCCGTTGTTGGCGCACTCGACCTTGGCGGTGCTGTCGACCAGCGCGCCCTTGCCCTGCTTCCAGGTGGCCTTGGCCGCGTCGGCGACGTTGAGCTTGCTGGAGCCGGCCAGGATCATGGTCTGGCTGTGCTCCTCGCGGGTGTACCCCTTGCTGAGGAAGACGCGGCCGCTGGGCACCACGGTGGAGGCGCTGGCGTTCACGGTCACCGAGCCGTCCGGGGTGCCGGCCGGCACGTCCAGGAACAGCTGGGTGTCCTTGGCGATCGGGCCGGTCACGGTGGCGCCGACCGGCTTGTTGTCCTTGTCCAGCAGCTTGACCTTGTCGGCGGAGTCGCCGCTGACGGCCAGCTTCACCTCGGAGGCGCTGGAGTTGAGGGTGAACGGGCCGAGCTTCGCGCCGGACTTGCCGGACACCGAGTCCGGGCTGAGGGTCAGCGAGGGCTTGGGCTCGGCGGCGATGCCCTTGTTGGCGGCACCGGTCAGGTAGTCGCGGAGCTTCTTGGCGTCGGCGCTGCGCGGGACGGCGTTCTTGTTGTCCGAGAACTTCCAGATCGCGGCCTGGGTGCCCGCGGCGGCGTCCTCCGGGCTCAGGTTGCCCGCGCCGGCGGCCTTGGCGAGCGCCCCGAGGTCCTTGACCTGCGGGTAGGAGTTCTCCAGGATCCAGCGGATCTTGGCGGCCGCCTCGACCTTGTTCTTGTCACCGAGCGAGCTGGAGGCCCAGTCCGACTCCTGGTACTTGATCTTCTTGGAGATGTCCACCGGGAAGCCGAAGTCGATGCAGTAGGTCTGCAGCTCACCGTCGGCGGTCTTGAGCGTGAACAGGCCGCCGTCGACGGTGCCCTCGCCCTCGACGTCGATCTTCTCGCCGAGCATGGTGTTCTGCACCACCGCGGTCACGCCCGACCCCGGGGTGTCGGCCGCGGCCGCCGTACCGGCTGCGAACAGGCCTCCACCCAGCGCAAGGCTGGTCGCGAGCATGACAGTGGTTATGCGGGGGAGACTCCGCGTCTGCCTCTGGAACATCTGGGATCCCTCCGGGCCGGGCCGCACCGATCGGCAGCCCGCCGACTTGCCTGCCGCGGGGCGCCCCCTGTGGCGCCCGCTGCGGGTATGAACCAGACGAATCCTATTGAGCCCCGCAGGCCCCGAAACCCCCATGCGAAATCAGGACGATTCCGTATCTGTATCGTTATCAACCCTCCCAGTTTCCACACAAGCTGACGATCAGCCAGAATCTCTTCGCCACTTTCTGTTATCCGGACGAGATTGCGCGTACGGGCGCAACAACAGTCTCGATCAACATATTTGTCGACAGTCCAGGTCGCCGACCGGTCAGATCGGCGACCCCTGACCGCCACCCTCCGGCTCCCCCTCGGACACCAGCACCTGCGTTCCCGTCACTGCCCGCACAGGGGGTGCCGAATCCGGCGGGCCCGGCGCCGGGGCCGCCACCGAGGCCTTCCGCGCCTCCAGTGCGTCCGCGATCCACCCCGGCACGCCCCCTCCCCGGACCGCCGCCCCGGCCGGCTCCGCACCGGCCGGGGGCTGCCCGCGCGCACCCGAGGCCCAACGGAACGCCGAGGTACCGCGGGTGAGGTCGTGTCCGACCGATCGGGCGTCGATCTCCGCCCTGGTCCGCCGCGCCTCCCCCTCCCCCCACTCGCGGACCCTCAACCGGCCGCTCACCAGCACCGGATCCCCCTTGGCCAGCGAGCCGATCAGGTTCACCGCCAGCGCCCGCCAGGCCGTCACCGTCAGCCACTGCGTCTCGCCGTCGACCCAGCACGCGCGCTCCCGGTCGTAGCGGCGCTCGGTGCAGCCCAGCCGGAAGTTCGCCATCGGCACCCCGGCGCCCGTTTCGCCGTAGCTCACCTCCGTCGCGACATTGCCCGTCACCGTCACGTACGCCTCGCTCACGGCACACTCTCCGTTCTCGCCGATGCACCGTACGGAATCGACCGGCGCGCTTTGAGAGTGCGCCAGGAGGGAAATCTCCGCGAGGGAGTTCCGAAATCCTGTGGACAACTCGCGCCTGTGGAAAACTGATGTCACCCGCAGGGGTGAATTTCGGCCTTTCGGCAGCGCTTCGCCCCCGACTCATCGCGGCCATGACAACAAACCGGCTGCTCGCCGCCCCCACCCGCGGCCTCCGGAACGCCCCGCGCCCGACCGTCCGCGCACGTCATCCGACCGGAGGAAGCCGAATGTCGGCCCCCACCCGCACCGGAGGCGGCACATTCTCCGTGTCAAATCCATAACGGGTGGGGCGGCAGCCCCGTAACGACTGCACAACGTCCGGCGCGGAAGTCTGCCAGACCGCTGCACACACGGGCTTCACCTGCGATTATCGGACCGCTCCACCGAACCGACACACCAACGGCGGTGTCGTCACACCCGGCCGAGGAACTGGGCACCCTTATCCTGTCCCCGGCAGGGCGAGGACCCACCCAACCCCCACCCCCACCCTCAGGCACGGGGCCGGACCCGCGCGCCCCGGCGCACGTCGCCCGAACCCGGCCACGGTCCCGCCCACCCGGGCACGGTCCGTCCCGCCCCCATAGCTCAGCGGATAGAGCACCCGCCTTCTAAGCGGTAGGTCGCAGGTTCGAATCCTGCTGGGGGCACCACGCCCTGCCATTCCCGCAGGCCGCCGGGCCGGCGCCCGCATTGCCGGCCGCGGCATTGCCCGGCCGGCGCCCGGCGGGAAATCCGCGCGTCCACCGCCGATTTCCGACCACCCACCGCGCATATGTCGTGACCATGCGTGTCATGGCCGCTCCGAAAAAGCGCGTCGGGGTGCATTTCCGGCACCGCCGGACCGCGCCCGGACCGCACCCGGAGAGCGTCGCCGGGGGCTCTCCCGGAGGCTCTCGCGGCGGACGGATCCCGGCCGCCCGCGCGCCCGGACCGGTGTCCTCGACCCCCGACGCCCCCTCAGCCCCCGGTGCCACCCGCGGCCGGGCCGGCCAGCCCGGCCAGGTAGGCGTCCAGCAGGGCGGTCTGCCGCTCGGCCGGGAACTCCCCCGGGGCGAACAGCGCCTGCACCACCAGTCCGAGCACGAAGGCCTGCGCGGCGGTCGCCACGGCGACGGCGTCGGAGCCCGCCGGGAGCTCCCCGCGCCGCTGGGCGTCCACCACGTGCACCGCGAGGGCCTCCCGCGAGCGGGCGTAGCGGCCGGCGTGCGCCGCAGCGAGCTCCGGATCGGCCAGCGCGACGTCCCAGGAGCCGACCCAGATCCGGTTGCCGGCCGCGGCCGCCGCGTCCAGCGGCAGGACGTCCAGCAGGGCGGCCCGCAGCCGGGGCAGGCCGGCGGGCGGCGGCGGGGTGCCGTCGACGGGGGCGGTGCGCCGGGGCCGGGAGCCGGAACGCCGGTCGAGCTCCTCCAGGGCGTGGCTCAGCAGGGCCCGCTTGTTCGGGAAGTAGTGCGTCAACAAGCCGGTGGAGGCGCCCAGTTCGGCGGCCACCGCGCGCAGGGTCAGGCCTTCGAAGCCGCGCGTGGAGAGCACCCGCCACACCCCCTCGGAGACCTCCAGGCGGCGGGCGTCGTGGTCTCCACGGGCGGGCGTCATGCCGGCCATCGTACATACCAAACGTTTGTTATGTATCGTTCCCAGCACACCGCGCATCCCGTGAAAGGCCCGCCCATGTTTGCCGTACCGCTCGCCGAGAACGCCGAACTGCGCCCGCTGGAGCCGTGGCAGGCGGCCGAGTTCCTGACCCACGTCGACCGCGCGCGGGCCCACACCGACCCGTGGATCCCGTGGGCCACCCGCTCCACCGACCCGGCCTCCGCCCGCGCCACCCTGCAGCGCTACGCCGACCAGCAAGCCGCCGACCACGGCCGGATCTACGGCATCTGGCTGGACGGCACGCTGGTCGGCGGCGTGATGTTCGTGGCCTTCGACACCGAGACCGGCAACTGCGAGATCGGCGTCTGGACCGAGCCCGCCGGCGAGGGGCACGGCCTGGTCACCGCCGCCGTCCGCCGGCTGCTCGACTACGCCTTCGTCACCCGCGGCCTGCACCGCGCCGAGTGGTGGACCAGCACGGACAACACCCGCAGCCGGGCCGCCGCCCAGCGGCTCGGCATGACGCTGGACGGCGTGCTGCGCGAGCAGTCGCTGTACCGGGGTGTCCGCCGCGACATGGAGATCTGGTCGCTGCTGGCCTCGGAGTGGGCGGCCCGGGCCTGAGACCGGCGGCGGGCCCCGGCCCGTCCGGCCACGGAGTGGACCGCCGCCCGGGCGCGGGCCCGGCCCGGCCCCGAACGCGGCGGGGCCCGGTGGACTCCTCGTCCACCGGGCCCCGGCACCGCCCCTCCCCCCGGCTCACCGCACCCCGTCCGGCGCACCCCGACCGGCGCGCTCAGGCCGCCAGGGCCTGCTCCGCCGCCTCCGCCGCCCCGACCGGCTCCGGCTCGGCCGCCGGCAGCCGCAGCGCGAGCACCAGGACCAGCGCCATCACCCCGCCCGCCGACAGGAACACCACGTCGACGGCGTCCGTGAAGCTGCGCAGCGCGTGCTCGCGGGCCGCACCGGTGAGCGTCCGGAGCGAACCGAGCGGCCGGCCGGGCTCGCCCGCCGCGAAGGCCCGGGCCAGCACGGTGCCGAACAGCGCCGCGCCGAGCGCACTGCCGAGCGTCTGGAAGAAGCGGATCCCGGTGGTCGCGACGCCGAGCTGGTGCCGGGGCGCGGCCTCCTGCACGACCGTGATCAGCTGGCCGACCAGCTGGCCCAGGCCGCAGCCCAGCAGCGCGAGTTCGGCGCACACCGCCCACAGGCCGGTGGCCGGCCCGCTGAGGCCGAGCAGCGCCAGGGCGAGCGTCGCGCAGCCGCCGCCGACCACCAGGAAGGTGCGGTGCGCGTGGCCGCGGGCGGCCAGCCGGCCGACCAGCACGCCGACCGCGGTCATCCCGGCCGCCATCGGGATCAGGTACAGGCTGGCGGAGGTCGGCGCGATGCCGCGGGCGATCTGCAGGTAGAGCATCACGTAGACGATGGAGCCGGTCATGCCCATCCCGAGCAGTCCCTGGATGGCGAAGCCGAGCCGCACCTCGGGGATCCGGAACAGCGACAGCGGCAGCACCGGCTCGGCCGCGGTGGCCTGGCGCCACAGGAAGAGGCCGAGCGCGGCCAGGGTGGCGGCGGCCAGGCCGAGGATCTGCGGGGACGTCCAGGCGTAGTCCTTGCCGCCCCACTCGGTGACCAGCAGCAGCCCGGTGGCGAAGGCGGCGGCGAGGGCCGCTCCGGCGAAGTCCAGGCCGCGGCGCCCGGCCGCCGGCGGCAGCTTGATGACCAGGGCGGCGCCGACCAGGACGAGCAGGCCGAGCGGCAGGTTGACGTAGAAGACCCAGCGCCAGCCGAGGTGGTCGGTGAACAGCGCGCCGACCAGCGGGCCGACCGCCATCCCGAGCCCCCCGACGATCCCTCCCATCGCACCGCCCTTGCCGGCGGAGCGCTCGGCCGGGTCCTTGAGGTGGGCGATGACCACCATGGTGACGCTCATCAGTCCACCGCCGCCGACGCCCTGGAGGGCCCGGAACGCGATCAGCTCGGTCATCGACTGCGCGGCGCCGCACAGCGCCGAGCCGAGCAGGAAGGTGCCGACGGCCCCGAGCAGCACGCGCTTGGCGCCGTACAGGTCGCAGAGCTTGCCGTAGAGCGGCAGGAGGGCGGTCGCGGCCAGGGCGAAGGAGCTGACCAGCCAGGGCAGTCGGTCGACGCCGTGGACGGGGTCGAGGTCCCGGACGATCGGCACGGTGGCCGCGGACACGATGTTCATGTCGAGGACGGCCAGCACGATCGTGACCAGGCAGATGAGCATGCCCAGGTTCCGCCGGGCCGGGGTCATCAGGGCCGGTGGCGCGGCGGTCGGTGCGGCCTGTGCCGTCGCGGCCTGTGCGGCCTGTGCCGTCGGGGTCGGTGCGGTCGGTTCCGGTGTCGGTGCGGCGGTGCGCGCCATGGTTCGAGCCCCCCTGGGTCGGTGGAGTTCCGGCCGGACCGGTGCGGCCGGCGGCGTGCCCTCACCATGGCAGCATTTTTATACCGGGTCAATTCTTCATCCGAACACAATTTTCATCCCGGAACATCTTTGATCCTGGTACAGTCATGCCATGGCGACACGCACCGACTTCGGCCTCGGCTCCGACCAGGACCTCGACACGCTCCCGCTGCGCGAGCGCAAGAAGATCCAGACCGGCATCCGGATCTGGCGCACCGCCGTCGGGCTGTTCGCCGCCCGGGACTTCGACCAGGTCTCGGTGGCCGAGATCGCGGCCGCCTCCGACGTCTCCAAGATGACCGTCTTCAACTACTTCCCGACCAAGGAAGACCTGGTCATGGCCCCCATGGAGCAGCACCTGGACGAGCCCGCCCGGGTGGTGCGCGAACGCGCCCCGGGCAGCTCCGCCGTGGTGGCGCTGCGCGACCAGTACCTGGCCGCGCTCGAGCAGCTCGACCCCGCCACCGGCCTCAACGACGACCAGGTGGTGCTGGACGTGGTCCGGCTGATCCACCGCACCCCGGCGCTCGCGATGCGCGCCACGGCCGTCTTCTCCCACCAGGCGCGGGACCTGCTCACCGCCGAACTGCTCGCCCAGGACCCGGCCCACGACGAGCTGACCGCGCAGATCGCCGCGGCCCAGCTGATCGCCACCAGGCTGACGCTGACCACCGCGAACCAGCGGCTGATGCTGACCGGCGCGCGCGCCGCGGACGCCCTGCCCGCCGCCCTCGACCGGGCCCGCCGCGCCTACGCGCTGGTCGAACGGGGCCTCGGCGGCTACTGCACGGCGGCGCCCTGAGAGGGTGTGCGCACCACGACCCTCCGGAGGTACGCATGGACCAGCCGCTGCTCACCCGGGACCGCACCCCGCTGCCCACGCACGTCGACGGCCTGCGCGCCCACGTCGGTGAGGACGGCGTCGCCGTGCTGGAGTTCGCCCGACCGCACCGCCGCAACGCCGTCACACTGGCCATCTGGCAGGCGCTGCCCGACGTGCTGGCCCGGATCGCCGGGCAGCCGGGCGTGCGCGTCCTGCTGGTCACCGGCGCGGACGGGACGTTCAGCGCCGGCGCGGACATCGACGAGCTCGCCGGGGTCTACGGCGACCCGGACAGCGCCGACCGGTACCACGCGGTCAACGTCGCCGCCGAGGAGGCGCTGGCCGCCTTCCCGCACCCGACGATCGCGGTGGTGCACGGCGCCTGCGTCGGCGGCGGCTGCCAGCTGGCCGTCGCCTGCGACCTGCGGTTCGTCGCGGACGACGCCCGGATGGGCATCACCCCGGCCAAGCTCGGGGTGGTCTACCCGGCGGTGCCGACCCTGCGGCTGGCCCGGCTGGTCGGCCCCTCCCGGGCCAAGTACCTGCTGTTCTCCGGCGAGTTGGTGCAGGGCCCGCGCACCGCGGTGATCGGTCTGGCCGACCGGGTGCTGCCGGCCGACCAGTTGGACGAGAACGCGCTGGCGTTCGCCCGGCTGCTGACCCGCCGCTCGCCGCAGACCATCGGCGCCGTCAAGGCCGCGCTGGCCGTCCCGCCGGAGCAGGCGGCGCAGGCCCTGGCACCGTGGGAGCGCCGCTCCCGGGAGGCCTCCGACGTGCACGAGGGGCTCGCCGCGTTCCTGGAGGGCCGTCCGCCCCGCTTCTGAGGGGGCCGTGCCCGCCCCGGGGGTCCGGGGAGGCCGGGGGCGGTCCGGGAGCGCGGCGCCCGGGCCCCGTACGATCGTCCGACCGGCCCCGTGCCGTCGACCAGCCCCCGCCACCGCCCGGAGCCGCACCCCCATGACCGAGGCCATGACCGCCCCCGCCAGCCGCACGGTGTGGGCCCGCCGGATCACGGACGGCGTCGAGCCGAAGAACGTGATCATCGCGATGCTCCCGCTGCTCGGCGGCGTCCGCCACGGCTGGACGGGCCTCGCCTGGGCGGCCTTCGCGGCGCTGTTCGCGGCCGTCATCCCGACGATGTTCATCCGGCGCGGCATCCGCAGGGGCACCCTGGAGGACCGCCACGTCGGCCACCGGCAGCGCCGGCTGACCGTCATCCCGTTCATCATGGGCTCGGTGCTGACCAGCTTCGCGGTGATGCTGTGGCTGGACGCCCCGGCCGACCTGACCGCGGTGGTGCTGGCGATGTTCGCCTCGCTGGTCCCGATCCTGGTGATCACCGTCTGGTGGAAGGTCTCCGTGCACACCGCGGTCGCCAGCGGCGCGGTGGTCTGCCTCGGGATCGGACTCGGCCCGCTGTGGCTGCTGCTCTACCCGCTGGTGGTGCTGATCGGGTGGTCCCGGGTGGTGCTGCGGGACCACACCACCGCGCAGACGATCGTCGGCGCGGTGGTCGGCGCGCTCACCGCGGGGCTCACCTTCTGGGCCGCCCGCTAGGGCTTGTCTGACACTCCCCGGGGCGCGCCCACCCCGTCCGCCGGGATCAGCGGATCGGCATCCCGGAGATCGCCCGGGCGATGACCAGGCGCTGGATCTCGCTGGTCCCCTCGAAGATCGAGTAGATCGCGCTGTCCCGGTGCATCCGCTCCACCGGGTACTCCCGGGTGAAGCCGTTGCCGCCGAGGATCTGCATCGCCTGCGCGGTGACCCACTTGGCCGTCTCGCCCGCGTACAGCTTGGACATCGAGCCCTCCGCCGCGGTGAACGGCTGGTTGGTCGCCGCCATCCAGGAGGCCCGCCACACCAGCATGCGGGCGGCGTCGATGCGGGTCCTCATGTCGGCGAGCTGGAAGGCCACGCCCTGGTTGTCGATGATCGGGCGGCCGAACTGCTCGCGGGTCCTCGCGTAGTCCAGCGCCACCTCGTACGCGGCCCGGGCGATGCCGATCGCCTGCGCGCCGACGGCCGGGCGGGAGGCCTCGAAGGTGGCCATCGCCGCGTTGCCCCGGGCGCCGGAGCGCTTGACGCCCTCGCGGGCCCGGGCCAGCCGCTCGTCCAGCTTCTCCTTGCCGCCGAGCAGGCAGCCGCCCGGCACCCGGACGCCGTCCAGCACGACCTCGGCGGTGTGCGAGGCGCGGATGCCGTGCTTCTTGAACTTCTGGCCCTGGCTCAGTCCCGGGGTGCCCGGCGGGACGACGAAGGAGGCCTGCCCCTTGGCGCCGAGCGCCGGGTCGACGGTGGCGACCACGACGTGGACGGCGGCGATCCCGCCGTTGGTGGCCCAGGTCTTGGTGCCGTTCAGCACCCACTCGTCCTTGGCCTCGTCGTACACCGCCCGGGTGCGCAGCGCCGAGACGTCCGAGCCGGCGTCCGGCTCGGAGGAGCAGAACGCGGCGACCTTGAGGTCGTCCGGGGTGCCGAACATCTGCGGGGTCCAGGTGCCGATCTGCTCGTCGGTGCCGTTCGCGAGCACCGCGACGGCGGCGAGGGTGGTACCGACGATGGAGAGCCCGATGCCGGCGTCGCCCCAGAAGAGCTCCTCCATGGCGATCGGGATGCCGACGCCGGAGGGGTCGAAGTACTGCTGGGCGTAGAAGTCCAGGGAGTAGATGCCCAGCTTGGCGGCCTCCTGGATGACCGGCCAGGGGGTCTCCTCGCGCTCGTCCCACTCGGCCGCGGCGGGTCGGATGACGTCGGCGGCGAAGCCGTGCAGCCAGTCGCGTACGGCGAGCTGGTCCGCGCCCGGGTCCAGTGAGAACGTGCTGCTCATGGTGCTTGCCTCCGAAGAAGGGGTGCGGCCGACCGGGGTGTTACCTGGGGTAACATCGTCGGAGTCTGCTACTGATTGGTAACCGGTGTCAACGCCCAGGCCGACCCCAACCCGAGGAGCAGCGCATGTCCCGAGAGCCCCGCCGCGAGCAACTGCTCAACGCCGCCGACCGGGTCGTCCAGCGCGAGGGGCCGAGCGCCAGCATGAACGCCATCGCCGCCGAGGCCGGCATCACCAAGCCGATCCTCTACCGCCACTTCGGCGACCGGAACGGCCTGATCCGGGCCCTGACCGAACGCCACACCGGCGGACTGCTCGCCGCCGTCCGGGCCGCCCTCGCCGAACCGCTCGAACGCCGCGACCGCGTCGAACACGTCCTGGACACCTACCTGGCCGGCATCGAGGCCCGCCCGCAGGTCTACCGGCTGCTCACCCACCCCGAACCCGGCGACCCGAGCGGCGCCGGCAACGCCCTCGCCCCCGCGCTGCGGCAGATCGCCGAGGAGATCACCCGCGCCGTGCAGAACCAGGTCGACCTCGGCGCCGACCGCGACCTGCTCGCCGAGGCCTGGGGGCGCGGCATCACCGGCATGGTGCTGGCCGCCGGCGACTGGTGGCTGGAGACCAGACCCTGCAGCCGCACCCGCATGGTGCAGGCCCTCGCCGACCTGCTCTGGGGCCGCCTCGCCGCCGCCGCCGACCTGCCCACCGCCGTCCTGCCGGCCGCCCCCGCCGAGCCGGCCGCGCCGGACACCGACTGAACTCCCGCACCGCGCAAGCCCCTTCCGCGGCACGACCGATGCGCGCACGACCCTTGTGCGGCGCGCGCCGCCCCGGGCATCATCGGGCCCCCAGCCCCCCGCCGTGCGAGGTCCCCGATGCGCCTGCGCCGCACCGCCGCCGCCCTGCTGCTCGCCGCCACCGCCGTCCTCACCACCACCCCGGCCCACGCCACCCCGGCCCTCGGCGACCGGTCCCTCGGCGGCCCGTCCCTCGGCACGCCGGCGCGCCACCCCGTCGGGACGGCGACCGGCCCCGACGGCCGCACCTCGCTCACCGACTCCCGGGGCCGCCGGCTCCAGCTGCGCGGCTTCAACCTGGACAAGTACGCCGAGGCCACCGAGGCCGACGTGCGCGACGTCGCCGCCCAGGGCTTCACGCTGATCCGGGTCGCGGTCTCCTGGACGCGGTTGGAGCCCACCCGCGGCCGCCTCGACCCGGGCGAGCTGCGCCGCCTGGACCGGCTCCTCGGCTGGGCCGACCGGTACGGACTGCTCGCCCTGGTCGACTTCCACCAGGACGTCTACGGGCCGAAGTTCGGCGGCGGCGACCGCGGCATCCCGGTCTGGGCCACCCGGGACGACGGACTGCCCTTCACCCCCGACCCCGACGACTGGTTCGCCGGCTACTTCCAGCCCGCCGTCCAGGCCGCCTTCCGGCACCTCTACGACGACCCCGACCTGCGCGCCTGGCAGGCCGACTTCTACACCCGGCTCGCCCGTGAACTGCGCGGCCACCGCTCGCTGCTGGGCTACGACCTGTTCAACGAGCCGTTCGGCCCGGTGGACGGCGACCCGACCGATCCGGCGGTGCTCGCCGCCGCCTCCGCCGCCCTCGAACAGGGACGGCTCGCCGACATGTACCGCCGCCTGATCACCGCCGTCCGCCGGGTCGACACCCGTGCCTGGCTGTTCGTCGAACCGACCGTCCTGGTCGGCCAGGGCGTGCCCACCCGCCTGCCCGGCTTCGACGACCCGCGCCCCGGCCCGCCCAGGCTCGGCTACGCACCGCACTTCTACGACACCGCGGTCGAGTCCGGCGCCGACTGGGACCCGTCCGGCGGCTTCGTCGAGCGCTACACCGCGGCGATCACCGACTACCCCGCCGCCCACCGCCTGCCCGTCCTGGTCGGCGAGTGGGGCCCGCCGGACTCCCGCCGGCCCGGAAACACCGAGCTGGTCCGCCGGCAGGTCGCCGCCATGGACGGCTTCGCCGAGGGCTGGACCATGTGGTACTGGTGCCGCGGCACCGGCGGCTACTGCGCGCTCGACCCGGCCGGCCGCCCCGCCCCCGGCGACGAGCCCGCCTTCGGCCCCTACCCGGCCGCCGTCGCCGGCACCGACGTGCGCACCACCGGCGGCACCCTGCGCTGGCGCGCCGACGGCAGCCGCACCAGCAGCGAACTCGTGCTCCCCCCGGCGGCGTTCCCGCACGGCGCCGCCGTCACCGCCACCCCCGCCGGCGCCCGCGTCGAGGTCGAGCAGCCGGCCGGCGGGCGGGCCGGCACCGTCCGGGTCCGCCTGCCGCACGCCTCCCCGGGCACCCCGGTGACGGTGACGGTCACACCGCGCTGACCGCCACCGGGGCCGTCCGGCCGGCGGTCAGGCCAGGCCCCGCCGGGCCAGCAGCGGGCCGGTCTCCGGCGCCCGGCCGACCACCGCGCGGAAGGACTCCAGCGGGTCCCGGCTGAAGCCGCGCGCCAGCAGCTCGCGGCGGAACAGCTCGCCGCTCTCGCGCACCGGGCGGCCGTTGTCCTCGAACCACTGCACGGTGTCGGCGTCCAGCACCTCGGACCAGATGTAGGCGTAGTAGCCGGCGCTGTAGCCGCTGGAGAAGATGTGCTGGAAGTACGCCGTCCGGTAGCGCGGCGGGATCGCCGGCACCGCGATGCCGGCCTCGGCCAGCACCCGTGCCTCGAACTCCTCGGCGTCCGCGATCTCCACGCCCTGCGGCACGGTGTGCCAGGCCCAGTCCAGCAGGGTCGCCGCCAGGTACTCCACCGTCCGGAAGCCCTGACCGAAGCCCTCGGCGGCCGCCATCCGCTCGACCAGCTCGGCCGGCAGCGGCTCCCCGGTCTCGTGGTGGCGCGCGTAGGCGGCCAGCACCTCCGGCCGGACCATCCACATCTCGTTGACCTGCGAGGGGAACTCGACGAAGTCCCGGGGCACCGAGGTGCCCGAGAACAGCGGGTAGCGCACGTCCGAGAACAGCCCGTGCAGGGCGTGGCCGAACTCGTGGAAGAGCGTGCGCACCTCGTCCCAGCTCAGCAGCACCGGCTCGCCCGGCGCCGGGCTCGGGATGTTCAGGTTGTTGAGCACCACCGGGCGCCGGCCGGTCAGGCCGGCCTGCGCCACCAGGTCGTCCATCCAGGCGCCGCCGCGCTTGGACGCCCGGGCGTGGAAGTCGCCGATGAACAGGCCCAGCGGGGCGCCGTCCTCCTCGAACACCTCGAAGACCCGGGCCTCGGGGTGGTGCGCCGTCAGGTCCGACCGCTCGGTGAAGGTCAGCCCGTACGCCAGCCGCGCCGCGTGGAACACGCCGTCCCGCAGCACCCGCTCCAGCTCGAAGTAGGGGCGCAGCGCCGCCGCGTCCACCTGGTAGGCGCCCTGCCGGACCTTCTCCGAGTAGTACGCCCAGTCGTGCGCGGCGATCTCCTCGACGCCGTCCGCGGCCGCCACCTTGGCCAGCTCGGCGGCCTCCCGGCGCGCGTTGGCCACCGCCGGCTCCACCAGCCGGGCCAGCAGCCCGGAGACCGCCTCCACCGTGCCCGCCGTCTCGTCCTCGACCACGTACGCGGCGTGGCTCGGGTGGCCCAGCAGCGCGGCCCGCTCGGCGCGCAGCGCGGACATCCGGATCGCCAGCGGCCCGTTCGCCTCGACGCCCCGGCCGACCGAGGCTGCCAGCAGCCGCTCGCGCACCGAGCGGTCCGTGAGCACGGCCAGTTCGGGCTGACCCGAGGTGTTCTTCAGGCTCAGCACGAAACGGCCCTCGTGGCCCAGCACCCGGGCGTTCTCCGCGGCGGCGGCGACCGCGTCCGCGGACAGCCCGTCCAGCTCCTCGGCGGAGTCCACCACCAGCGCGGCGGCCCTGGTCGCCGCGTTCACGTTCTGCTGGAACGTCGTTGCGAGCGCGGCCAGTTCGGCGTTCAGCTCGCGCAGCCGGTCCTGCTCGGCCCCGCCCAGCCGGGCGCCGGAGCGGACGAAGCGGGTGTGCCGGCGCTCCAGCAGCCGCAGCGACTCCGGGTCCAGGCCCAGCTCGGCGCGGCGCCCGTACAGCTCCTCGATCCGGGCGAACAGCGCCCGGTCCAGGTGGATCGCGTCGTGGTGGGCGGCCAGCAGCGGGCTGACCTCGGCGTCCACCGCGTCGACCAGGTCGGTGGTGTCGGAGGCCGACTGGTTGCGGAACACGGCGTCCACCCGGCGCAGCACGTCCCCGGAGCGCTCCAGCGCGACCAGCGTGTTGTCGAAGGTCGGCGGCTGCGGATCGGCGGTGATCGCGGCGATCTCTGCCAACTGCTCGGCCATCCCCCGCCGGTAGGCGGGCAGGTAGTGCTCCTCGCGGATCTCGGCGAAGGGCGGCAGCTCGTAGACCAGGGTGCTGGCCTCGAAGAACGGGTTCACGGTCATTTCGCCGACCCTACGCCGTGTCACCCACCCTGCCTATGCGGCCCGGCCCCGGTTGTCCGACCCACCCGTTAACGTCGAGGTCGCGCACCCGTAGACCCGCACACCCGTGCCCGTACCCGCACGCCCGACCAGCGCGCCGGAGAGGAGACCCCCGTGGCACCCAGGACCGCCCTCGCCCCCGATCCGCACGGCCCCGGCGGCCGACTCCAGCCGCTCGACGACTCCGGCGCCCCGCTCGGCCCGCCCGAGGCCGTCCCCGACCTCGCCGCCGCCGTCGCCGACCGCGAGGCCGACGGGCACCCGCGGTGGGTCTGGGCCGCCACCGACGCCGCCTACGCCCCGCTGCTGCCGCGGCTGGAGTCTCGCCTCGCCCGCTGCCACGACCTGCGGCTCACCGAGGCGCTGCTGCTCGGCCACGAGGGCCGGTTCGGCGCGCCCCGCTCGCTCGGCGCCGCCTGGTCCCGGCTGCGCGGCCTGCCCGTCCCGGACGACCTGCCCGAGCCCGGCTCCGCCGAGTCCGACGGCGGCCAGGACACCCTGTTCGCCCCCGACCGGCTGCAACTGCCGCCCGGCGCCGACCCACTGGCCGCCGTGGTGGCCGTCCACGCGGAGCAGCAGCGCCGGCTCGCCGCGATCGCCGACCCGGCCGCCCGGCAGCGGTTCCGGCTGCTGGTCGCCGCCGAGTCGGCCGGCGCGCTGGTGGCCGCCGAGATGGCCCACGACGGGCTGCCCTGGCGCGGCGACGTCCACGACCGGCTGCTCACCGAACTGCTCGGCCCCCGCCCGGCCGTCCCGGGCACCCAGCCGAAACTGCTCGCCGACCTCGGCGCCCGGCTCCAACAGGCCCTCGGCGGGCGCCCGTTCAACCCCGACTCGCACACCCAGGTGCTGCGCGCCTTCGCCGACCAGGGCGTCCAGCTCGGCTCCACCCGCTCCTGGGAGCTCAAGGGCGTCGACCACCCGGCCGCCGCGCTGCTGATCCGGTACAAGGAGCTGTCCCGGATCCACGCCGCGCACGGCTGGGCCTGGCAGGACACCTGGGCCCGCGGCGGCCGCTTCCGGCCCGAGTACGTGGTCGGCGGCGTGGTCTCCGGGCGCTGGGCCAGCCGCGGCGGCGGCGCCCTGCAGATCCCGCGCATCCTGCGGCGCGCCGTCGTCGCCGACCCCGGCTGGCTGCTGGTCGTCGCCGACGCCGCCCAACTGGAGCCCCGGGTCCTCGCCGCCCTCTCCCGGGACGCCGGGCTGGCCCGCACCGCGGCCGGCGGCGACCTGTACGAGGCACTCGCCGCCAACGCCTTCCAGGGCGACCGCGACAAGGCCAAACTCGGCCTGCTCGGTGCCATGTACGGCCAGACCAGCGGCGACATCGGCCCGCTGCTGAACACCCTGCGCCGCCGCTACCCCGCCGCGATGGGCTACGTCGAGGCCGCCGCCCGCACCGGCGAGGACGGCGGCGTGGTCGCCTCCCGGCTCGGCCGGGTCTGCCCGCCCGCCTCGGCCGCCTTCCTCGACCTCACCGAGGCCGACACGGCCGGCGAGGCCGGCGGCCGGACGGCCCGCGCCCGCGGCCGCTTCACCCGCAACTTCGTCATCCAGGCCAGCGCCGCCGACTGGGCGCTCGCCCTGCTCGCGGCGCTGCGCCGCCGGCTCCACGACCTGCCCGCGACCGGCCCGGCCGACCAGCCGCACCTGGTGTTCTTCCAGCACGACGAGGTGATCGTGCACACCCCGGCCAACCTCGCCGACGAGGTCGTCTCCGCCGTCACCGAGGCCGCCGACGAGGCCCGTCGGCTCGTCTTCGGCGACACCCCGGTGCGGTTCCCGCTCACCACCGCGGTGGTGGACTGCTACGCCGACGCCAAGTAGCGGCGGGCCGGTGCCTCCGGTGGGCGGCCACCGCACCCCGCGGGGTGGCGGCCGCCACCCCGCGGCGGGCCGCTACAGCTTCCGGAAGGCCCGCGCGTCCTCCGCCGCCGCGACCACCTCGGACAGCGCCGCGCCGGTCGAGGCGGTGACGACGGCCGCCACCGCGCCCTCCACGAACGGCGCGTCCACCAGGCGCACCCCCGGGCGCGGTTCGTCCTCCAGCACGGTGACGGCGGTCAGCACCGAACTGCCGAGGTCCGGCAGCACGACCACGCCCGCCCCGCCGTCGGCCTCGACGACGGCCCGCGCGATCAGGTCGTAGCTGGTGCCCAGGCCGCCGTCCTCCGTCCCGGCCGCGACCGCCACGCGCACGCCCTCCGGGGCGAGTTCGGCGAGCAGCTCGCGCAGCCCGGCGGCCAGCCGGGGGCTGTGCGAGACCAGGACGACGCCCACGTTTCCGCTCATGCCCGCGACCTTACGGCGGATCCCGCTGCTCCGGGAGGGTGACCGACACCCTGCGTGTCGCACCCCGTGCCGGGCACCCCCGTCTGGCGTAGCGTCGGGGCAGCAGCGTCCGCCGCACACGGCCCGTCGAAGCGTCCTGTCGGACACGCCCAAGGGAGCGAAGAGCGTTGAAGAAGCTGATCAACACCCCGGAGAGCGTCCTGGAGGACGCACTGGCCGGAGTCGCCGCGGCGCACCCCGAGCTGGCGGTGGACCTCGTCAACCGGGTGATCACCCGGGCCGCCCGCCCGGCCGGCCCCAAGGTCGCGCTGGTCTCCGGCGGGGGCTCCGGCCACGAGCCGCTGCACGGCGGCTTCGTCGGCCCCGGCATGCTGGACGCGGCCTGCCCCGGCGAGGTCTTCACCTCCCCCGTCCCGGACCAGGTGCTGGCCGCGGCGAAGGCGGTGGAGAACGGCGGCGGCGTGGTCCTCGTCGTGAAGAACTACACCGGCGACGTGATGAACTTCGAGCTGGCCGCCGAACTCGCCGCCGAGGAGGGTCTGGAGGTCCGCACCGTCCTGGTCGACGACGACGTCGCGGTCGAGGACTCCACCTGGACGGCCGGGCGCCGCGGCACCGGGGCCACCGTGCTGGTCGAGAAGACCGCGGGCGCGCTGGCCGAGCGGGGCGCCCCGCTCGACGAGGTGGCCGCCCTGGGCCAGCGGGTCAACGCCGCCTCCCGCTCCTTCGCCGTCGCGCTCACCGCGGCGACCGTCCCGGCGGCCGGCAAGCCCGGGTTCGACCTGCCCGAGGACGAGATCGAGGTCGGCGTCGGCATCCACGGCGAGCCCGGCCGCCGCCGCGAACGGCTCCGCCCGGTCCGCGAGCTGGCCGCCGAGGTGGTCGACACCATCCTCGCCGACCACCACCTGGCACCGGGGGACGAGGTGATCGCCCTGCTCAACGGCCTCGGCGGCACCCCGCTGCTGGAGCTGTACATCACCTACGGCGAGGTCGCCGCCCGGCTCGCCGAGCAGGGCATCACGGTGGCCCGCAGCCTGGTCGGCAACTACGTCACCAGCCTGGACATGGCCGGCTTCTCGCTCACCCTCACCAAGGCGGACCGGCAGCTGCTGGAGCTGTGGGACGCGCCCGTCGACACCCCCGCCCTCAAGCGGGCCTGACCGGAGGAGCAGGCATGGCCGCCATCGACCCGCCGTCCCCCGCACCGGACGCTCCGCACGCAGCACCGCCGGAAGCACCGCTGCCGGACACCGAGGCGCCCGGCACCCGGCTCCTCGACGCCCGGCTGGCCGAGGCCTGGATCCGCGCCGCCGCCGCGGCCGTCGAGGAGGAGCAGGCCCGGCTCACCGAGCTGGACTCCGCGATCGGCGACGGCGACCACGGCAGCAACCTCCGGCGGGGCTTCGCCGCCGCCCTGACCGCCCTCGACGGCCTCGCGCCGGCCGGCCCCGGCGCCGTCCTCACGAAGACCGGCAGCACGCTGATCTCCAAGGTCGGCGGTGCCTCCGGCCCGCTCTACGGCAAGGCCCTCCGGGCCGTCGGCGCCGCCCTGCCCGGGCCGGCCGGCCCGGCGGACGTGGCCGAGGCGCTGGCCGCCGGACTGGACGCCGTCCGCGCGCTCGGCAAGGCCGACCCCGGGGACAAGACCATCGTGGACGCCTACACCCCGGCGGTCGCCGCGTTCCGCGCCGCGGCCGCGGCCGGCGCCGCCCTCCCCGAGGCCGCCGAGGCCGCCGCGGTCGCCGCCGAACAGGGCGCCCGCGACACCGTTCCGTTGCGGGCCCGCAAGGGCCGCGCCTCCTACCTGGGCGAGCGCAGCATCGGCCACCAGGACCCGGGCGCCACCTCCACCGCCCTGCTGTTCCGGGCCCTCGCCGCCGTCAGCGCCGGCTGAGGGCCCCGACGGGCCTCCGGGGCCGGGCCCTCCAGGCTCGGCCCCGACCGCGAGGCCCAGCCCGCAAAGACCCGACCGCGAGGCCCAGCCCGGGCGCGTCCGGAACGCCGGGCCCCCGGCGTCAGCCGTCCGTCCGAGCGATCAACAGCAGCAGGGCGTCGTCCCGCAGGTCCCCGCCGGTGTGCGCCAGCAGGTCCGCGTACACCCGCCCGACCGCCGCCTCCAGCTCCCCGGCCGAGCCGCAGGCACCCCGCACCAGCGGCCCGACCCGCTCCGCCAGCGGGTAGAACGCCCCGTCCTCGCGGTGCCGCGCCTCGACCACCCCGTCCGTGCAGAGCACCAGGACGTCCGCGGTCCCGAAGGGCTGTCCCCAGCTGGCCGGCTCCCCCGCGGCCAGCCGGCCGAGGCCGAGCGGCACCCACGGGTCCGGGGCGTCCAGCACGTGCGCCCGCCCGTCCCCGTCGACCCGGATGGGCGGGACGTGACCGTACTGCAGCAGCTCCATCACCCCGGGCGTGCGGAACTCCGCGAACAGCGCGGTGGTGAACTCCCCGTCCGGCACGTGCCGCTCGACGCTGGCCTCGATCCGGGCGGCGACGCCCCGCAGGCCGGACTCGTCGTACGCGGCCTCGCGGAAGGCGCCCAGCACCACGGCCGCGGTCTGCACCGCGGCGAGGCCCTTGCCCCGGACGTCGCCGACCGCGACCCGGGTGCCGTGCGGGGTCTCCAGCACCGAGTAGAGGTCCCCGCCGATGCGCGAGGCGTCGGCCGCCGAGACGTACCGGACGGCCAGCCGCAGCGGCCCGACGACCGGCCCGGGCAGCTGCAGCAGCGCCCGCTGGGCGGCCTCGGCGACGGAGCTGACGGCCGCGAAGGCCGCGGCGCGCCGCATCCGGATCTTCGCGACCCAGGCGGAGAAGACGGTGAGCACCACGTAGCTGACCATCGCCCCGTAGAGGAAGCGCGCGTCGTTGATGTTGTCGACCTCGTCGTAGTGGCTGAGTCCGAAGACGGCCACCAGTCCGAGTGCGCAGACCGCGAGCAGTTCGCCCGGTCTGAGGGTGAGTGCGGCGACGGCCGGGACGACGGTCATCAGCGGGGCGAGGTAGCGGTCCTTGCCGGAGAGCAGGTCGGCGAGCCCGACCAGCAGGACGGCGAGCAGCGCGGGCGAGGCCCGCCGCCAGAACGGCACGTCCTGGAGGTCGGTGGCCAGCAGGGCGCCGCGCCGACGGCCCGGTGGCAGTGCGGCGGCCGTGGGGGCCGAGGGCGACTGGGCGCGGCGGATCGGGAACACATATCGAACATAAGGGACGATCAGCACGCCCACCGCCCCACCCCTCCGCGAAATACCCCTGAGGGGTACGGTGGTCGCCAGAGTCAGAGCCCGGGCCGACGCCCGGGTCAGCGCACCCCCGGAGGCCCGGATGTCCAGCACCACCACCTACACCGTGACCGGCATGAGCTGCGGCCACTGCGAGAACGCGATCAGCCAGGAACTCACCGCCCTGGACGGCGTCACCGGGGTCGCCGCCGACGCCAAGGCCGGCACCGTGACGGTCTCCTCCCTCGCGCCGTTGGACGACGAGCAGGTCCGCACCGCGGTCGACGAGGCCGGTTACGAACTGGTCGGCCGCAGCGTCTGACCCCCGGTGCGGCGGGGCCCGGGCAGCGGACCCCGCCGCACACCCTTCCAAGGAGCTGATCCGCATGATCGAGGTGGGAGCATGACCGCCGCCGCCCCCGGCATACAGGGCGCAGCCGGCACCGGGGCCCGCGAGCGCGTCGAACTGTCGATCGGCGGGATGACCTGCGCCTCCTGCGCGGCCCGGATCGAGAAGAAGCTCAACCGGCTCGACGGCGTCGAGGCCACCGTCAACTTCGCCACCGAGAGGGCCCGGGTGGACTACGGCCCCGGGGTCTCCCTCGAGGACCTGATCACCACCGTCGAACGCACCGGCTACACCGCCGAGCTCCCGCCGCCGCCGGCCCCCGCCGAGCCCGGGCCGACCCCCGCCGCCACGGCCGACCGCCCCGCGCCGGAACAGCCCGCCGACCCCCTGCTCGACCGGCTGCTGACCAGCGCCGTCCTCAGCCTCCCGGTCGTGCTGCTCTCGATGGTCCCGGCCCTGCAGTTCACCAACTGGCAGTGGCTGGCCTTCGCGCTCACCGGCCCGGTCGTGGTGCACGGCGGCCTGCCGTTCCACCGCGCCGCCTGGACCAACCTCAAGCACGGCGCGGCGACGATGGACACCCTGGTCTCCCTCGGCACCCTGGCCGCCTTCGGCTGGTCGTTCTGGGCGCTGTTCTGGGGCCACGCCGGCCGGCCCGGGATGCACCACGACTTCTCGACCCCGATCGGCGGGGCCGACGCCTCCTCCACCCTCTACCTGGAGACGGCCGCCGCAGTCACCGTGCTCATCCTGCTCGGCCGCCACCTGGAGGCCCGCGCCAAGCGCCGGGCGGGAGCTGCCCTGCACGCCCTGCTCGACCTGGGGGCCAAGGACGTGGCCGTCCTGCGGGCCGGGCAGGAGGTGCGGATCCCGGTCGCGGAGCTCGCGGTGGGCGACCGGTTCGTGGTGCGCCCCGGGGAGAAGGTCGCCACCGACGGCACGGTGGTCGAGGGCGGCTCCGCCGTCGACGCCTCGATGCTGACCGGTGAGTCGGTGCCCGTGGAGGTCTCCGTCGGCGACGCGGTCACCGGTGCGACCGTCAACGCGGGCGGCCGGCTGGTCGTCGAGGCCACCAGGGTCGGCGCCGACACCCAGCTCGCCCGGATGGCCCAGCTGGTCGAGGACGCGCAGAACGGCAAGGCCGCCGCCCAGCGCCTCGCCGACCGCATCTCCGCCGTCTTCGTCCCGGTCGTCATCCTGATCGCGCTGGCCACCCTGGTCGGCCGGCTGCTGGCCACCGACAGCCCCACCGCGGCCTTCACCGCGGCCGTCGCGGTGCTGATCATCGCCTGCCCGTGCGCCCTCGGCCTGGCCACCCCGACCGCGCTCATGGTCGGCACCGGCCGCGGCGCCCAGCTCGGCATCCTGATCAAGGGCCCCGAGGTGCTGGAGAACACCCGCAAGGTCGACACCGTCGTCCTGGACAAGACCGGCACCGTCACCACCGGACGGATGACCCTGCTCGCCGTGCACACCGCCGAGGGCGTCACCGAGGCCGAGGCCCTGCGCCTGGCCGGCGCCCTGGAACACGCCTCCGAACACCCCGTCGCCCGCGCCATCGCCACCGCCGCGGCCGAGCGCACCGGCGGCCTGCCGCCCGTCCAGGACTTCCGCAGCACACCCGGCCGGGGCGTGCGGGGTGTCGTCGAGGGCCGCCCGGTGACGGCCGGGCGGGCGGGGACGGCACCGCTGCCGCCGGCCCTGGAGCGGGCCAGGGCCGCGGCCGAGGCGGCCGGCCGCACCGCCGTCGTGGTGGGCTGGGACGGCGCGGCGCGGGCCGTGCTGGAGGTCGCCGACGCCGTCCGGCCGACCAGTGCCGAGGCGATCGCCCGGCTGCGCGCCCTGGGCCTGACGCCGGTGCTGCTGACCGGGGACAACCGCGCGGCCGCCGAGGCCGTCGCCGCCGAGGTCGGCATCGCCCCGGAACACGTCATCGCCGAGGTCATGCCGGAGGAGAAGCTCGCCACCGTCCGTCGGCTTCAGGCCGAGGGCCGGGTCGTCGCCGTGGTCGGCGACGGTGTCAACGACGCGGCCGCACTCGCCCAGGCCGACCTCGGCCTGGCCATGGGCACCGGCACCGACGCCGCCATCGAGGCCGGCGACCTCACCCTCGTCCGCGGGGACCTGCGGGCCGCCGCCGACGCGATCCGGCTCTCCCGCCGCACGCTCGGCACCATCAGGGGCAACCTGTGCTGGGCGTTCGGCTACAACGTCGCGGCGATCCCGCTGGCCGCGGCCGGACTGCTCAACCCCGTGATCGCCGGGGCCGCGATGGCCTTCTCCTCGGTCTTCGTGGTCACCAACAGCCTGCGGCTGCGCCGCTTCCGGCCGTCCTGACGCACCCGCCGCACGCCGGAGGGGCCCGGACCGCCCGGTCCGGACCCCTCCCGCGGCAACGTCCTAGCGGCCGAGCAGCTCGCCGCCGTTGCAGTGCAGGATCTCGCCGGTGATGAAGCCGGCCTCGGGCGAGGCCAGGAAGTACACCGCCCCGGCGACCTCGCCGGTCTCGCCGATCCGACCGAGCAGGGTGCGGGCCGCCCGGCGGGAGACCTCCGCCTCGTCCAGCCGGGGGCCGAAGAACTCGGTGCCGGCCACCGTCCCCGGCGCGACGATGTTGGCGGTGATGCCCGAGGTGCCCAGCTGGGCGGCCAGGAAGTGGTTCCAGGCGTGCAGCGAGGCCTTCGCCGCGCCGTACGAACCGGCCCCGCGCAGCGCGGCGATGGAGCTGATGGTGACGACCCGGCCGGCGCCGGGGGTGAGCCGGTCGCGGAGCGACTCGGTGAGCAGCACCACGGTCAGCACGTTGCGCTCGAAGTCGCCGCGCCAGCGCGCCAGCAGGGCGTGCGGCCCGCCGCCGATCACGGTCTCCCGGCTCCCGGCGTTGTTGACCAGGACGTCGATCCGCTCGGGCAGGTCGCCCAGCACGGCCTCGACGGCGTCGGGGTCGGCGAGGTCGCACACCAGGGGGGTGACGTTCGTCCCGAGGTCGGCCGCGGCCGCCTCGAGCACCTCGCGGCGGCGGCCCACGATCACGACCCGATCGCCCGCCTCGGCGAACCGCCGCGCGACCTCGTACCCGATTCCCGTGCCACCGCCGGTGACAACCACGTTCCTGGCCATCTGCGCACTCCCTCCCCAGTTCCGCCGCCACGCTGCGAGGGTGCGGGGCGGTCCGTACCGGAATGCCACGATTCCTATCACGCTCGGTTGCCGTGACTGCGGGGAGGGTGACGTAGCCCGCGCGGGATCGTGTGGTATGGGCCGGACACGAGGCGCACACGGAGCGTGGCGAGAGGCAGCTCACACCCCCCGGGCGTAACTTCTCGCACCCTGATACGTCTTAGGTTGGTAGTGCGGCAGTTTTCCGGTGGGTGGAGACGCTACGAACGGCAACGCGTCCCCGCACCGCCACCGGCTGCCGCCGACGGGGCTCCGGCGGGCCCCGGGACGGTCGTCGACCATGACGACCTCGCGCACGGCGCCGGGGTTGTGACGGGCCAGGGACGCTTTGAGCGGCCGTCCCCGGTCACGGCCCGGCCCCGGAGTCGTGCGCCGTACGGTTCCGTCCCCACGGGGACGCCGAAGGGCCCGGCCGCACCACGGTGCGGCCGGGCCCTTCCGGTTCTGCGTCAGCGCTCGCCGAGGGCGACGTAGTCGCGGATCTCGGTGCCCGTGTAGATCTGGCGCGGGCGGCCGATCCGGCTGGTCGGGTCGTTGATCATCTCGTGCCAGTGGGCGATCCAGCCCGGCAGCCGGCCGAGGGCGAACAGCACGGTGAACATGCTGGTCGGGAAGCCCATGGCGCGGTAGATCAGGCCGGTGTAGAAGTCCACGTTCGGGTAGAGCTTGCGCGAGACGAAGAAGTCGTCCTTGAGGGCGTGCTCCTCCAGCTTGAGCGCGATCTCCAGCAGCTCGTCGTTCTTGCCGAGCTGGGCGAGGACCTCGTGCGCGAGCAGCTTGACCTGCGCGGCGCGCGGGTCGAAGGCCTTGTAGACGCGGTGGCCGAAGCCCATCAGCTTGACGCCGGCCTCGCGGTTCTTGACCTTCGTGATGAAGGCGTCGACGTCGCCGCCGTCCTTCTGGATGCTCTCCAGCATCTCCAGCACGGCCTGGTTGGCGCCGCCGTGCAGCGGGCCCCACAGGGCGGAGATGCCGGCCGAGATGGAGGCGAACAGGTTGGCGTGGCTGGAGCCGACCAGGCGCACGGTGGAGGTCGAGCAGTTCTGCTCGTGGTCCGCGTGCAGGATGAGCAGCTTGTCCAGGGCGTTGACGATGACCGGGTTGAGCTCGTAGTCCTCGGCGGGCACCGCGAAGGTCATCCGCAGGAAGTTCTCGACGTAGCTCAGGTCGTTGCGCGGGTAGACGAAGGGCTGGCCCATCGCCTTCTTGTACGCGTACGCGGCGATCGTCGGCAGCTTGGCGAGCAGGCGGACGGTCGACAGGTGGCGCTGGTCCGCGTCGAACGGGTTGTGGCTCTCCGGGTAGAACGTGGACAGCGCGCCGACGACCGAGGACAGCATGGCCATCGGGTGGGCGTCCCGCGGGAAGCCCTGGAAGAAGCGCTTGACGTCCTCGTGCAGCAGGGTGTGCTGGGTGATCTCGCGGTTGAAGTCCGCCAGCTGGCCGGCGTTGGGGAGCTCACCGTTGATCAGGAGGTACGCGGTCTCGATGAAGCCGCCCTGTGCTGCGAGCTGCTCGATCGGGTAGCCGCGGTACCGCAGGATGCCGTTGTCGCCGTCCACGAAGGTGATCGCGGACTTGTACGCGGCGGTGTTACCGAAGCCGTTGTCCAGGGTGACCAGGCCGGTCTGCGGGAGCAGCTTCGAGATGTCGAAGCCGGCGTTGCCCGCAGTGCTCTCGACGACGGGGTACTCGTACTCGCCGTCCTGGTACCGCAGTACTACCGAGTTGTCGCTCACGTCTTCCTCACCGACGAAATGAATCCTCTTCCAAGGTGCCCTGACTGTCTCCACCATCCCCCATCTGGAGGACAGCCGCGCACCCGGGGTGGCCCGAAAGGGCCCGCCCCTACAAAACCTGCCGCCGCAGCCGGTACGAACCGGACAAGATCGGCACCACCCTAGGCTCTGCCGTAAATCTCTTCACGTCAAGAGAACATTAGAGGCAACCATCCCGTTGGATAATCATCCAGTTGCCAGCCGATGATCGAGCGCGGCATGCCGCCGACCTGCACTGACGGCCCGCACGGCCTGCGCGATCGCTTTCCGTGACCCGACCAGTACCACCAGTTTCCGCGCCCTGGTCACGGCGGTGTAGAGCAGATTTCGCTGGAGCATCGTCCAAGCGGACATAGTGACCGGAATCACCACGACCGGGTACTCGCTGCCCTGCGAGCGGTGGATCGTCACCGCGTACGCGTGGGCCAGCTCGTCCAGTTCGTCGAAGTCGTAGCCCACCTCCTCGTCCTCGTCGGTCAGCACCGTCAGCCGCTGGTCGTCCGCGCTGAGGGCGGTCACCACTCCCACTGTGCCGTTGAAGACGCCGTTCCGCCCCTTGTCGTAGTTGTTGCGGATCTGGGTGACCTTGTCCCCCACCCGGAACGTCCGCCCGCCGAAACGCCGTTCCGCCAGCCCCTCCCGGGCCGGCGTCACCGCCGCCTGCAGCAGGGTGTTCAGGTTCCCCGCCCCGGCCGGCCCCCGGTGCATCGGCGCCAGCACCTGGACGTCCCGGCGCGGGTCGAAGCCGAACCGCTGCGGGATCCGGCGCGCCACCACGTCCACCGTCAGACCGGCCGCCCGCTCCGCGTCCTCCTCCACGAACAGGAAGAAGTCCGCCAGACCGTCCGTCAACGGCGGCTTCCCCTCGTTGATCCGGTGCGCGTTGGTCACCACCCCCGACTGCTGCGCCTGCCGGAAGATCCTGGTCAGCCGCACCGACGGGATCGGGCCGTCCTGCGCCAGCAGGTCCCGCAGCACCTCGCCGGCCCCCACCGACGGCAGCTGGTCCACGTCCCCCACGAACAGCAGGTGCGCACCCGGCGGCACCGCCTTGACCAGCTTGTTCGCCAGGATCAGGTCCAGCATCGAGGCCTCGTCCACCACCACCAGGTCCGCGTCCAGCGGGCGGTCCCGGTCGTAGGCGGCGTCCCCGCCCGGCTTGAGCTCCAGCAGCCGGTGCACCGTCGAGGCCTCCGCCCCGGTCAGCTCCGCCAGCCGCTTCGCCGCGCGCCCCGTCGGCGCCGCGAGCATCACCTTCGCCCGCTTCGCCAGCGCCAGCGCCACGATCGACTTCACCGTGAACGACTTGCCGCAGCCCGGACCCCCCGTCAGCACCGCGACCTTCTCGGTCAGCGCCAGCCGCACCGCCTGCTCCTGCTCCGGAGCGAGGTCCGCCCCGGTCCGCTTCGCCAGCCACTCCAGCGCCACCGGCCAGTCCACCGCACCGAACCACGGCATCCGGTCGGCGTCCGAACGCAGCAGCCGCAGCAACTGGTTGGCCAGCGAGATCTCCGCCCGGTGGAACGGCACCAGGTACACCGCGGTGATCGGCTCGCCCGCGTCCCCCGGCACCGACTCCCGCACCACCCCCTCCGCCGCCACCAGCTCCGCCAGGCACTCGATCACCAGCCCGACGTCCACCTGCAGCAGCTTCACGCCGTCCGCGATCAGACGCTCCTCGGGCAGGTAGCAGTGCCCCTGGTCGCTGCTCTGCGACAGCGCGTACTGCAGCCCGGCCTTCACCCGCTCCGGACTGTCGTGCGGGATCCCCACCGCCTGGGCGATCCGGTCCGCCGTCAGGAACCCGATCCCCCACACGTCCGACGCCAGCCGGTACGGCTCGTTGCGCACCACCCCGATCGAGGCGTCGCCGTACTGCTTGTAGATCCGCACCGCCAGCGAGGTCGACACCCCCACCCCCTGCAGGAAGGCCATCACCTCCTTGATGGCCTTCTGCTCCTCCCAGGCCGCCGCGATCTTCTTCGTCCGCTTCGGGCCCAGCCCGGGCACCTCGATCAGCCGCCCCGGCTCGTTCTCGATGACCTCCAGGGTGTCCACCCCGAACCGCTCCACGATCCGCTCCGCGAACCGCGGCCCGATCCCCTTGATCAGCCCCGAGCCCAGGTACCGCCGGATGCCCTGCACCGTCGCCGGCAGCACCGTGGTGTAGTTCTCCACCGTGAACTGCCGCCCGTACTGCGGGTGCGAACCCCACCGCCCGTGCAACCGCAACGACTCGCCGACCTGCGCCCCCAGCAGCGCCCCGACCACCGTCAGCAGGTCGTTCGCCCCCCGGCCGGTGTCCACCCGGGCCACCGTGTAACCGGTCTCCTCGTTGGCGTACGTGATCCGCTCCAGCACGCCCTCGACCTGTGCGAGCTGGCGCGGCACCTCCTGCCCCGACTGCGCCTGCCTGGCCACCGGGACCCCCTTCGACCGGTACGGGTGGACCTTTCCGCTACGCACCGTACCGCCCGCCCCGGACACCCCCGAATCCGCGCCGGACGGCCCCCGCGGCCCTGCCGTGCAGCGCCCCCGCGCAGGTGCCAGGCTGGGAGGGGCGGGGGGAGCGCCGACCGCGCCCGCACCCGCACGGGCCCGTCCGAGGAGCAGTGCCGCCATGCTCAACACCGCCTTCCGCCCCGGCTCCCCCGACTGGCTCGACCTCGGCAGCCCCGACACCGGGGCCTCCGTCGACTTCTACACCGCCCTGTTCGGCTGGACCTTCGACTCGGGCGGCCCCGAGGCCGGCGGCTACGGCTTCTTCCGGCTCGACGGCCGCACGGTCGCCGCGCTCGGCCCGCTCACCGAGGAGAGCGACCAGCCCGGCTGGACGGTCTACTTCGCCACCCCCGACGCCGACCGCACCACCGAACTCGTCGAACAGGCCGGCGGCCGCGTCCGGTTCGCCCCCTTCGACGTCTTCACCGCGGGCCGGATGGCCGGCTACGCCGACCCGACCGGCGCCGAGTTCTCGGTCTGGCAGCCGCACGACACCCGGGGCCTGGAGGCCGTCGACGACGAGGGCAGCCTCTGCTGGACCGAGTGCCACAGCGTCGACGCCGAACGCGCCAAGGCCTTCTACCGCGCCGTCTTCGGCTGGCAGGAACAGGACGTCCCGGTCGAGGGCCTCGTTTACACCGTCCTCACCCCGGCCGGCGGCGGCACCGAGGACGCCCACGGCGGCATCGTGCAACTCGACCCCGCGCGGACCGCCGCCGGCACCGCCTCCCACTGGCTCCCCTACTTCGAGGTCCCCAACGTCGACGCCAGCCTCGCCATCGCCGGCACCCTCGGCGCCACCGTGCGGATCCCCGCGTCGGACGTCCACGGCGTCGGCCGCCTCGCCCAGCTGGACGACCCGCACGGAGCCGCCTTCGCCGTCATCACCACCGCGAAGCCCGGGGAGTGACGGCAGATCACCCCCGAGAAGGGCCCTGAGGGGGTCCTGCGGGGGCTACCGGCCGGGGGTGCGGGTGAGGGGGCGGCCTATCCTCTGGTCATGACCGATCTGACGATCCGCCGGGCCACCGAAGACGACCTGCCGGCGGTGGTGGCGATGCTCGCCGACGACCCCCTGGGCGCCACCCGCGAGAGCCCCGACGACCTCACCCCGTACCGTGCCGCCCTCGCCCGCATCGACGGCGACCCGCACCAGCACCTGGTCGTCGCCGAACGCGCCGGCCGCACGGTCGGCACGCTCCAGCTGACCCTGGTCCCCGGCCTCTCCCGCAAGGGCTCCACCCGCGCGATCATCGAGGGCGTCCGCATCCACGCCGACGAGCGGGGCAGCGGCCTCGGCACCGACCTCATCCGCTGGGCCGTCGACCGCTCCCGCGACCTCGGCGCCGACCTCGTCCAGCTCACCTCCGACGCCACCCGCACCGACGCCCACCGCTTCTACGAGCGGCTCGGCTTCACAGCCTCCCACGTCGGCTTCAAGCTGCCGCTCTGAGCGCCCCGGGGACGCGGAAAAGCATCGGAAAAGCAGAAAACCCCCGCCGGATGCCCGGCGGGGGTTTTCTCGAAGAATTGTTCGGCGGCGTCCTACTCTCCCACAGGGTCCCCCCTGCAGTACCATCGGCGCTGTGAGGCTTAGCTTCCGGGTTCGGAATGTAACCGGGCG
>NZ_JBFAZB010000024.1:0-74447 GCF_040681575.1 Kitasatospora sp. NPDC051702
ACATTCCGAACCCGGAAGCTAAGCCTCACAGCGCCGATGGTACTGCAGGGGGGACCCTGTGGGAGAGTAGGACGCCGCCGAACAATTCTTCGAGAGAAGCCCCCGCCGGGTGAACCGGACGGGGGCTTCTCTGTTGTAAGGTCAACGTGCAGTGTCGTCACACGGATCAGGAGGCCCCCGGGTGGAGGTCCAGGAGACGCGGGTCCAGACCGATCGCGTCCTCACCATCCCCAACCTGCTCAGCATGGGCCGGCTGGTCGGCGTTCCGCTTTTTCTCTGGCTGATTCTCTGGCCGGTCTTCGACGGCCCCAACAACGACGGTTGGGCGCTGCTGATCCTGGCGTTGAGCGGGATCAGCGACTACCTGGACGGAAAGCTCGCCCGGCGGTGGGGGCAGATCAGCCGGGTGGGGCAGCTGCTCGATCCGCTGGCGGACCGGCTCTATGTGCTGTCCACCCTGGTCGGATTGACCTGGCGTGAGATTCTGCCGTGGTGGCTCACGGCGATTCTGCTGGCGCGTGAGGTGTTTATCGCCGCGCTGCTGCCCATCCTGAACCGGCACGGTTACGGACCGCTGCAGGTGAGTTTTCTGGGGAAGGCCGCGACCTTCAACCTGATGTACGCGTTTCCGCTCCTGCTGCTCGGCAGCGTGGACAGCTGGATCGCGCGGCCGGCCGAGGTGGTCAGCTGGGCCTTCATCTGGTGGGGGACCACGTTGTACTGGTGGGCCGGTATTCTCTACGCCGTTCAGGCGCGGCGCATCATCCGGGCGAGTACCGCGGGCTCCGCGTCCGCAGTCTGAGACACGGGCTGAGAGAAGTCCCACGTCGTATCGGTGCGTCGGACGATACCTTCAGGGTAGAGATCCCTCTGGAACGGTTTGATGGACCTGCAGGTCCACCACCGCGAAGGAGGACGCACCCGTAATGAAAGCCGTAGTCATGGCAGGGGGCGAAGGCACCCGACTCCGCCCGATGACCTCGAGCATGCCGAAGCCGCTGCTACCGGTGGCCAATAGGCCGATCATGGAGCACGTGCTCCGGCTGCTGAAGCGGCACGGTCTCTCCGACACCGTCGTCACCGTCCAGTTCCTGGCGTCACTGGTCAAGAACTACTTCGGTGACGGCGAGGACCTGGGCATGCATCTGACCTATGCCCACGAGGAGACGCCGCTCGGCACTGCGGGGAGTGTCAAGAATGCCGAGGACGCGCTGAAGGACGACTCCTTTCTGGTGATCTCCGGTGACGCGCTGACCGACTTCAATCTCTCCGAATTGATCGACTTTCACCGCAGTAAGGACGCACTGGTCACCGTCTGTCTCACCAGGGTGCCGAATCCCCTGGAGTTCGGAATCACGATCACCGATGACGACGGACGCGTCGAGCGGTTCCTGGAGAAGCCGACCTGGGGGCAGGTCTTCTCCGACACCGTGAACACCGGTATCTACGTGATGGAACCCGAGGTCTTCGACTACGTGGCGGCGGGTGAGTCCGTCGACTGGTCGAGCGACGTCTTCCCGCAGCTGTTGAAGGAGGGCAAGCGGGTCTACGGGTACGTCGCCGAGGGCTACTGGGAGGACGTGGGCACCCACGAGAGCTACGGCAAGGCCCAGGCGGACGTCCTGGAGGGCAAGGTGGACGTCGAGATCGACGGCTTCGAGATCTCCCCGGGGGTCTGGGTCGCCGAGGGCGCCGAGGTGGACCCGGAGGCCGTCCTGCGGGGCCCGCTGTACATCGGTGACTACGCCAAGGTCGAGGCCGGGGTGGAGATCCGTGAGCACACCGTGCTCGGCAGCAACGTGGTGGTCAAGCGCGGCGCCTTCCTCCACAAGGCGGTGGTGCACGACAACGTCTACGTCGGGCCGCAGAGCAACCTGCGCGGCTGCGTGGTGGGCAAGAACACCGACGTGATGCGGGCCGCTCGGATCGAGGACGGTGCGGTCATCGGGGACGAGTGCCTGATCGGCGAGGAGTCGATCATCGGGGCGAACGTCCGCGTCTACCCGTTCAAGACCATCGAGGCCGGCGCCGTGGTCAACACCTCGGTGATCTGGGAGTCCCGCGGCCAGGAGCACCTCTTCGGGCTCCGGGGCGTCTCCGGGATCCTGAACGTCGAGATCACCCCGGAACTGGCCGTGCGGCTGGCCGGCGCGTACGCCACGACCCTGAAGAAGGGGGCGACCGTCACCATCGCGCGTGACCACTCGCGTGGTGCGCGTGCGCTCAAACGGGCGATGATCTCGGCGCTCCAGACCTCCGCGATCGACGTCCGGGACCTGGAGAACGTGCCGATGCCGGTGGCCCGGCAGCACACCGCGCGCGGGAGCGCCGGCGGCATCTTCCTTCGGACCACACCGGGGGTGCCGGACTCACTGGACATCCTCTTCTTCGACGAGCGCGGGGCCGACCTCTCGCAGGCCGGGCAGCGCAAGCTGGACCGCGTGTACGCGCGCCAGGAGTACCGGCGCGCCTTCCCCGGCGAGATCGGCGACCTCACCTTCCCGTCCAGCGTCTTCGACTCCTACGCGGGCAACCTGCTGCGGGCCGTGGACACCACAGGCGTCCGGGAGGCCGGGCTGAAGGTGGTCGTCGACACCGCGCACGGCAGCGCGGGCCTCGTCCTGCCCAGCATCCTCGGGCGGCTCGGGGTGGAGGCGCTGACCGTCTCCAGCGGGCTGGACGAGGCCAGGCCGACGGAGGACGCGGAGGAGCGGCGGGCCGGGCTGGCCAGGCTCGGGGAGCTGGTGGCCTCCTCCCGGGCGGCCTTCGGCGTCCGCTTCGACCCGGTCGGCGAGCGCGTCGCCTTCGTCGACGAGCTCGGGCGGGTGATCGACGACGACCGGGCCCTGCTGGTGCTGCTGGACCTGGTCGCGGCCGAGCGGCGCAGCGGTCAGGTGGCGTTGCCGGTGACGACCACCAGGATCGCGGAGCAGGTCGCGGCGTACCACGGCACCCAGGTCATCTGGACCACGACGACCCCGGACGACCTCGCGAAGGCGGCCTCCGCCGAGGGCACCGTGTTCGGCGGGGACGGGCGCGGCGGTTTCGTGGTGCCGGAGTTCAGCGGGGTGCTGGACGGGGCCGCGGCCTTCGTCCGGCTGGTCGGCCTGGTGGCGCGCACCCAGCTCACGCTGAGCCAGATCGACGCCCGGATCCCGCAGGCGCACATCCGCCGCCGGGACATCGCCACGCCGTGGGCGGCCAAGGGCATGGTCATGCGTTCGGTGGTGGAGGCGGCCGGCAGCCGGCGGCTGGACACCACCGACGGCGTCCGCGTCGTCGAGGCGGACGGGCGCTGGACGCTGGTGCTGCCGGACCCCGCCGAGGCGACCACCCACCTGTGGGCGGAGGGCCCGGACGACGAGGCGACCGAGGCGCTGCTGGACGAGTGGGCCGCGGTGGTCGACGGGGCAGGTCGGTGACGACGACACCGGTCTGACCGAGGAACGGTCCTGACCAGCGGGGCGTGCGGCGGAAGCCGTGCGCCCCGCTGTCCGTTTCACACCCTTCGGCCTGATCCGTCACTTTGCGTCGTGTTTGCAGCTCAGGGGGCGTGCACGGGGCCCGTCTCCGACGTGGGACGATGGTCCGCATGCCAGCGACGCCGACGCCGAGTGCTCCGAACGGACGGTACAACCGCCCGGACGCCTCGATGTCCCTGCTGACCAACGTGATGGACCACAGCCTCGACGAGGGCTACGCCGAGGCGGCCGCGGCCCGCGGCGGCGACCGCGACGGCCGGATACCCAGGACGGCCCGCGGCCTGCTCACGCTGGGCGCCGGGCTGGCCCTGGTCGGGGCCGTGGTGACGGTCGGTGCGGTGAACGCGCACAAGGCGGAGCCGACGCTGGCCAAGGAGCGGGACGCGTTGATCCACCGGATCAACGACAGCAACGGCTCGGCGGACCACCTGCAGCAGCAGGTCCAGGACCTGCGGCGCAAGGTCGAGAGCACGCAGCAGCAGGCGCTCGCCACGGGGAGCGGCGACGCCGGCGGGCTGACCGGTGCGGTGGGGCTGGGCGAGGTGACGGGACCGGGGGTGAAGTTGGTCCTGGAGGACGCCGCCGGGACCGGCGGCGGGGGCAACGTCGACCCGCGGGCCGGGCAGGGCTTCTCCAACAGCGGCCGGCTGCGGGACCGCGACCTGCAGCTCGTGGTGAACGGTCTGTGGGGATCCGGGGCGGAGGCGGTGGCGATCAACGGCCAGCGGCTGACCGCCCTCTCGGCGATCCGGGCCGCGGGCGAGGCGGTGCTGGTGGACAACCGGCCGCTCGTCCCGCCGTACAACATCCAGGCGATCGGGGACGGCCCGAAGCTCCTCACCGCCTTCGAGAACGACATGGCCGGGCAGTACCTGCGGCTGCTCCAGGAGAAGTACGGCATCAAGTCGACCCTCTCCGCGCAGAAGAGCCTGACGCTGCCGGCGGCCGTGGGCGTCTCGCTGCGGACCGCGCAGCCCGTCACCCCCGAGCCCTCACCCACGGCGAGCCCGTCGGCCGCGCCGAGCGCGACGCCGTCGCCCACGGCCGGAACCTCCGAGAGCCCGAGCGCGTCCGTCCCACCGTCCGCGAGCGGCACCGGCACGCCCTCGGGCCCCGCGCGCCGGACCCCGGGCGCCACCACCAAGACCACGACAGCCCACTCGTCCACGACGGCCCCGACCGGGTCGTCGTCCGCAGGGACAGGAGCAGCTAGACCGTGATTGCCGTACTGGGTCTCGTGATCGGGGTGGTCGTCGGGCTCTTCGTCCAGCCCGAGGTGCCGGACGCCGTCGTGCCGTACCTGCCGATCGCGGTGGTGGCGGCGCTGGACGCCGTGTTCGGTGGTGTCCGGGCGATGCTGGACGGGATCTTCAACGACAAGGTGTTCATCGTCTCCTTCCTCTCGAACGTGGTGGTCGCGGCGCTGATCGTGTTCCTCGGTGACCAGCTGGGCGTCGGCTCGCAGCTGTCCACGGGCGTGGTCGTCGTCCTCGGCATCCGCATCTTCTCCAACGCGGCCGCGATCCGGCGCCATGTCTTCCGTGCCTGAGCCGGGCCGCGCGGCGGCGGAGGAGAACGTGGACGGACGGGCCGAGGAGGCGGCGCCCGGGGCGACCGCGGCGAAGGACGCGGCGGGGGTGCCCGGGAAGGCCGTTCAGCGGGTTCCCGCGCCGGCCGCCGAGCAGCCCGCCGAGGCGGCCGGGGAGGGCCCGGAGGCCGCTGCGGCGGCGGACGCGGTCGCGCCGGCGGACCCCGCGGGGGAGGCCGGGGACGCCCGGGCCGAGGACGTCGAGGGCGTGGAGGAGACCGGGCCGGTGGAGCCGGCCGGGGACGCTCCGACGGAGCCCGCGGCGACCGGGGCCGAGGCGGCGCCTGCGCCCGGGGCCGAGCCCGGGGCCGAGCCCGGGGCCGCGGCGGTGGCCGAGCCGACCCTGCAGCTCACCAAGGTGGTGCGGCCGGAGGCGGAGCGGAAGCCGGCGGAGCGGAAGCCGGAACCGGCAGCCGCGTCCGCGTCCGGGGTGGAGCCGGAGCGGGAGCCGGCGTCCGTGCCGGTGGTCGAGGCGGCTCCGGAGCGCGAGCAGGAGCAGGAGGCCGGAGAAGGGGCCGGGGACGAGGCCGGGAGCGATCAGCCGCCCGCCGCGGACCGCAGCGCCGGGCGGCGGCGCCTGAAGGCGGCGCTGTGGCCGCCGAGGCTGTCCCGCGGGCAGCTGGTGGTGGCCCTGCTGCTGTTCTCCCTCGGACTGGCCCTGGCGATCCAGGTGCGGTCGACCAACGACCACCACAGCCAGCTGCGCGGGGCCCGCCAGGAGGACCTGGTCCGGATCCTCGACGAACTGGACAGCCGCCAACAGCGTCTACAGCAGGAGAAGGCGGAGTTGGAGCAGTCCCTGGCCAAGTTGGAGAACAGCTCCAACCAGGCCAAGGAGGCCCAGGAGCAGACCAGGAAGAAGACGACGGAACTCGGCGTGCTCGCCGGTACCGTCAAAGCCACTGGTCCGGGCATCGTACTGACGGTCGATGATCCCCAAGGGCAGGTGAAGGCAGATATGCTGCTGGACACCCTGCAGGAACTTCGAGCGGCGGGGGCGGAGGCGATTCAGATCAACGATGTGCGCGTGGTGGTCAACACCTACTTCACCGACCTCTCGGGCGGTGGTGTGCAGATCGACGGGAAGAAGGTCTCGCAGCCCTATCGGTTCACCGTCGTGGGGAACCCGCAGGACCTGACGCCCGCGCTGAACATCCCGGGAGGCGTCGTCCGCACCCTGGAGAGCCACCAGGCCCGGGCGACGATCGCGCAGCAGCAGAAGGTCGTCGTGGACGCCCTCGTGGATCTGAAGACGCCGCAGTACGCCAAGCCGGCTTCGAAGTGACGGGGCACCCGACGAACGTCCCGTCACGTGCGGGCGGCACCCGGAGCGGGGCGCCGCCGTCGCGTGAGCGAGACTGGTTCGCACGAGTACGCACCGGAGCACCAACCGCAGCACATTCCGTCGGAGCACCGCTCCAGCGGGTCCGGACCGCAACCGGGCCCGCTGCCTGTCCGAGGTTCTCACCCTGCCCCGCGGGCGGGTCTGTCACACGCAAGGGGATTCGCCCGTGAGTTTCTTCTCGAAGTTGTTCGGTCGCAACAAGGGCCGCGACGCGGCCGCCGTCGAGGCGCCCACCGCGCGCCACCGCCGGCCCGAGGACGAGCCCGCCGTGCCGGGCATGCGGCCTGCCCCCGAGGCGCCGCAGTACGCCGAGCAGCAGCTGTTCCGGGACGGCGGCGCCGCCCAGTACGCGGGGAATCCCGCCGGCTACGGCGCGTCGGTTGACCCTTCCGGCGACCCGCGCATAGGTTTCCAGTCGGGACCCTCAACCTCTGGTGGAGGGTTTGCCCCGGATCCGTACGCCGGGCACAACCCGTCGGGTGTGCCGCGCCAGGAGGCTGTGAACATGGCTGGCCCGACTCCGTGCCCCAGGTGCGGCAACCAGAACCCGGCCTCGGCCCGGTTCTGTTCCAACTGCGGTACGGCGCTGCGCGGCGGCCTGATCCCCGAGGGGGCGGCGGAGACCACGTCGACCATCTCCATCTCGGGCCTGGAGTCGTACGACCCCAACACCACGACCGGCACCGGCGCCACGCCGGCCCTGTCGGCCGAGGTGCTGTCGGCCATCGACGCGCTCCCGCCGGGCTCGGCCCTGCTGATCGTGCAGCGCGGCCCGAACTCGGGCAGCCGGTTCCTGCTGGACTCGGACGTCACCACGGCCGGCCGTCACCCGCAGGGCGACATCTTCCTGGACGACGTCACGGTCTCGCGCCGGCACGTGGAGTTCCGCCGCACGCCGGCCGGCTTCAGCGTCGCCGACGTGGGCAGCCTCAACGGCACCTACGTCAACCGGGAGCGGATCGACGAGGTGTCGCTGAACAACGGCGACGAGGTGCAGATCGGGAAGTACCGGCTGGTGTTCTTCGCCGGCCACAACCGGGGGTACTGAACCCAACGTCGGCAGGAGCCCGAGTGAGTACGAATCCCCCCTCACCTTCTCTCGGGGCGACCACCCCCGCGTCGTCCGGTCCGCAGGCGGACCGTGGCGGGCGCGGGGTGGTCGCGGGCCCCAGGCAGCCGGTCCGCCCGGACCGGCCGGGGGTGCGTCGGCGCGGCGGCGACGAGCTGCTGAGCATCGGCGCCGTGCTGGCCTTCCTGCGCGACGACTTCCCCGAGGTCACCATCTCCAAGATCCGCTTCCTGGAGGCGGAGGGGCTGGTCGAGCCGCAGCGCACGCCCTCGGGGTACCGCAAGTTCAGCCCGGCCGACGTCGAGCGGCTGGCCTACGTCCTGCGCATGCAGCGGGACCACTACCTGCCGCTGCGGGTGATCCGCGAGCACCTGGACGCGATCGAGCGCGGTGAGGCCCCGCCCGCGCTGCCGCCCTCCGCCGACACCCGGCCCGGCCCGCTGGAGGAGGCCGACCGCGAGCTGGTCGCCGCCGCCGACGCGGCGTCCGGGGTCCGGCTGGGGCGGGCCGAGCTGCTGGCGGCCGCCGAGGCCGGGGAGCGGGAGCTGGCCGAGTGGGAGTCCTACGGCCTGGTCGCGCCCGGTCCGGACGGCGGGTACGACGGTGAGGCGCTGCAGGTCGCCCGGCTGGTCGCGGAGCTCGGCCGGTTCGGGCTGGAACCGCGCCACCTGCGGGCCATGAAGGCGGCCGCGGACCGCGAGGTCGCCCTGGTGGAGCAGGTGGTGGCGCCGCTGCGCCGGCACCGCAACCCGCAGACCAGGGCCCACGCGGAGGCCACCGCCAGGGAGCTCGCCACGCTGTCCGTCCGGCTCCACGCGGCGATGGTGCAGGCCGGTCTGCGCACGCGCGGGTAGCCGCCCGGGCCGCCGGCCAGGCGGCCGGGTGCACCGCCCTGACCAGCGGCGTCGGCCCTGCGCTTTCATATCCGGGAGCGGAGCCATAGGGTTGCCTGTGTGAATGAGCTCGACGTCGTGGGTGTCCGAGTGGAGATGCCTTCCAACCAGCCGATCGTGCTGCTTCGGGAGGTCGGGGGCGATCGGTACCTGCCGATCTGGATCGGCCCCGGCGAGGCGACCGCGATCGCCTTCGCCCAGCAGGGCATGACGCCGGTGCGCCCGCTGACGCACGACCTGTTCAAGGACGTCCTGGAGGCGCTGGGCCAGCAGCTCACCGAGGTCCGGATCACCGACCTGCGGGAGGGCGTCTTCTACGCCGAGCTGGTCTTCGCCGGCGGGGTCGAGGTCAGCGCGCGGCCGTCCGACGCGATAGCGCTGGCGCTGCGCACCGGGACGCCGATCTACGGGAGCGAGGAGGTGCTCGCCGAGGCGGGCATCGCGATCCCGGACGAGCAGGAGGACGAGGTCGAGAAGTTCCGCGAGTTCCTCGACCAGGTGTCGCCCGAGGACTTCGGGGGCAGCGGCCCGCAGTAGCGCGAACGGGACGGTGTACTGATCAGGTAGCCGTCGCACCGGTCGTTTTGCCAAAAACCGTCCATCTACCCACACTAGGGGCACGAAAAACCACTCTCCTGAGTGACGTGGTTTGTCCGGCCCGGCGTGGCGATCGTTGACGGGTCATAGGGGACTGCCTACCGTCAGGAGTGGCTGTCCGGGTGACCGATGCCCGCAGTCTCGGGTTGCCCGCAGCACCAGTGGACGGAGGTAGGCATGAGCAGCACCGGCGACGACGCGGCCGTGGGAGGCCTGTGCGCCGTGCACCTGCCGCGCACCGCTCGTACCGTGACGGACCTGCCCCGGGTGAGCAGGTTCCCGGCCGTGCAGCCGGGGCAGCCAGCCATCGAGCGGCTGGCCCCGACGTCCGAACTGATCGGCTACCGCGGCCCGACGGCCTGTGCGGCGGCCGGCATCACGTACCGCCAACTGGACTACTGGGCCCGCACCGGACTGCTGGAGCCCAGCGTCCGCAGCGCGTACCCGGCGACCAGCCAGCGGCTCTACAGCTTCCGCGACATCCTGCTGCTGAAGATCGTCAAGCGGCTGCTCGACGCGGGCGTCTCGTTGCAGAACATCCGGGTGGCCGTCGCCCATCTGCAGGCCGCCGAGCAGGGTGACCTGGCCGGGATGACGCTGCTGTGCGACGGTGCGACGGTGTACGAGTGCACCACGCCGCAGCAGGTGGTCGACCTGCTGAAGGGCGGTCAGGGGGTGTTCGGCATCGCGGTCGGAGCGGTCTGGCAGGAGCTGGAGCGGGTGGTCGCGCGGCTGCACGCCGAACGCACCGACACCGGCGAGACGGTGGTCGGCCACGACCCGGGGGACGAGCTGGCGCAGCGCCGCAACCGGGCGGTCTGACCGACGATCTGACGAGGCCGTGGGCCCGAACGGGAACCGTTCGGGCCCACGGCCTCGTCGTTTCGCCCGGTGACGAGACCGAGGGAGGGCACGTGGGGTTCGGCGGCGCGGTGACGGACCGGCTGAGACGGCGGGGCGGGCGGCTGGTGGCCGCACTGCGGGAGCGGCCCGCGCAGCGCAGGGCCTTCCAACTGGGGACTGTGCTCTGCTCCCTGGCGCTCGCGCCGAGCGCCTGGCTGTGGGTCTCGGCGGGCGACCGGGTGGGCACGGTGGAGAGCGTGCCGGCGGCGCCGGTCGCGGTGGTCTTCGGCGCCGGGCTGGACGACGGCAGGCCGTCCCCGTACCTGGAGCACCGGCTGGTCGCGGCACTGGACCTGTACCGGGCCGGGAAGGTGCAGGCGATCCTGGTCACCGGGGACAACGGGCGGGACAGCTACGACGAGCCGGACGCGATGCGGCGGTACCTGATCGAGCACGGCGTGCCCGAGGTGCGGGTGGTGGGCGACTACGCGGGCTTCGACACCTGGGACTCCTGCACCCGCGCGCGGCGGGTGTTCGGGGTGGACCGGGCGGTGCTGGTCAGCCAGGACTTCCACGTCCGCCGGGCGCTGGCGCTCTGCGCGGCCGCGGGCATCGACGCGCACGCCGTCGCGGTGCCGGAGCCGCACGACGTCACCTGGCTGTACGGCGGGCTGCGGGAGGTCCCGGGGGCCGGCAAGGCGGTGGTCAACGCCTGGCTGCGGCCGGACCCGGTCTTCCTCGGGCCCCGTGAGGAGGGCATCCCGAGGGCCCTGGCGGACGCCGCCCGGCGGTAGGCCGCTCCGCCGGGCCCGGAGCCCGGCGGGCCCGGCGGCGGGGGCGTCGGCCGGGTTCGTACGCACTGTCGGACCCGTGGGCGATGATCGGCGGGTGCGATCACTGCCGAGCATCATCCACCTCGACATGGACGCCTTCTTCGCGGCGGTGGAGCAGGCGGCCAAGCCGAGCCTGCGCGGGAAGCCGGTGATCGTCGGCGGGCTCGGCGGGCGCGGGGTGGTCTCCACGGCCTCCTACGAGGCGCGCAGGTTCGGGGTCCACTCGGCCATGCCGATGGCGCAGGCGCGCCGGCTCTGCCCCAACGCGGCCTTCCTGGCCGGGCGGTTCGAGGCCTACCGGCAGGTCAGCGAGATCGTGATGGGCCTGCTGCGGGAGCTGTCGCCGCTGGTGCAGCCGCTCAGCCTGGACGAGGCGTTCGTCGACCTGGAGGCCGGCCCGTACGGTCCGGTGCTGGCCGAGGCCGACCACGGGACGGGGGAGCGGCTGGTGCTCGCCCTGGCGGAGGACCTGCGGGCCGACATCCTCGAGCGCACCGGGCTGACCGCCTCGGTGGGGGCGGCCGGGTCCAAGCTGATGGCGAAGATCGCCTCCGAGCAGGCCAAGCCGGACGGGCTGGTGCTGGTCGAGCCCGGGCAGGAGCGCGCCGTCCTCGGCCCGATGCCCGTCCGGGCGCTGCCGGGGATCGGGCCGGCCACCGAGCAGGTGCTGCGGCGGGCCGGGCTGAGCACGGTGGCCGACCTGGCCGAGGCCGGCGAGAGCGAGCTCGTCCAGCTGCTCGGGCGCTCGCACGGCGCGGGGGTGTTCCAGATGTCCATAGGGCTGGACGAGCGCCCGGTGGTGGCCGACCAGGACGCCAAGTCCGTCTCCGTGGAGGACACCTTCGAGGTGGACCTCGCCGACCGGGACCGGGTGCTGCGCGAGGTGGAGGTGCTGGCCGCCCGGTGCGTCCGGCGGCTGCGCGCGGCCGGGCGCTCCGGGCGGACGGTGGTGCTGAAGGTCCGGCGGTTCGACTTCTCGACGCTGACCCGGTCGGAGACGCTGCGCGGGCCCACGGACGACGAGGCGGTGATCACCGAGACGGCGCGCCGGCTGGCGGCCCAGGTGGACATCACGGGCGGGATCCGGCTGCTCGGCGTGGGCGTCGCCCAACTGGCCGACTACACCCAGGAGGACCTCTTCGCGCAGGCCCTCCGGGAGGAGGCCGCGGAGCACCCGGAGGCGGCGGAGGGGGAGGCCGAGGAGGAGCCGGCGACGGCCGTCCTGCGGCGCTGGCTGCCCGGGCAGGACGTCCGGCACGCGGAGCTGGGGCCCGGATGGGTGCAGGGCAGCGGCGTCGGGCGGGTCACCGTGCGGTTCGAGACGCCGTGGAGCGGGCCGGGGCGGATCCGGACCTTCGCGGTGGACGATCCGGCGCTGGAGCCGGCCCGGCCGCTGCCGTTGCGCGGGGGCGGCGAGGAGGCGGCGGGGGAGCCGGGCCCGGCCGGGCGGTGAGACGCGAAGCGGCCCCACCCGGTCCAGGGGGAGTACCGGGTGGGGCCGCATTACCGTGCCGGACCCCGGTGCGGTCGTGATGCCCTCACGACCGGCCGGGGGCCGGGCCCCCGCGCCCTGTCCCGGGGCGCGGGGGTCGGACGCCTCGTCAGGCGTCGGTCTTCACCAGCTCGGGGCCGGCGTTCTGGTCGGCCGCGCCGCCCTGGGCGACGGTGGTGGCCGGCTTGACGGTGCGGATCAGGAAGGGGACGGCGCCGGCGACGGCGCAGACCACGGCCGCGGCCCAGAACGCGTGCTTGTAGGCGTCCAGGGTGGGCAGCGTCAGCGGGATCTGCGGGGGCAGCTTCATGGTGTCGCCGGTCAGGATGGCGGCCATCACGGCGGTGCCGATCGCACCGCCGACGGTGCGCAGCACGGCGTTCATGCCGTTGGCGATGCCGCTCTGCTCCACCGGGACGGCGCCGTTGATGTAGGCCGGCATCGCGGAGAAGGCCAGGCCGATGCCCAGACCGAAGATCGCCGAGGCGGTGTAGATGTCACCCTCGCTGCTGTGCCGCAGGGCCAGGTAGGCCATCGCGACACCACCGAGGACGCCACCGAGGACCAGCGGCAGGCGCGGGCCGCGGCGGGCGATCAGCATCGCGCCGAGCGGGGCGGCCACCATCGAGCCGATGGCGGACGGCAGCAGCATCACGCCGGCGTGCAGGACGGTCGCGGTGAAGCCGTAGTGGGTGAGCTTCTCCGGGGTCTGGGCGAAGTTGCTGATCACCATGAACGAGCCGTACATGCCGAAGCCGATCAGCAGGCCGGCCAGGTTGGTGAAGGCGACGGCCGGGCGGGACATCATCCGCATGTCGACCAGCGGGTGGGCGACCTTGGTCTCGATGACGCCCCAGATCAGGGCGACGACGGCGGCCACGGCGAACAGGCCGAGGGTCTTGGTGGAGGTCCAGCCCCAGTGGTTGCCCTGGCTGACCGCGACCAGCAGCGCGGAGAGCCAGCCGGCCAGGGTGAGGGCGCCGAGCGGGTCGGCGCCGCCGTCCTTGTCGGTGACCGGGTCGGACGGGACGCGCAGGGCGACCAGCAGGACGGCGAGCAGGCCGAAGGCCAGACCCATCCAGAAGATCGACTTGTAGCTCCAGTGCTCCAGCAGGAGACCGGTGGCCACCAGGCCGAGGCCGGAGCCGACGCCCATCGAGGCGCTGATGGCGGCGACGCCGCCGGTCACCTTCTGCTTGGGCAGCTCGTCGCGGACGATGCTGATCGCCAGCGGGAGCACGCCACCGCCGGCGCCCTGCAGGACACGGGCGACGACCAGCCAGGTGAACGAGTGGGTGCTGACCGCCAGCGCCGAACCGGCGACCAGACCCGCCAGCGAGATGAGCAGCATCGGCTTGCGGCCCCGGAGGTCGCCGAAGCGGCCCAGCAGGGGAGTCAGCACGGCGGCGGAGAGCAGGTTGGCGGTCATCAGCCAGGTGATGCTGGACGCGGAGACGTTCAGTTCCTTGGCCAGCGAGGGCAGGATCGGGACGACCGCGGTCTGCACCACGCTGAACGACAGCATCGCCAGGATGAGGGCCGGCAGGACCCGGGCGCTGCTCTGCTTCTCGGCCGCGATGGTGGGCTGGGGTGCCTCACTCACGGTTGCTTCCTCCCGTACATAGTGAATGAACTGAAGTAACCATGCCGGGAGATACTTCAGAGTGTCAAATATCGATCGGTGAAGCTTTGGCAAAGTCGAAGGATCCCGGTGCCGGCGGCGGGCCGAGCGGTGCCGTCCGGGCGCAGCGCGAGGCCCCCGGACCGAGGGTCCGGGGGCCTGGTGGAGCGGGTCAGGAGGGCTGGTGGAGCCCGTCGGGGCGGCGTCGGGGCGGCGTCAGGACAGCGGGCGCAGGGCCGCGGGGCGGCCGTTGTCGGCAGCCGGGGCGGAGCCGGGGGTCGGAGCGTGGTCCGGGCTCTGGCCCGGGGTGTGGTCCGGGGTGTGGCCCGGGCTCTGGGAGGAGGACCCGGGGGCGCCGGGAGCCGAGGTCTCGTCGTGGACCTCGACGTGCTCGCGCCGCAGCTCGTCCGTGACCACCTCCTCGGCGGTGTACCGCTCGACCACCAGGCGGACCCGCTCGATCGGGGCGAGGTACTTGCGGACCACCGGGCGCTCCTCGCGCAGGGTGACCTCCTCCACCGCCTCGGCGATGTCCTTCTCGGTCAGCGAGGCGCGCTCGGCCTCGCTCACCGGCATCCGCTCCACCCGGACCCGCTCGCGCACCACCGGGACGCGGCGCTCGACCGGCTCGCTGGTCACGTACTTGCGCAGCTTCGCGGTGCCCAGGACGTGCCACTCGGTGGTGATGTCCAGGCGCTCCTCGCGGCAGGTGATCTCCAGCGGGCCGCTGGGGGAGGAGGACGACGGGGTGTCCGCCCCGGGGGCCGGGGTGGTCGCGGGCGGGACGACCTGCGGCTTCGGCTCGACGACGGGTACCGCCGCCGCGGCGGCGGCGACGGGAGCGAGGGTGCTGAGAGTGCGCACGCTGGCCTCCGGGGCGGTGCTGGTGCTCGTGGCGGTGGTCGGGGAGGGAGTGGGGGCGGGGGAGAGGAGGGCGGCGGCCTTCGCGGGCTCGGCCGCCGGGGTGGAGCCGAAGTCGAGGTCGGGCTGCGCGGGCCGGTCGCCCGACCCGTTGGCCGACCCGCCCTCGACGGGGGTGTCGAGGCCGTAGTAGCGGTAGAGCTGGAGCTCCTGGGCGGGCGAGAGGTGCTGGCCGACGCCGAAGTCCGGCGAGTCCTTGACCAGCGACTTGTCGTACGGGACCCGGAGCTCCTCGCCGGAGAACTCGCTCGTGGTCAGCGGGACGAAGGCGTCCCGGCCGAAGATGCCGGTCCGGACGGCCGCCCACTCCGGCTGGCCGGTCGCGTCATCCAGGTAGACCTCGTCGACCGTGCCGATCTTGTCCCCGTTGCGGTCGACCGCCTTGTGGCCGATGAGGTCCCGGGGGTCGATGTCGGTTTGCACTCTTTCCTCCAGTGCGCTGCACCTGCGGAACTCCCGCAGGACGGCGTCGGAGCACCCGTCCCGTCCGCCACTTCACACCAAAAGCCATGAACCGGGCGGGCGCGACCGGTGCGCCGCCGGACGGGCTGCGCGTTGGGCCGTCCGGGGTACGCGCGTAGACCCCGGGTGACCTGACGCACCCGTGATCGGACGGCCTCCCGCTGGTACCCTGGGCGGCGACCGCCGAGCCCGCTCGGGAGAGTCCCCGCCGGCGGAATCCGCTGGTCGGGGCGCCGAAGGAGCAACTCCTCCCCGGAATCTCTCAGGCATCCGTACCGTGCGGGATAGGTCACTCTGGAAAGCAGGGCAGGAGCGTCGGCACGTGAGCCGGCGACACCACCCTCACCGACGGTGCAAGCCGACGGCGCGCCACCGCGTGTCGTGCGGGCGAAGCTCTCAGGTCCCGATGACAGAGGGGGAGGCCTGTCGGGTTCGTCCGCCCAAGTCGCTCCGCTGCCCGCAGCGGGGTAGGCCCGCCGGCGTGCGTACCCCCGCCGGTCCGTGACCAGGAGGCCTCGACCACATGAACGCCCAGCCGAACGCGGGACGCCCCACCGGCGCCTCGACCCTCACCGAGCTTGAGCTGGCCAGCCCCTTCGAGAACCGCCACATCGGCCCCGACGCCTCCGCGCAGGAGAAGATGCTGGCGTCCATCGGCTACGGCTCGCTCGCCGAGCTCGCCGACACCGCCGTTCCCGAGGCGATCCGCTCCATCACCGCGCTGGACCTGCCCGCGGGCCGCAGCGAGGCGCAGGTCCTCGCCGAGCTGCGCGAGCTGGCCGGCCGCAACCAGGTGCTCCAGCCGATGATCGGCCTGGGCTACTACGGCACCTTCACCCCGCCGGTGATCCTGCGCAACGTCATGGAGAACCCGGCCTGGTACACCGCCTACACGCCGTACCAGCCGGAGATCTCCCAGGGCCGCCTGGAGGCGCTGCTCAACTTCCAGACCCTGGTCTCCGACCTGACCGGCCTGCCGACCTCCGGCTCCTCGCTGCTCGACGAGGGCACCGCGGCCGCCGAGGCGATGGCGCTGGCCCGCCGCGTCACCAAGGTCAAGGGCGGCGTCTTCCTGGTCGACGCCGAGACCCTGCCGCAGACCGTCGCGGTGATCCAGACCCGCGCGGAGCCGACCGGTGTCGAGGTCGTCGTCGCCGACCTGTCCGCCGGCATCCCGGCCGAGATCGTCGAGCGCGGCGTCTTCGGCGTCCTGCTCCAGTACCCGGGCGCCACCGGCGTGGTCCGCGACCTCACCCCGCTCGTCGAGCAGGCGCACGGCCTGGGCGCGATCGTCGCCGTCGCCGCCGACCTGCTGGCGCTCACCCTGCTCAAGTCCCCGGGTTCGCTCGGCGCCGACATCGCCTGCGGCACCTCGCAGCGCTTCGGCGTGCCGATGGGCTTCGGCGGTCCGCACGCCGGCTACCTGTCTGTGCGCGCGGAGTACGCCCGCTCGCTGCCCGGCCGCCTGGTGGGCGTCTCGGTCGACTCCGACGGCAACCGCGCCTACCGCCTGGCGCTGCAGACCCGCGAGCAGCACATCCGCCGTGAGAAGGCCACCAGCAACATCTGCACCGCCCAGGTGCTGCTCGCCGTGATGGCCTCCATGTACGCCGTGTACCACGGTCCGGACGGCCTGGCCGACATCGCCCGCCGCACCCACCGCTACGCCGCCGCCCTCGCCGAGGGCCTGCGCGCCGGCGGCGTCGAGCTGCTGCACGGCGAGTTCTTCGACACCGTCACCGCCGTCGTCCCGGGCCGGGCCGCCGAGATCGCCGCGGCCGCCCGCGCCAACGGCGTCAACGTGTACCAGGACGGTGCGGACCGGATCTCGGTCTCCACCGACGAGACCACCACCCGCGAGCACCTGGCCGGTGTCTGGGCCGCCTTCGGCGTCCCCGCGGTCGAGGTCGCGGAGGCCGCCGACGCGCTGCCGGCCGCGCTGCTGCGCGAGGACGAGTACCTGACCCACCCGGTCTTCCACAGCCACCGCTCGGAGACCGCCATGCTGCGCTACCTGCGCCGCCTGTCGGACCGGGACTACGCGCTGGACCGCGGCATGATCCCGCTGGGCTCCTGCACCATGAAGCTCAACGCGACCACCGAGATGGAGGCGGTGACCTGGCCGGAGTTCGGCCAGCTGCACCCCTTCGCGCCGATCGAGCAGGCCCAGGGCTACCTCACCCTGATCCGCCAGCTGGAGCAGCAGCTGGTCGAGGTGACCGGCTACGACGCCGTCTCGATCCAGCCGAACGCGGGCTCGCAGGGCGAGCTGGCCGGCCTGCTGGCCGTCCGCGCCTACCACCAGGCCAACGGCGACACCCAGCGCGACGTCTGCCTGATCCCCTCCTCCGCGCACGGCACCAACGCGGCCTCGGCCGTGATGGCCGGCATGCGCGTGGTCGTGGTGAAGACCCTGGTCGACGGCGACGTGGACGTCGACGATCTGAAGGCCAAGATCGAGCAGCACCGCGACAGCCTCGCCGTGCTGATGGTCACCTACCCGTCCACCCACGGCGTGTACGAGACCGAGATCACCACCATCTGCGCCCTGGTGCACGAGGCCGGCGGCCAGGTGTACGTGGACGGTGCCAACCTGAACGCGCTGGTCGGCCTCGCCAAGCCGGGCAAGTTCGGCGCGGACGTCTCGCACCTGAACCTGCACAAGACCTTCTGCATCCCGCACGGCGGTGGCGGCCCGGGCGTCGGCCCCGTCGCGGTGCGCGCCCACCTGGCGCCGTACCTGCCGAACCACCCGCTCCAGGAGGAGGCCGGCCCGGCCACCGGCGTCGGCCCGATCTCGGCGGCGCCGTGGGGCTCGGCGGCCATCCTCCCGATCTCCTGGGCGTACGTCCGGCTGATGGGCGGCGAGGGCCTCAAGCGCGCGACCCAGGTCGCGGTGCTGAACGCCAACTACATCGCCAAGCGGCTGGCCCCGCACTTCCCGGTGCTCTACACCGGCCCCGGCGGGCTGGTCGCGCACGAGTGCATCATCGACCTGCGCCCGCTGACCAAGGAGACGGGCGTGACGGTGGACGACATCGCCAAGCGCCTGATCGACTACGGCTTCCACGCGCCGACGATGTCGTTCCCGGTGGCCGGCACGCTGATGATCGAGCCGACCGAGTCCGAGGACCTGCACGAGATCGACCGGTTCTGCGACGCGATGATCGAGATCCGGGCCGAGATCGACAAGGTCGGCTCGGGCGAGTGGGCCGCCGAGGACAACCCGCTGCGCAACGCCCCGCACACCGCCGCCGCCCTGGCCGGTGACTGGGCGCACGGCTACTCGCGGCACGAGGCGGTCTTCCCGGCCGGCGTGAACCCGGCGGACAAGTACTGGCCGCCGGTCAGCCGGATCGACGGCGCGTACGGCGACCGCAACCTGGTCTGCTCCTGCCCGCCGCTGGACGAGTACGGCGTCTGACCGCGTCCGGACCCCGCGCGGTGACGCGCACGGCAGGGCCCCGGCGGAGCGATCCGCCGGGGCCCTGCCCGTCGTCGTCCGCGGCGGCTGCCCCCGCCGGCGCGGTCAGGCCGCGTGGGCGACGGCGCGGCGCGGGGCGATCACCCGGCCGTCGGGCAGCAGCTCTCCGGTGTCCTCGAACATCAGGACGCCGTTGCAGAGCAGGCTCCAGCCCTGCTCCGGGTGGCAGGCCACCGTGACGGCGGCCTCGCGGTCCTCGGACTCCGCCGACGGGCACTCAGGACGGTGCTGGCACATACGCGTACCCTCGCTTCGCTCTGCGATCCTCCCCCGTGATGCGGTCGCCGGCGGTGGAGCCGTCGGGAGCCGCCGCGGTAGCCGGATCCTGTCCGCGCACCGACCAGGTGTGGACCGGCGCTCAAGTGGGTAGGACAGGTGGTCCTTCCACGCTGGTTCCCAGTGTCGGCATCTGCGGACGCGCGCGCAGCGATTTCGTGACATGCGCCACAACTCCCCGGCATAGATCACCCGTTCAGGTGGGTCCGGCGGGAATCCGCGCACCGACGGGTCAGTCCGGGCATGGCCCGAGGCGACCATGCCGGATGACTCGTCCGGGTGGTCCGGGAGGGTGTGGGCGGCGCGCGCGCCGACGGGCCGCCGGATGCGCTGACCCGGTGGCCCGTCGGTGGCGGTGGCGGCGGTCCTTCAGGAGGAGAGCAGCAGCGGCTTGGCGAGCGGCGCCCGGGCGAGCAGTGGCAGCAGCTCGGCCGCCGGGTAGGCGCGGTGCGCGGTGACGCCGAGCGGGGCCGGGGCCAGCGGGATCAGCTGGTCGGCGTCCGGGCCGGCGTCCGGGCAGTGCAGCCACAGCGCCGTCGCGTACTGGCCGGGGAAGGTCAGCAGGCGCGGCTGCTGCCGGGCCCGGGAGCCCTGCGCGATCTGCCAGGCCTGGCGCAGCGCCCGGACCGTCGAGTCGAGGTAGGGGCCGGCGGTGAAGTGGGAGAAGGTGTGGCCCTCGGCGCTCTGGACCACCTCCGCGGCGGCGGCCACCTCGGCGCCGTCCTTGATCAGGAAGCGCCAGCCCGTGCGGCGGGCGGCGGGGAGCTCGGGGCGCGGCCCGTCCAGGACGTGGACGGCGAGTGCGTGCGCGGGCAGCAGCGGGCCGATCGGACGGCGCAGCGCCGCGGCGGCCGGTTGGTGCAGCGCCGTGTCCGAGTCGAGCGCGGCCAGGACGGCGCGCAGCGCGCTCGGCGGGGGTTGTGGGGTCTGCAGAGTCATGGCGGGGTCCGCCTCTCCGTGCGAGATCGGCGTGCGAGTGCGGCATACCGGCGTGGCGCGGCGTGTCATCGGTGACGGGACCCGGCCGTGTCCGGTTGTGCATGATCGCGGTGCCGGCACGGTCGCCGCCGTCGACGAGGGCCTCGGGGCGGGGAGCGGACCGGCCGCAGCGCAGTGCGAATTCTATCGAACAGGTGCGCAGGGTGACCTGTTTATCACAGGCGGTGGCGCCGGGCAAGTCGGCAGATTCGCTGAATACGCGTCAGTTTCCTTGCATTGCAAGCCAGTACAAGCATTCGGGTATCGATCTTCGAGGTGGGCATGATGCTTGCACGGTCGGGTCGGCCGGTGGCTCAGGAGGAGGGGACCGTGGGCGAGAAGGTCGTGGCGACTCGGGCCGATCTGGCGGACCGGCAGCTGTACCGACGCAAGCTCCAGGCCTGTCTTGACGCGCTGGGGCGGATGCTGCGGGAGGACCGCTTCGACCGGCCGCGGGCCGTGATGGGCCTGGAGATCGAGCTCAACCTGGCCGACGAGGAGGGCCTGCCGGCCCTGCGCAACGCCGAGGTGCTGAGCGCGATCGGCTCCAGCGACTTCCAGACCGAGCTCGGGCAGTTCAACGTCGAGGTCAACATCGTCCCGCACCGGCTCTGCGGGCACGTCTTCGAGGAGCTGCGCGAGGAGATCGACACCGGGCTGCGCTACGCCGACCGGCGGGCCGCGGAGGCCGGCGCCCGGATCGTCATGGTGGGCATCCTGCCGACGCTGGAACACGGCCACACCGGGCTGGACGCGATCTCCCACAACCCGCGCTACAGCCTGCTCAGCGACCAGATCCTGGCCGCCCGCGGCGAGGACATCGCCCTGGACATCGAGGGGGTCGAGCACCTCCAGCTGGAGACCATCACCATGGTGGCCGAGGCGGCGGCGACCTCGCTGCAACTGCACCTGCAGGTGACCCCGGAGCGCTTCTCCTCGGTGTGGAACGCGGCCCAGGCGATCTGCGGGCCGCAGCTCGCGCTCGGCGCCAACTCGCCGTTCCTGTTCGGGCGGGAGCTGTGGCGGGAGACCCGTCCGGTGCTCTTCCAGCAGGCCTGTGACACCCGTACGGCGGAGCTCAAGGCCCAGGGCGTGCGCCCGATCACCTGGTTCGGCGAGCGCTGGGTGGACTCCGCGTACGACCTGTTCGAGGAGAACCTGCGGTACTTCCCGGCGCTGCTGCCGATCTGCGACGACGAGGACCCGCTGAAGGTGCTCGCCTCCGGCGGCGCGCCCCGGCTCGCCGAGATGCGGCTGCACAACGGCACGATCTACCGCTGGAACCGGCCGGTGTACGACGTCGCCGGCGGGGTGGCGCACCTGCGGGTGGAGAACCGGGCGCTGCCCGCCGGCCCGACGGTGGCCGACACCCTCGCCAACGCCGCCTTCTACTACGGGCTGGTGCGGGTGCTCGCCGAGCAGTCCCGGCCGGTCTGGACCCGGCTGCCGTTCGAACGGGCGGAGGAGAACTTCCGGCAGGGCGCCCGGTACGGCATCGACGCGGTGTTCCACTGGCCGCGCCCGGGCCGGGCAGGCCGCAGCGGCGGGCTGACCACGGTGTCCGCCGTCGACCTGGTGCTCAACGAGCTGCTCCCGATGGCTCACCAGGGGCTGGACGAGTGGGGCGTGGAACCCGCCGACCGGGACCGCTACCTGGGGATCATCGAGCAGCGCTGCCTGCGCCGCACCAACGGCGCCTCCTGGCAGAGCGCCACCTTCCACCGGCTGCGCGAGCAGTACGGGATGGACCGGTCGGCCGCGCTGGCCGCGATGACCAGGCGCTACGTCGAGCACATGCGGGGCGGCGAGCCGGTGCACACCTGGCCGGTCGGCTGACCGTCCGGCTGTGTCAGGATGATCGCTCCGGCGGTCGGCCGACGGCCGGAGCGCCGCCCGCCCCGCTGGAGCCCCCGTGACCACCGTCCCGACCGCGCCGGAGACCGATCGGCCCACGCGCCGGCTGCTCGGTGCGGAACTGCTGATCGTCCTCGGCCTCTCGCTCGGGGCCAGCGGCGTCAGTGCGCTGATCAGCTTCGCCGGCTCGCTCACCGAACCCCTCACGCTCGGCCAGCAGGTCGCCACGCTCAACGGCTCGCGCGCGCCCGGGCGGCCCTGGCTGGACCTGGTGTGGCAGCTGTACTACATCGGGCGCGGCCTGATGCCGGTGGTGCTGGTCGGCTACCTGCTGGTGCGCGAGGGCGTCTCGCTGCGGATCCTGGGCTTCGACCTCGGGCAGAAGCTGCGCGACCTCGGCCGGGGCGCCGCCGTGGCGGCGGTGATCGGCGGCTCCGGACTGGCGCTGTACCTGGGCGCGCAGGCGGCCGGGTACAACCTGACGGTGGCGCCCTCCGGGCTGCCGGACGTGTGGTGGCGGGTGCCGGTGCTGCTGCTCTCCGCCTGGCAGAACGCCGTCCTCGAGGAGGTCGTCGTCCTCGGCTACCTGCTGCGCCGGCTGGGTCAGCGGGGATGGTCCTGGCCGGCGGCGGTGGCGGCCAGCTCGGTGCTGCGCGGGTCGTACCACCTGTACCAGGGGGTCGGCGGGCTGGTCGGCAACATGGTGATGGGGGCGGTGTTCTGCCTGCTGTACCGGCGGTGGGGGCGGGTGATGCCGCTGGTGGCGGCGCACGCGCTGATCGACACGGTGGCCTTCGTCGGCTACGCGCTGCTGGCCGGGCACGTCAGCTGGCTGCCGACCCCCTGAGCGGGCGGCGGGCCGTCAGCGGGCGCGGCGGGCGGGCGAGCAGCCGGTCGACGTGCCGGCGCTCCAGCCCCTGGCCCGGGTCGATCGGCAGCAGCAGGCGGTCCCGGCGCCAGAGCGCGCGGCGGACCAGCCGCGGCGGGATGACGTCGTCCACCCAGGCGAACGGGCGGCCCGCCGCGTAGCGCAGCAGCGGGGCCCACTTGCGGGCCGAGAGCAGCTCCATCAGCGGGACGCGCGGGGCACCCGGTTGCGGGACGTCGCCGGTGAAGCGGACCAGCGGGAGCTCGGGCAGGCCGATGGCCGGGGCGACGTGGGTGTTGGCGTGCTCCTCCCAGGTCGTCGCCCAGACGAGCTCGTAGCTGCCGGCCAGCTCGCGCAGCCAGGCGCCGTGCCGCTCCGAGAGGAGCACCGAGTATCCGAGCAGGGTGTGGGTGTCGAATTCGGCGTCCGGGTGCGGGCAGACCGGGTTCAGCACCCCGTCGACGTCCAGGAACAGCAGTGGCTTCGGCACCGGTGGCCCCCCAAAGGCGATGGCGTTGCTTGACCGGTCGGACGAGCCGGGGGCACCGCTGGTTGCGTACGGGCGGGCGCACGCGGGGCGCACGGGGCGCTCACGGCGCGAAGGCGGGCTCGCCCGCGGGCTCCGGTGCGTCGGCGGTGCCCCTGCGGGCCGGCCGGACGATCCGGCGTCGTGCGCCCGACGGGATCCACAGGACGCGCCCTAACCCAGGTGGCCCCAGAGGAAGCTGAGGGTGCGGCGCCAGGCCGTCCGGGCCTGCAGGGGGTCGTGGGTGCCGAGCAGGTCCTCGTCGTTCATGAAGGCGTGCCCGGCCGGGTAGAAGTGGAACTCGGGGCGGACGTCGGTGGCCTCGCCGATCCGGATCGCGGCCTCGTCGACGGCGGTCTCCGGGATCGAGCCGTCGAGTTCGCCGAAGTGCCCGAGGACGTGCGCGGTCAGGCCGCGGTAGTCGAAGTCCGGATCGGGCGGCAGGCCGTAGAAGGGCACCACGGCGGCGACCCGGTCGCCGGCCCGGGCGGCCAGCAGCAGGGCGAGGCCGCCGCCCATGCAGAAGCCGACCACGCCGACCGCGTCGCCGACCACGCCGTCCAGGGAGAGCAGGTGGTCGACCGCCCCGGCGAGGTCCTCGACGGCCCGTTCGACCGGGAGGTCGCGCTTGAGCCGGGCCGCCTCGGCGCGGTCGTGGGTGGTCTCGCCGCCGAACAGGTCGGGCGCGAGGACGGTGAAGCCCTCGGCGGCGAAGCGGTCGGCCATCGTCGCGATGTGCGAGGTGAGCCCCCACCACTCCTGCACCACCACCAGACCCGGCCCCACGCCCTGCGGCGGGCGGGCCAGGTACCCGTGCGCGGTGCGGCCGGCGCTCGGGAAGGTGGTGTTCTGCCGGGAGCCGCGCTGGTCGGGCATGGCGTCCTCTCGGTGGGTCGGGCCGGGTGCGGCGGGGACTCGACGGGGGAGCGGCCCGGGTGCGCCTCGGGGTGCGCGCCCGGGGTGGCGGCGGGGCGGGCTCAGCCCATCTCCTCCAGGGCGCGGCCCTTGGTCTCCTTGATGCAGTAGGCCACGAACGGGATGGAGAGCAGCGCGAAGACCGCGTAGATGACGTACGTGGCGGACAGGTTCCAGTCGGCGAGGTCCGGGAAGCTGACGGTGATCGCCCAGTTGGCGATCCACTGGGCCGAGGCGGCGACGGACAGCGCGAGCGCGCGAATCCGGTTGGGGAACATCTCGCCGAGCAGCACCCAGACCACCACGCCCCAGGAGAAGGCGAAGCAGAACACGAAGACGTGCGCCGCGACCAGGGCGACGGTGGCGTGGGTGTCGTCGAGGGTGGCGGTGTCGCCGGTGCCGTGCCGGTAGGAGAACGCCCAGGCGGCGGTGGCCAGCGACAGCGCCATGCCGACCGAGCCGGCCAGGGCGAGCGGCTTGCGGCCGATCCGGTCGACCAGCACCATCGCGACGACCGTGCCGATCACGTTGACGATCGAGGTGGAGAGGCTGATCAGCAGGGAGTTGGACTCGTTGATGCCGACCGACTGCCACAGGAAGGACGAGTAGTAGAAGATCACGTTGATGCCGACGAACTGCTGGAACACCGAGGCGCCGATGCCCACCCAGACGATCGGCAGCAGGCCGAACCGGCCGCCCAGCAGGTCCTTGACCCGGGGCTTGTGCGCGGACTCCAGCACCGCGCGGATCTCCGCGACCCTGGCGTCCAGGTCCACGCCCTCGCCCTCCACCTCGAGCAGGACCTTGCGGGCCTGCTCCTCGCGGTGGTCGGCGATCAGGTAGCGCGGGGACTCCGGGATGGCGAGCGCCATCAGGCCGTACACCAGGGCGGGGATGGTCTCCACGCCGAGCATCCACTGCCAGGCCTGGATGCCGCCCAGGTGGCCGGTGGACTCGCCGCCGGCCGCCTGGTTGAGCGCCCAGTTGGCGAGCTGGGAGACGGTGATCCCGAGCACGATCGCCATCTGCTGGAAGGAGGCGAGCCGGCCGCGGTAGGCGGTCGGCGCGACCTCGGCGATGTACGTCGGCGCGATCACCGAGGCGATGCCGATCGCGACGCCGCCGACCACGCGCCAGGTGGCCAGCACCTGGATGCTCGGCGGGAACATCGAGCCGATCCCGCTGATCGCGAAGAGGGTGGCGGCCAGCAGCATGGTGCGGACCCGGCCGAGGTGGTCGGCGAGGCGGCCGGCGGCCACCGCGCCGGCCGCCGACCCGAGCAGCGCGATGGCGACCACGAAGGCCGTCTCGCCGTTGCCCACCCCGAAGTGCTTCTGGATGCCCGTCACCGCGCCGTTGATCACCGCGCTGTCGTAGCCGAACAGGAAGCCGCCCATCGCCGCGGCCGCCGAGATGAAGACCACGTGGCCGAGGTGCGCCTCGCCGGACCGATGGGTGTTGACTGTGGACAAGTGCGCTCCCCGGGTGGACGGCCCGCTCCGAGGGCCGGGTGGGCAGGACTCGTCTCACATTCGAGCAGCGGCGGCGCCGCGGTGCGCGGATTGGGGGCCGAACGGGTGACGGCGTGTCGCCTGAACGGGTGTCAGGACGTCGGCATGTCGGCCCGTCGGCCCGTCGGCCCGTCGGCCCGTCGGCCCGTCGGCCGGTCGGCCGGTTCGCGGTTCGCGGTTCGCGGTGTGGTGCGGTGCGGTGGGCGTGCCGTGCGGTCCGGCCGGTGCGGGTGTACGGCCCTGACGGTGCGCCGTGCCGTCAGCGGGTGCGCCGCCGGTGGCGGCGGAGCAGCTGGGTGCGGGCGCCGGCGTCGTGGTCGCGCCGCGGGCCGCCTGAACCCCCGCGTTCGGCGAGCCGGTCGGCGATCTCCTCCTGCGCGACGGGCGGCTTCTTGTCGTCGTACTTGAACTTGGCGCGGACCTCGTCCACCGTCAGGCGGAGGCCGCGCAGGCCGGGCAGCAGTCGGGAGAACTCGCCCTCGCCGGGCACCACCCGGGTGTCCGGGGTCTCCGGCTGGAAGTGCGCCAGCTGGCGGTTGAGGATCTCGGCCTTGCCCGCCGCGGACTCGACCACTTCGGCGGTGCAGTGGAAGTGGACGGAGGCGTAGTAGCTGGTGGGCGTGCCCGGCTCGCCGCGCCAGTGGCCCGGTGCGAAGGCGTAGTCGTCGGTGACGGCGAGGGTCACCTTCGGGTCGGCCCGGACGGCGGCCAGCAGCGGGTTGGGCGCGGCGAGGTGGAGCAGGATCTCGCCGCGGTCGGCGTCCAGCAGGAAGTGCGTCGGGACGAGCACCGGGCCGGCGCCGGGGGCGCCGTTGGCGGCGAGCAGGCCGAAGTCGCGGCCCTCGGCCAGCCAGGCGCGCCACTCCGCCTCGTCGCCGCGGTCCCAGGAGCGGATCAGCATGGGCGGACCTCCGGTCAGCGCGGGTAGGAGCGCAGGTGCGCCGGGAGCGGGACGGTGGTGGAGGCGTCCGGCTCGGGCGTCCCGTGCACGGTGGAGACCGGTATCAGGCCGGCCCAGTAGGGCAGGTCCAGGTCCTCCGGGTCGTCGTCGGCGCCGTCGGCGCGGGTCTTGGCCGATACCTCGTCGAGCTCCAGCCGGATCACGGCGGTGGCGGCGAGCTCCTTGGCGTTGGCCGGGCGGACCTCGGCGGAGCGGCCCGGGACGGCGTGGTCGACCAGGGCGGCGAGGGCGACGTCCAGCTCCTCGGGGTCGGTGACCTGGTGGGCGGTGCCGTGGGCGACCACCGAGCGGAAGTTGACCGAGTGGTTGAACGCGGACTTGGTCAGCACCAGCGCGTCGACCACCGTCACGGTGACGCAGACCGGCAGGCCCCGGTCGCCGGAGGCGCCGCGCAGCGGACGGCTGCCGGTGGAGCCGTGCACGTAGAGCCGGCTGCCGACCCGGGCGTAGATGGTCGGCAGCACGACCGGGGCGCCGTCGGCGACGAAGCCGAGGTGGCAGATGTACGCGCTGTCGAGGACGGCGTGGATCGCGTCCTGCTCCCAGGTGGCGCGGTCCTTGTACCGGGTGGGGGTGGTGCGGGGCGTGCGGGAGTAGCTGAAGGGGGCGGAGCCGTCTGCGGGGAGCGACATGACAACCTCGTTGTACTAGTGCATAATTTGCTTTGTGCTAGGAGACTATCCGCTGAAAGGGCGACGCGCCAGCGAGATCGCCACCCACATCGAGCAGGGCGTCAGCAGTGGACGCCTCGCCCCCGGAACCGCGCTGCCCCCGCTGCGCGACCTCGCCGCCGAACTCGGCGTCAACCCCAACACCGTCGCCGCCGCCTACCGGCTGCTCCGCGACCGCGGAGTGATCGAGACGGCCGGCCGCAAGGGCAGCCGCATCCTGCCCAGGCCCGCCCTCACTCCGCGCGACCAGATCCGGATCCCCGTCCCGCCGCACGCCCGCGACCTCTCCCACGGCAACCCCGACCCGGCGCTGCTCCCCGACCTCGGCCCCGCGCTCGCCGCCGCCGCCGAGGCCGCCCGGGCCGAGCCCGTCCTCTACGGGCACCCCGCCGTGGACCCCGGACTGCTGGCGCTCGCCCGCGCCTCCTTCGAGGCCGACGGCCTGCCCGGCGGCCCGATCGCCCTCGCCTCCGGCTCGCTCGACACCCTGGAACGCATCCTCGTCACCCGGCTGCGCCCCGGCGACGCCGTCGCCGTCGAGGACCCGGGCTGGGGCAGCCTGCTCGACCTGCTGCCCGCGATCGGCCTGCGGCCGGTGCCCGTCCGCCTGGACGACGAGGGCCCGCTGCCCGGCCCGCTCGCCGCCGCACTGGCCGAGGGCGCCCGTGCCGTGGTGGTCACCAGCCGGGCGCAGAACCCCACCGGCGCCGCGCTCACCGCCCGCCGGGCCGACGAGCTGCGCGACGTCCTGGCCGGCCACCCCGACGTGCTGCTGATCGAGGACGACCACGGGCACGGCATGGTCGACCAGCCCTACCACCCGCTGGTGGGCGCCGGCACCCGGCAGTGGGCGGTGGTGCGCTCGGCGGCCAAGGCCTACGGACCGGACCTGCGGCTCTCGGTGGCCGTCGGCGACGAGGACACCGTCGGACGGCTGACCGGGAGGCTGCGGCTCGGCGCCGGCTGGGTCAGCCTGCTGCTGCAGCGCACCGTCGCCGAGCTGTGGCGCACCGACGCGGCACCGGTCGCCCGGGTGGCCGGCGTCTACCGGACCCGCCGGGACGCGCTGCTCGACGACCTCGCCGCCCGCGGCATCGCCGCGCACGGCCGGAGCGGGCTCAACGTCTGGCTGCCCGTGCCGGACGAGACCTCGGCGCTCGCCGCGCTGGTGCAGCGCGGCTGGGTCGCCGCGCCGGGCGCCCGGTACCGGCTCCAGTCGCCGCCCGGGCTGCGGATCACCACGTCCCGGCTGGACCCGGCGGACGCCCGGCGGCTGGCCGAGGACCTCGCCGGCGTGCTGGGCACGGGCGGGGTCGGCTCGCGCCTGGTGTGACCCGGGCGGCGGCCGGTCACGGGCGGGTCACCCGTGGGGCGGGTGGTGTTCGGGTGCCGTGCAGGTCAGCGGCCCGCAGGGCGCCCGCGCGTCGTCCGGTGAGGTTGCGCGGCGTCCAACCCCCGGCCCCACTGGTCTGAACCCGGCGGTAACAAAGCGGGAAACCTGCTGCAGATACCTAGCGGTAACTAACGCGGGCATGTCATCTTCATCGCGCCACCGGCCGGCGGCCCACCCTCACCTAGGCGTCCTCCCGTCCCCACCACGCGGGAGGACCGAGCCGCAGGAGTTCCGCCGTGCCCGAAAACGGTTCGAGCATCACCCGCAGCACCCCTCGACTCACCCGACGGCTGCTCACCGCAGCCCTCGCCCTCCCGCTCGCCGCCGGCGGCCTGATGGCCGGGGGCCTCGCCGCGGCCGCGCCGGCCCGGGCCGCCACCTCGGCCGTCCCGAGCGGCCCCACCGCCAGCGTCACCCTCGGCGACAGTTACATCTCCGGCGAGGCCGGCCGCTGGAAGGGCAACGCCGCCGGCACCAGCGGCAGCCGCAACGGCACCGACCGCGCCTGGAACGGCAGCTCCGCCGACGCCTCCCGGGTCTACGGCGCGACGGCCTCCAGTGGCTGCGACCGCTCCGACGTCGCCGAGGTCCTCAGCGCCTCGACCGGGGCCCAGAACGAGATCAACCTGGCCTGCTCCGGCGCCGTCGCCGCCAACGTCTACCGGGCCGCCAACGGTGGCCAGTCCTACAAGGGCGAGGCCCCCCAGGCCGACCAACTCGCCACCGTGGCACGGCAGAACAACGTCAAGCTGATCACCCTGTCGATCGGCGGGAACGACCTCGGCTTCGCCGACATCATCTCCAACTGCGTCCAGGACTACCTGATCTGGTACTCGTACTGCCACGACTCCGCGCAGTCCTCGATCGACTCCAAGCTGCCCACCGCGATGGCCGGGGTCGGCAAGGCCATCGACGAGATCCGCGCGGTGATGACCGGCGCGGGCTACGCCCCCGGCGACTACCGCCTGGTGCTGCAGTCCTACCCGTCGCCGATCCCGCGCAGCTCCGAGATGCGCTACCCGGAGAGCGGGTGGACCCGCTCCAACACCGGCGGCTGTCCGTTCTGGGACGGCGACGCCGACTGGGCGCGCGACTCGATGGTGCCGCAGATCTCCACCGCGCTGGCCGGCGTCGCCTCCGCCAAGGGGGCGCAGTTCCTGGACCTCTCCGACATGCTGCAGGGCCGCGAGGTCTGCTCCACGGCCACCCGGCAGCCCACCTCCGCCTCCGGGCCGTCCGCGACCACCAGCGAGTGGGCCCGCTTCCTGGACGGCGGCCTCAACAGCACCCAGGGCGCCCTGCAGGAGTCGATGCACCCCAACTACTACGGGCAGCAGGCGCTCGGGCGCTGCCTGACGCTGCTGTGGGGCCGCACCAGCGGTGACTACTCCTGCCGCAACACCGCCGGGCAGGACGCGAGCGGGATGTACCTGGCCGCGCGCTGACACCACGCCCGGTGCCCCTCGCAGGCGCGGGGGGCACCGGGCGTGCGGGCTCAGCCCTTGGCGAGCAACGCCTGCGCGTGCGCCCGTACCTGATCCTTCGTCAGATAGGCGTCGGTGTACTCGAAGTCCTGCAGCCGGGCCGGCTGCCGGGCGAGGAAGCCGGTGCGGACGAAGTCGTCCCCCGCGGTCGCGTTGAGCAGCCAGTTCGCGCCGACCCGGAACTTGGCGACGTTGGTGCGCATCGCCATCAGGTGGTAGCCGCGGGCCACCAGCTGCGCCGGCACCCCGCGCAGCTCCACGCCGACCGGCTTGGACACCGCGTCCTTGCCGCCGAGGTCGACCACCAGGCCCAAGTCCTTGTGGTAGTAAGGCTCCAGGGGCTGGTTGCGGAGCGCGGCGATCACGTTGGCGGCCACCGCGCGCCCCTGCCGGGCGGAGTGCTGGGCGGTCGGCGGGCAGACCGCGCCGTCACCCTTGGCGAGGTCAGGCACCGCGGCCGCGTCGCCCAGCGCGAACACGCCCTCGAACTGCGGCACCCGCAGCTCCGCCGTCACCGCCAGTCGGCCGCGGACCGTCTCCGCGTCCAGCGTGCCGATCAGCGGGCTCGCGGCGACCCCGGCCGTCCAGATCAGCGTGCGGCAGGGGAGCACCCGGCCGTCGGTGAACTTGACCGACTCGGCGCCCACTTCGGCCACCGAGACGCCCAGCGAGACCTCGATGCCGCGCTCGCGCAGCACCTCCAGCGCGGCCGTGCCCAGCGCGTCGCCCAGCTCCGGCATCAGCTTCGGGGCGATGTCGATCAGGTGCCACTTGATCTGCCGGGCGTCCAGCCGGGGGTAGCGGCGGGCGGCGGCCGTGGTCAGGCGCTGCAGGCAGGCCGCCGTCTCGGTGCCGGCGTAGCCGCCGCCGACGACCACGAACTGCAGCCGGGACTCGCGCTCCCGCTGGTCCAGGGTGGCCGAGGCGAGGTCGAGTTGGGCGATCACGTGGTCGCGCACGTAGGCGGCCTCGGCGAGCGTCTTCATGCCGCGGGCGTAGTCCGTGAGGCCCGGGATGTCGAAGGTGCGGGTGACGCTGCCGGGGGCGAGCACCAGGTAGTCGTACTTCTGCGCCACCACCTCGTCGGTGATCTTGCGGACCACGCACACCTTGGCGGCCGGGTCCACGCCGATGGCGCCGCCGGGGACGATGTGGGTGCGGCGCAGCGACCGGCGCAGCGACACCGCCACGGACTGGGGGGTCAGCACGCCCGCCGCGACGTGCGGCAGCAGGGGCAGGTAGAGCTGGTAGCTGAACGGAGTGACCAGCGAGATCTCGGCCTCGGCCGGCGAGAGCTTGCGTTCGAGTCGGCGAGCGCACTCCAGGCCGGCGAAGCCACCGCCCACGATCAGGATCCGAGGTCGTTCCATCGCTCATCCCTTTGCCGTGCGGGTCGTGACCGCGAAGGTCCCCATTACTGTCCGCCACACTCGCACGGCGCAGCAGGGCCTGCCACCGGGGCGGGGCTGATGGGGGGTGAGGGGCCGGTGGGGGTGCGGGGAGCAGGGTGACGGGCCGGTGGTGCGGGCCGACGGCGCGGAGCGGCGGGGGCGGGAGGCACCGCTAGGCTGTCGGGCGTGCTCCCCGAGGTGACGGCGATCCGCTACGTGACGCCACTGCGAGAAGGCGGCTCGATGCCGGGCCTGGTCGAGGCCGACGACCGGCGGCTGTACGCGCTGAAATGGGTCGGCGCCGCGCAGGGGCGCAAGGCCCTGGTCGCGGAGGTGCTGGCCGGTGAGCTGGGCCGGCGGCTCGGGCTGCCGGTGCCGGAGCTGGTGACGATCGACCTGGACCCGGTGCTCGCCCGCAGCGAGCCCGACCAGCAGGTCCAGGACCAGATGCGCGCCAGCGGCGGCACCAACCTCGGCATGGCCTTCGTGAGCGGCGCGCTCAACTTCGACCCGCTCTGCTTCGAGGTGGACCCGGAGCTGGCCGGCCGGGTGATCTGGTTCGACGCGCTGATCGGCAACGTCGACCGCTCCTGGCGCAATCCGAACCTGCTGGTGGCGACCGGCGGGCTGCGGCTGATCGACCACGGCGCGAGCCTGATCTTCCACCACGCGTGGTCCGGGGCGGCGGCCTGGGTGCGCCGCCCGTACGACGCCTCCGACCACGCGCTGCTGCGCGCCCGGCCGGACCTGGCGGCCGCCGACGAGGTGCTCGCCCCGCTCGCCGAGGCGGCGGTCGAGGGGGCGGTGGCGCAGATCCCGGACGTCTGGCTGCTGGACGAACCGGGCTTCGACTCACCCGAGGCGGTGCGCGCCGCGTACCGCGACCAGCTGACCGGGCGCCTGGCCGGTCCGCGCGACTGGCTGCCGGAGGTGCCCGCATGACCGAGCCGAGGACGTCCGTGCCGTCGGCGGCCGTGGAGCTGCACGACTACGAGTACGCCGTGATCCGGGCGGTGCCGCGGGTCGAGCGCGGCGAGTGCGTCAACGTGGGGGTGCTGCTGTACTGCCGGCAGAACGCCCACCTCGCCGCGCGCACGCACCTGGACCAGGCCCGGCTGCTGGCGCTGGACCCGGTGGCGGACGTGCAGGGCGTGCGGCGGGCGCTGCACGGCATCGAGGCGGTGTGTGCGGGCGGCCCGCAGGCCGGTCCGGCGGAGGGGGACAGCCCCGGGCAGCGGTTCCGCTGGCTGACCGCGCCGCGCAGCGCGGTCGTCCAGCCGGGGCCGGTGCACACCGGGCTGACCGCGGACCCGGAGGCGGAGCTGCGGCGGCTCTTCGACCAGCTGGTCCTCTGAGGTCCGGTCCTCCGCCCTCCCCGGTCGTCCGCGGCCTTCCGCGGTCCTCCCGGTCCTCCGCGGTGACGGTTCCGCCTCCCCGGTGACGGTTGCCGTGGTCAAAGCTTGAGTTGGTGAAGCACTCCGCCGTACGCTGGTCCCATGGGTTCGACAGCGACGACGACCGTACCGACCAACGCCGAGTTGATGGAGGCGCTGGCCGCCGTCGGCGCGGCGTACTTCCAGGACTTCGCGGCCGCCGCCGCCCGGCACGGGCTCTCCTCGTCCCAGGCCAAGGCGCTGGGCTCGGTGCAGGAGCCGGTGCCGATGCGGGCGCTGGCCGGTCGGCTGGGCTGCGACGCGTCGAACGTCACCGGGATCGTGGACCGGCTGGAGTCGCTGGGCCTCGCCCACCGCGAGGCGGCGGCCGGTGACCGCCGGGTGAAGATCGTCGTGATCACGGACGAGGGCCGGGAGATCCTCACCCGGATCCGCGGCGAGATGGCCCGCACCCACCAGGCCTTCGAGGCGATGACCGACGAGCAGCGGATCGCGCTGCACTCGATCTGCGGGCAGGTCCTGCCGGTGCTGGCCGGGCGGGCGGGCACCGGGGCCTAGGACGCCGCAGCCCGGGCGTAGCGGCCCGGGCATGAGGCCCGGGCGTCGTGACCCGGGCACTGAGGCTCGGGCGCCGCGGGCGGGTGGGGCGCGGCCGCGGATCCGGCGGCGTTCCGGCTGACCTCGGCTGTTAGGCTTGCGAAGCGTGAGCGCGAAGCCCCAGATCCCCAATGTCCTGGCCTCCCGGTACGCCTCGGCGACCCTGGCCCAGCTGTGGTCCCCCGAGCACAAGGTGGTCCTCGAGCGCCACCTGTGGCTCGCCGTCCTGAAGGCCCAGCAGGACCTCGGTGTCGAGGTGCCGGCGAACGCCGTCGCCGACTACGAGCGGGTGATCGACCAGGTCGACCTCGGCTCGATCGCCGCCCGTGAGCGGATCACCCGCCACGACGTGAAGGCCCGGATCGAGGAGTTCAGCGAGCTCGCCGGCCACGAGCAGATCCACAAGGGCATGACGTCCCGGGACCTGACCGAGAACGTCGAGCAGCTGCAGGTCCGCCAGTCGCTGGAGCACGTGCGCGACCGCACGGTGGCCGTGCTGGTCCGGCTGGCCCGCCTGGCCGCCGAGCACTCCGAGCTGGTCATGGCCGGCCGCTCGCACAACGTGGCCGCGCAGGCCACCACTCTGGGCAAGCGCTTCGCCTCGATCGCCGACGAGCTGCTGGTCGCCTTCCGCCGCCTGGAGGAGCTGATCGCCCGCTACCCGCTGCGCGGGATCAAGGGCCCGGTCGGCACCGCCCAGGACATGCTGGACCTGCTCGGCGGCGACACCGCGAAGCTGGCCGAGCTGGAGCAGCGGGTCGCCGGCCACCTCGGCTTCGAGAACGTGCTGACCAGCGTCGGCCAGGTCTACCCGCGCTCGCTGGACTTCGAGGTGCTCACCGCCCTCGTCCAGCTGGCCGCCGCGCCGTCCAGCCTGGCCAAGACCATCCGTCTGATGGCCGGCCACGAGCTGGTCACGGAGGGCTTCAAGGAGGGCCAGGTCGGCTCCTCGGCGATGCCGCACAAGATGAACACCCGTTCCTGCGAGCGGGTCAACGGCCTCGCGGTCATCCTGCGCGGCTACGCCTCGATGACCGGCGAGCTGGCCGGCGACCAGTGGAACGAGGGCGACGTCTCCTGCTCCGTGGTGCGCCGGGTCGCGCTGCCGGACGCGTTCTTCGCCTTCGACGGCCTGCTGGAGACCTTCCTGACCGTCCTCGACGAGTTCGGCGCCTTCCCCGCCGTGATCGAGACCGAGCTGGACCGCTACCTGCCGTTCCTCGCCACCACCAAGGTGCTGATGGGTGCGGTGCGGGCGGGCGTCGGCCGGGAGACCGGGCACGAGGTCATCAAGGAGCACGCCGTCGCCTCCGCGCTGGCGATGCGTGCCGGCGCCCGGGAGAACGAGCTGCTGGACCGCCTGGCCGCCGACGAGCGGATCCCGCTGGACCGGGCCGCGCTGGACGCCCTGCTGGCCGACCGGCTCTCCTTCACCGGTGCGGCCGGTGCCCAGGTCGCCGAGGTCGTCCGCCAGGTGGAGGCCGTCGCCGCCGCCTACCCGGAGGCCGCCAAGTACGCGCCGGGCGACATCCTCTGACGTCGCCTCAGCCCGACGAGGGCCCCGCCGCCGTTCCGGTGGCGGGGCCCTCGTCCGTGTGCACGTGGCCCGGGTCGAGCGGCGGGGTGGTGCCGCAGGTCCACGCGCAGTCCGGCTCGGCGACGGGGTGGTCCTCCGGCGCGAGCACGTTTCCGCGGACGGTGGCGAGGGCGGTCAGCCCGCCGGCGCAGAGCAGACCGGCACAGATCAGCATCGCGGTGTGGAAGGCGGAGTCCACCGCGGACGGCACCCGGTAGGCGTCGCCGCTGAGCCCGGCGAGCGCCGGCAGGGCGGCGACCGCGAGCAGACCGGCCGCGCGGGCGGCGGCGTTGTTGACGCCGCTGGCGATGCCCGCGTGCCGCACCTCGACCGCGGCCAGCACCGTCGCGGTCAGCGGCGCCACCAGCAGGGTCATCCCGCAGCCCATCACCGTCACGGCCGGCAGCACGTCGGCCCAGTAGGTGGAGCCGGCGCCGATGCGCAGCATCAGCAGCACCCCGGCGGCGCACAGCAGCGGCCCGACGGTCAGCGGGATCCGCGGGCCGATCCGCTTGCCCAGCCGCCCGGCGCGCGCCGAGAACGTGAGCATCAGCACGGTGATCGGGACCAGGGCGAGGCCGGAGACCAGCGGGGAGAAGCCCGAGACGATCTGCAGCTGCACGACCAGCAGGAAGAACACCCCGCTGAACGCCGCGTAGACGCACAGGGTGACCAGGTTCACGGCGGTGAACAGCCGGGAGGAGAAGAGGCCGAGCGGCAGCATCGGCTCGGCGGCGCGGCGTTCGACCGTGAGGAAGGCCGCGCCGAGCACCAGCCCGACCGCTCCGGCGAACCAGACCGCGGGGGAGAGGCCCTCCCCGGCGGCGGTCAACGCGTAGGTGAGCGCACCGAGGGCGAGCGCGGCGAGCAGCGCACCGAGGACGTCGAAGCGACCGGTGGCGCTCTCGTCCCGGCTCTCCGGGACGTGCCGGGCGCCGACCGCGACGACGGCGGCCGCCAGCGGCAGGTTGAGCAGGAAGATCCACCGCCAGCCGGGGCCGTCCACCAGCCAGCCGCCGAGGAACGGGCCGACCGCCGCCGACACGCCGCCGAGCCCCGACCACAGGCCGACCGCCGCCGAGCGGTCCTCCGGGTGGAAGACGGCCTGCAGCATGGCGAGCGAACCGGGGGTGAGCAGCGCGCCGCCGATGCCCTGCACGGCGCGGGCCGCGACCAGCACCTGGATGGTGGGGGCGGCGGCGCAGGCCGCCGAGGCGGCGGCGAACCAGACCACCCCGATCAGGAACACCCGGCGCCGGCCGTACCGGTCGCCGAGCGCGCCGCCGAGCAGGATCAGCCCGGCGAGCGTCAGCAGATAGGCGTTCAGGGTCCATTGCAGGGAGGCGAGGGAGGCACCGAGGTCGGTGCCGATCCGGGGCAGCGCGACGTTCACCACGGTGCCGTCGAGCATCGCCATGCTGGAGCCGAGCACGGTTGCCAGGAGTACCCAGCGTCCCTGCGCGGTGCCCAGGCGCAGGGTGCCGGCCGCGGAGGTGGCCACGGCCCGATCCTGCGCCCCGCGGGGCCCGCGTGACAAGGGTCACCGGGGGGTGTGTCGACGGTGTGCGGTGCGTGAGCGAACGGTCGCGCAGCGGTGGCGGGATCGGCGCAGCGTCGTGGATCAGTGGCGCCGGGTGAATGGATTGTGCACGCACGGTGCAGCCGATCATTCGGAGTGTCACGGCCTCGGCGGGGATGGTTGTCCGTTCAAGAGATCGACATTGCTTCACCCGGACGGATGGGTTTTAGTTCAGCGACCGCCCGGCCAGTCCGGACGGATCCGCCGGGTGGAACGCCGAATCCTGCCGCTGCCCGGTGGTTCGAACTGAACTCTGTACGGCAGGAGCGGGGGACCCACAGGTAAGTCGCCGGACCGGGATCGGCACGCGCTTCGCGTACCGGATCCCAGGGCCGGCTTGGGGTGAAGCCGCGCATGCGGCCGGGCAACTCCAGCCCGAACCCGACAGCTCACCTCGCAGGCGTCGGAGAGGAAACTTCCATGCCTGCTCAGGCTCGTCGTATCGCCCTGCCCCGCGCCGCCCGCATCGGCATCGCCACCGCGGTCACCGGGGTCTCCTTCGCCTTTCCGCTCGTGGCCGCCGTGAGCGCCCAGGCGCACACCGCCCCGGCCGCCCCGGCCGCGCAGAGCTCCACCTGGACCGGCGCCACCAGCGTCGACGCCAAGCCGGCCGCCCCGGCCGCCGCTCCCGTCACCGCCCCGGCCCAGGCCGAGAGCTACCGCGTCGTCAGCGGTGACACCCTGTCGAAGATCGCCGACGCCAAGCACGTCGACGGTGGCTGGCAGGCGCTGTACGAGCACAACCGCTCGGTCGTCGGCGGCAACCCGAACCTGATCTTCCCGGGTCAGCACCTCTCGATCGCCGGCCACGCCGCGCCGTCCGCGGACGCCGCCCCGGCGAAGCCCGCCGCCCCGGCCGCCCCGGCCAAGCCCGCCGCCCCGGCCAAGCCGAAGGCCCAGGTGCAGGCCAAGACCGAGGCCGCCAAGCCGTCCGCCCCGGTCCAGACCCAGGTGCAGACCGCCGCCCCGAAGCCGGCCGCCGCCGTCACCGCCGCCCCGGCCGCCGCCAGCACCTCGGGCTTCGTCGCCCCGCTGGCCAACCCGAAGCTGGGCACCGCCTACGGCGTGGCCGGTTCGATGTGGGCCTCCGGCCACCACACCGGCCAGGACTTCGTCGCCTCCACCGGCACCCCGCTGCGCGCCGTCGCCAACGGCGTCGTGGTGAAGGCCGGCAACGGTGGCGCCTACGGCAACGAGGTCGAGATCAAGCTCGCCGACGGCCACTACGCCGAGTACGCGCACCTCTCCTCGATCGGCGTGTCGATCGGTCAGACCGTCACCGTCGGCCAGCAGATCGGCCTCTCCGGTGCGACCGGCAACGTGACCGGCCCGCACCTGCACTTCGAGATCCGCACCGGCTCCGAGTACGGCTCGGACATCGACCCGGTCGCCTACCTGCGGGCGCACGGCGTCGCTCTCTGACCCTGACGGGTCGAGGGCCCGGTCCCGCCGGACGGGCCTTTCGGGACTACCGCTGATGCGGGGCGAAACGATCCTCCGGGATGGTCATGTCGGGTGACCGCTCGACCGGGTGATCGCCGCAACGGCGGACATGGGCGCGGGACACGCCCAGGCCGGCCCGGCTCGCGAGACCTCCCTCGCGAGCCGGGCCGGCCGCTGCCGTTTCCGCCGCCGTTCCCGGGGACGTTCCCGGTGCGTCTCCGCTTCCGGCGCCGGCGCGCGCAACGGGCGGACGCGCCGGGGGTGTGACGTCGGCCCCGGGGGCGTCCGCCGCCTGCCGCCTGTCGGGTGCCGTTCGCCGGGTGCCGTTCGCCGGGCTGCGGGTTCAGAGCCGGTGGACGGGCAGGCCCTGCTCCGCGGCGTTCAGCAGCTCGTGCACCCGCTGGCCGAACTCCTCGGTGTCGGCGACGGGTTCGGGGAAGACCAGGCGGACGTCGCGGTGGCCGTGCGGGTGGTCCAGGCGCAGCACCAGGCCGTGCCGGTCCAGGGCGAGCGGCCGGACGTCCGGCCGCCCGGCGAGCAGCGCCGGGTCGAGCAGCCGGGTGAGGACGGCGACGGCGTCCGCGTGGTCGTCGGCGAGGTGGGTGAGCAGTGCGGCCTCGTACCGGGCCAGCGGGTCGGGCGCGGCGTGGGCGAGGTCGGCGGCGGTGAGGGCGCCGGTGCCGTACGGGGTGGACAGGACGGCGTGGGCGACGTCCACACGCAGGTGGACGCTGATGCCGTCGTCGGCGAGGTGGGCCAGGTGCAGCCGGCCGGCCAGGGTGAGGCGGGCGCGGATCCGGTCGCGGACGGCGACGGGGGAGACATCGGTGACGTCGAGCACGACCGCGAGGCCGTCGGTCTCGCGCGCGGCGGCGGTGGAGAGCGGGGAGCCGAGCGGGGCGCGCAGGCGCAGCCGGGAGCCGTGGACGGAGACCGGGGTGTCCAGGTCGTGGTGCTCGCCGAGGGCGCGGACGGTGAGCGAGGAGGTCGCGGCGAGGAGGCTGTGGACCCGTTCGGCGGTGGTGGGCTCGGGCACCGGGGCGTCGTCGGTGGGCAGACTCATGACGGACCTCCAGTTGGTTAGGTGAGCCTAACCTAATCACCGTGGGAGGGTGTGGCAAGTGCCGCCCCTTCTGCGCCGTCCGAGCGGTGCGCGGAAGGGCCCGGACGCGCGGGGCGTCCGGGCCCTTCCGTCCGGGCGGCGGCGCTCAGCCGATCACGGCCTGGGCGTCGATCTCGACCAGCATCGGCTCCTGCGGCAGCTCGACGAAGACCGTCGTCCGGCAGGGCTTCACCCCGCCGGGCTTCACGTTCTCCTCGATGAACTCCGCGTAGACCTCGTTCATCAGCGGGAAGTCGGCCCGCTGCGTGAGGTAGACCCGGAACATCACCACGTCCTCGATGGTCGCGCCACCGGCCTCGACGATCGCCTTGACGTTCTCCAGCGTGCGCCGGGTCTGGGCCCGCACGTCGCCGCGGTACAGGTACTCGCCGGTCGCCGGATCCTGCGGGCCCTGCCCGGAGACCTGGAGGATCGGGCCCTTGCGGACGCCCTGGGAGAACGTCCAGGCGGGCGCGGGGGCGCCGTCGGTGCGGATCTCGGTCTTGTCGGTCATCGGCTTCCTCGTGTTCTGGCGGTCGGTCAGGTACGGTCCGGGCGGCCGCAGTCGGCCGAGACGGCGCGGGCGGTGGCGAGCAGCTGCGGGAGGAGGTCCAGCACCTGCTCGTAGGGCAGCACGACGTCCGGGACGGAGATGGACGCGGCGGCGACGACCCGGCCGGTGACGTCCCGGATCGGCGCCGCCACGCAGTTGATGAACGCCTCGTGTTCGGCGTGGTCCTGCGCCCAGCCCTGGGCGGCCACCCGCTCCAGCTCGGCGAGCAGCTCCTCGGGCGTGGTGAGGGTGCGGGCGGTGTGCGGGGTGAAGTCGATCCCGGCGACCACCCGGCGGCGCTCCGGCAGCGGCAGGTCGGCGAGCAGCACCTTGGAGACGGCGGCGCTGTGCAGGGCGGCGCGCAGGCCGATCCGGGAGTACATCCTGACGGGGTGCCGGGAGTCGAACTTGTCGATGTAGACCACCTCGCCGCCCTCGTACGCGGCCAGGTGCACGGTCTGGCCGGTGGCGGCGTTCAGCTCGGCCAGGTGCGGGGCGGCGATCCGGCGCACGCCGCGCTGCTCCAGCGCCAGGCCGGAGAGCGCGAACAGGCCGGCGCCCAGGTGGTAGCGGTAGCCCGCGTCGCGGTAGACGAACCGTTCCTCCTCCAGGCTCTGGAGTAGTCGCAGCACGGTCGTCTTGTGGACGCCGAGCACCTCGGCCAGCTGGTCGAGGGAGCGCTCGCCCTCGCCCAGTTCGGCGAGGATGCGCAGGGCGCGGGTGACGGTCTGGCTCATCGTGCTCCGCTCGGAGGGCTCGGGCTGGGATCGCGGCGCGGGCCGGGGGCGCCGAGCGCGTCGCGGACGCCGCACGCGCCGCACGCGCCGCACGCGCCGGGAACGCGGGACGCGCCGGGAGCGCGGCGCCGGCCGGGGCTGCGGCGGGGGCCGGGATCGCTGCTCATTCTGCCCGTGCCCACCGGGCCGCGCGGGCCGGGCCCGCGGGGACGGCCGGGCCGGAGATGCCCCGTGCGCACACCCGGGTGGCCGCCCAGTCGGCGGGCGAGGCGTCGAGCAGCGCCGCCACCACGGCGGCGGGCGGCAGCTCGGCCTGGTCGCCGTGGGCCGTCAGCGCGCAGGCGGCGCTCAGGTGGCCGAGTCGCAGCCGACGGCGCTGGTCCAGGCCGCGGACGGTGCCGGCCAGGTAGCCCGCGGCGAACGCGTCGCCCGCGCCGGTGGCCTCGACCACCTCGACGGCCAGCGCCGGCTCGGCCACCGCCGTGCCGTCCCGCTCCAGGGCGGTGACGACGCGGGCCGCGTCCTTGACCACGACCGTGGCGGGGGAGGGGAAGCGCCGGCGCAGCGCGGACGGGTCCCCGGTGCCGAAGGCGGCCTCCGCCTCGTCGGCGCCGAGCAGCAGCAGGTCGGCGGCGTCCAGCAGCGGTGGCAGGACGGCCGGGTCGCGGCCGTGCCAGAGCGCGGGGCGCCAGTTGAGGTCGAAGCTGATCAGCCGGCCCGGGCGCGGGGCGGCGAGCAGGGCGCGCAGCAGGGCCAGGCAGTCGTCGGAGAGCGCGGCGGTGATGCCGGACAGGTGCAGCAGCCGGGCACCCGACAGCAGGCGCGCGGCCGCCGGGTCGGTGAGCAGGGCGGGCGAGAGCGCCGCGGCCGCTGAGCCGCGCCGGTGGTAGTGCAGCCGGCTGCGGCCGGGCCCGAGGTCGTGGCGGTGGCCGCTGTCGCCACCGACCTCCTTGAGGTAGAGGCCGGTCGGGCGGGCCGGGTCCACGGCGACCGCCGAGACGTCCACGCCGCGGGCGGCGACCTCGGCGAGCAGCCGCCGCCCGAAGCCGTCGTCACCGACCCGGCTGATCCAGGCGGTCGGAACGCCGAGCGCGGCCAGCGCGCCGGCCACGTTGGACTCCGCTCCGCCGACCGACAGCCGGAAGGTGTCCACCGCCTCCAGCGGGCCCGGGCGGTCCGGGAGCAGGACGGCCATCGACTCGCCCACGCAGACGGCCGTCGGGGGAGGCCCGGGGCGGCTCGGGCCCGGGGTGTCCTGTCGCGGCATCAGCTGGGCTCCTCGTCTGCGGCGGCCGTTCCGTTGACCGTGATCCGGCGCCGATGCTAGAACCGTGATGCCAGCATGTGCAACCCTCATTGCACATGTTGCAACATGGCAGATGGAGGAAGACGGTGGAGCAGACGTTCGCAAGCCCCGGCACCGGGCCGGGCATCGACGACGCCGCGGTGGCGGCCCTCGCCGACGAGACGCTCGACTGGCGGTTCAAGGCCGCCCCGTCGGACTCTCCCCCCGCCCGGTACCCCGGAGACGCCGCCGGCGCGCGGAGCGTCCGGGACTGGTTGGCCACCGGACCGACCCTCGACGGGCTCGGCACCCCGCTGCTCACCCTGGACGGCGCCGCGCTCGACCACAACATCCGCACCATGGCCCGCTGGTGCGCCGAGGCCGGGGTCGCACTCACCCCGCACGGCAAGACCACCATGGCGCCCGCGCTCTGGCAGGCGCAGCTCGCCGCCGGCAGCCACGGCATCACCCTCGCCAACCTGCCGCAGGTGCGCGTCGCCCGGGCCTTCGGCGTCGAGCGGATCCTGCTCGCCAACACCCTGATCGACCCGGCCGGACTCGCCTGGCTCGCCGCCGAACAGGCCGCCGACCCGGCCTTCGCCCTCGTCTCCTGGGTGGACTCCACCGAGAGCGTGCGGCTGATGGACGAGGCCATGCGCGCCGCCGGGGCCGACCGGCCGGTCGAGGTCCTCGTCGAACTCGGCGGCCCCGGCGGGCGGACCGGTGCCCGCGGCGTGGACGCGGCCGTCGAGATCGCCGCCGCCGTGCTGCGCGCCCCCACCCTGCGCCTCGCCGGCGTCGGCGGCTACGAGGGCGCCCTCGCCCACGACGCGACCGCCGACGCGCTGGCCACCGTCCGCGGCTACCTCCGGGCCCTCGCCGAGCTGCACGGCCGGCTCGCCCGCGCCTACCCCGACGACGCCCGACCCGTGGTCTCGGCGGGTGGCAGCGCCTACTTCGACCTGGTCGTCGAGGAGCTGACGGCACTGCCGGACGCCATGGTGGTGCTGCGCTCCGGCGCCTACGTCGCGCACGACGACGGGTTCTACCGGGGTATCTCTCCGCTGGTCCGGGGCGCCGGCGCGACGCCCTTCCGCGGCGCGCTGCACGGCTGGGCCCGGGTGGTCTCCCGGCCCGAGCCGCAGCTGGCCCTGCTGGACGCCGGAAAGCGCGACCTGCCCTTCGACGAAGGCCTGCCGGAGCCGCAACTCGTCCGCGGCGGGGCCCGGTTGACCGGGACGGCGGCCCGGATCACCGCGCTCAACGACCAGCACGCCTTCCTGCGCGACGCGGGCGACCTCGCTCCGGTCGGCGCGGTGCTGCGGCTCGGCGTCTCGCACCCGTGCACCGCCTTCGACCGGTGGACGGCGATCCCGGTGCTGGACTCCGCCGACGCCGCCGAGCCGAAGGTCACCGGCCTGGTCAGGACGTTCTTCTGATGGCCGGCGGCAGACCGGCGCCCGGGGCGGTCGTGTTCCGGGGCGCGACCGTCGTCGACGGCACCGGGGCCGACCGCTACCGGGCGGACGTGCGGATCGCCGACGGCCTGATCACCGAGATCGGCCACGGCCTCGGCGCCCCCGCGGTGGTGGACGCCGACGGGCTCGTCCTCGCCCCCGGATTCATCGACATGCACGCCCACTCCGACCTCGCCCTGCTGCTCGAACCCGAGCACCCGGCCAAGGTCACCCAGGGCGTCACCTGCGAGGTCCTCGGCCAGGACGGCCTGTCCTACGCCCCGGTGGACGACACCACCCTGCCGCTGCTGCGCCGCCAGCTCGCCGGCTGGAACGGCGATCCGGCGGACCTCGACTGGGACTGGCGCGGCGTCGCGGACTACCTGGACCGGCTCGACCGCACCGGCCCGGCCGTCAACGCCTGCTACCTCGTCCCGCACGGCACGCTGAGGGCCCTCGCCATGGGCTGGGCCGACCGGCCGCCGACCCCGGCCGAACTCGACCGGATGCGCCAGCACCTGGCGCAGGGGCTGCTCGACGGCGCGGTCGGCATGTCCAGCGGTCTCAGCTACACCCCCGGCAGCTACGCGGACACCGCCGAGCTGGTCGAACTGTGCCTGGTGGTCGCGGCCTACGGGGGCTTCCACGCACCCCACCAACGCTCCTACGGTGCGGGCGCGTTGGAGGGGTACGCGGAGATGGTGGAGATCTCCCGGCGGACCGGCTGCGGCCTCCACCTGACCCACGCCACGATGAACTTCGACGTCAACCGGGGCCGGGCCGGCGACCTGCTGGCCCTCGTCGACCAGGCCCTCGCCGACGGCGTCGACCTCACCCTGGACAGCTACCCGTACCTGCCCGGATCCACCACCCTGGCCGCCCTGCTGCCCGGTTGGGCCACCGAGGGCGGCCCGGAGGCGACCCTGGACCGGCTCGCCGACCCGGTGGTCCGCGAACGGATCCGGTACGAGGTGGAGGAGAAGGGCAGCGACGGCTGCCACGGCGTCGTCACCGACTGGGCGACCATCCAGATCTCCGGCGTGCGCTCGCCCGCACTCGCGGACAGCGTCGGCCGGACCGTCGCCGAACTCGCCGCCGAGCAGCGGCGCGGCGGCACCGAGGTCTTCCTCGACCTGCTGCGCCGCGACGACCTGGCCACCACGATCCTCCAGCACGTCGGGCACGAGGAGAACGTCCGGGCGATCATGCGCCACCGGGTGCACACCGTCGGCAGCGACGGACTGCTGGTCGGTGCCCGGCCGCACCCGCGGGCCTGGGGAACCTTCCCCCGCTACCTCGGCCACTACGGCCGGGAGCTGGGCGTCCTGACGCTGGAGGAGACCGTCGCCAGGATGACCGGCCGCCCGGCCGCCCGGCTGGGCCTGCACCGGCGCGGGCGGATCGCCCCCGGCCACCACGCGGACCTGGTGCTCCTCGACCCGGCGAGGATCCGGGACGCCGCCACCTTCGAGCACCCCCGGCGCCCAGCCGAGGGCGTCGAGCACGTGTACGTCAACGGCACCGCCGTCGTCCGGCAGGGCCGCACCACGGGCGCCAGGCCCGGACGCGCCCTGCGCCGCACCGACCGAGGAACCCAGGCCAGATGACCTCCCTCTCCGCCCTGCACGAGGAAAACCAGGTGATCGCGGTGGTCCGCGCCCACCGCATCCCGGACGCCGCCGCGCTCTGCGCCGCCCTCGCCGAGGGCGGCATCGGCTGGACCGAGTTCACCTACACCACGACGGACGTGGTGGACCACCTGCGGCGGGCCGCCCGGGCCGGCCACCGGGTCGGCGTCGGCACCGTGCTGACGGCCGAGCAGGCCGTCCGCGGCGTCGACGCCGGGGCGTCCTTCCTGGTGACGCCCGGCTGCCGGCCCGAGGTCGCCCGGGCCGCGCAGGAGGCCGGAGTGCCCCTGGTGATGGGGGCGCTCACCCCGACCGAGGTCGCCCGGGCCGTGGACCTCGGCGCCGCCGCCGTCAAGATCTTCCCGGCCCGGGCCTTCGGCCCCGGCTACTTCAAGGACCTGCGCGGGCCCTATCCGGACGTCCGGCTGGTCGCCTCCGGCGGGGTCAACGCGGGCAACGCCGCGGACTTCCTGGCGCAGGGGGCGCTCGCGGTCTGCGCGGGGACGGACGTGGTGCCGCCGGACGCGGTCGAGGCCGGGGACTGGTCGGGGATCACCCGGCGGGCCCGGGCGTTCACCGAGGCGTGCGCGCAGGGCGCCGGCCGGGGCGACGGCGTGCGGTAGGCGGCGGGGCGGCCGGCGTGGGGTAGGCGGCGGGCCGGCGGCGCGGGGTAGGCGGCGGGGCGGCGTGCGGTCGGGCGGCGGCGGGCCGACGGGCGTCGGTCAGGGGTTGCCCGGCCGGCCGTCGGGGCGGCGGGCTGTCGGGACGGCCGGGTTTGGACGAGAATCGGTGGGCCCCAGCTCCAGCCCCGGCCCGTCGGACCCGGCCCCCGGATCCGGCCCCGGCCCCGGACCAGGTAGGAGGACCCAGTTCATGACCTCGACCCGCCCCGGCCCCGACTGGCTCGCCGACGCCGTCCTCTACCAGATCTACCCGCAGACCTTCGCCGACTCCGACGGCGACGGCATCGGCGACTTCGCCGGGATCACCGAGCACCTGGAACACCTCTCCTGGCTCGGCGTCGACACCGTGTGGCTCAACCCCTGTTTCGCCTCGCCGTTCCGCGACGCCGGCTACGACGTCACCGACTACCTCACCCCCGCCCCGCGCTACGGCCGCACCGAGGACCTGGTGGAGCTGGTCGAGGCCGCCCGCCGCCGGGGCATCCGGATCCTGCTCGACCTGGTGGCCGGCCACACCTCCGACCTCCACCCCTGGTTCCTGGCCTCCGCCGAGGACCCGGCCGACCACCGCTACATCTGGTCCGAGCAGCGGGTGGACGGCTTCGTCGCCTCGCCCGGCAGTCGCACCGGCTGGTACCGGCCGAACTTCTTCGACTGCCAACCCGCACTCAACTTCGGCTACGCGCGCACGAGTTCCGCCGAGCCCTGGCGCCAGTCGGTGGACGCCGACGGGCCGCGGGCCAACCGGGCGGCGCTGCGCGGCATCATGGCGCACTGGCTCGGCCTCGGCATCGCGGGCTTCCGGGTGGACATGGCCTACTCGCTGGTCAAGGACGACCCGGGCCTGGTGGAGACCGCCAAGCTGTGGACCGGCGTCCGCGACTGGCTCGACCGCTCGCACCCGCAGGCCGCCCTGTTCGCCGAGTGGGGCGACCCGGCCACGGCCGTCGCGGCCGGCTTCCACGCGGACTTCTTCCTGCACTTCGGGGGCGCCGACCACGGCCTGCCGCTGCGGTCGCTGTGGAACAACGGCGCCGGGACGGTCGAGGAGTTCTGGCGGCAGGGCCCCTGCTACTTCGAGGCCGAGGGGCGCGGCACCCCGCAGACCTTCCTGGACGCCTGGCGTTCCGCCGCCGAACTGACCGAGGGCGGCGGCTACATCGCGCTGCCCACCGCCAACCACGACTTCTCCCGGCTGGCCACCGGCCCGCGCACCGCCGAGCAGCTCGCCGCGGCCTTCGCGTTCCTGCTCACCTGGCCCACCCTGCCGGCCGTCTACTACGGCGACGAGATCGGCATGCGCTACCTGCCCGGGCTGCCCGACGTGGAGGGCAGCGTGCTCGGCCCGCGGTACAACCGGGCCGGCTCGCGCACGCCGATGCAGTGGCGGCCCGGACCGGCGGCGGGCTTCTCCAGCGCGCCGCCCGAGCGCCTCTACCTGCCCGTCGACCCGGACCCGCGGCGGCCGGACGTGCTCTCCCAGCGGGCCGACCCGACCTCGCTGCTGCACACCGTCCGGCGGTTGATCGCGCTGCGCCGGGCGCACCCTGGCCTGGGCGCGTCCGGCGGGGTGGAGGTCCGGCACGCCGGGTACCCGCTGGTGTACGTCCGGTCCGGTCGGTACCTGGTGGCGGTCAACCCGCGCCGGGAGCCGGGGTCGGTGCGGCTCGCGGACGGTCCGGCGCGGCCGCTGGACGTGCAGGGCGTGCGGGTGGTGGACGGGGAGCTGCGGGCGGACGGGTTCTCGTACGGGGTGTTCGACCTGGGCTGACGCCGCGGCCGGCGGGTGCGGCCGGTGGGCCGGTGGCCGGCCGGGTGGCGGGGTAGCCGGGTGGCGGGGGTGGCCTGGCTTCCGGTCGACGTCGGATAGTTGTAAGCTACATCCGTAGATGGTTGCATTTACCACCTGATTTGGTGGTGTCCGCCATCCGCGAGTCCTGCATCGACCCCACCGGAGGGCGGCCAGCACGCCATGAGCACACCCCAGACCCCTGCCGCGCCGCCCACCCCGGGGCACGCGCTCAAGCACCTCGCCACGCACCTGATCACCCCGCTGCTGATGTGCCTCGGGATGGCCCTCGCCTACCAGGGCGCCTTCCACCAGCCCGAGCCGCGCCACCTCGCGGTCGCCGTGGTCGGCACCGACGCGCAGGCGCAGGGTCTGGCCCGGGCCGTCCGGGCCGAGGCCGGCGACGCCCTCGACGTCCGTACCCTGCCCGACCGGGCCGCCGCCGAGCAGCAGCTGCGCGACCGCACCCTGGTCGGCGCCTTCGTCCCGGACGCGCACCGCCCCGAACTGGTCGTCGCCAAGGGGAACTCGGAGACCTCGGTGGTCGCCGCCACCGCCGTGTTCAGCACGGTCACCGACCGGCAGGGCGTCCCGCTGCACGTCACCGACCTCACCACGCCGGCCGAGGGCGACCCGACCGGCCAGGGCCTGTTCTTCCTGCTGGTCGCGCTGAGCATCGGCTCCTACGCCAGCGTCGCGGCGATCGGCGCCGCCGGCGCCGGCCTGAACCTGCGGACCCGGGCGCTGACCGGCCTCGCGGTGTCCCTGGTGGTGAGCGTGATCGGGATCGTCACGGCGGGCCCGGTCTTCCACGTGGTCGACCACGACCGGGCTGCGGTCTGGGCGCTCGGCTGGCTCTACTCGGCGGGCGTGGTGACCATCGGCGTCGGCCTGCACACCTTCCTGAAGAAGTGGACCACGCTGGCCCTGATGGTGCTGTTCGTGATGCTGAACTTCACCACCTCCGGCGGCATCTACCGGCCCGAGCTGCAGAACGCCTTCTTCGGTGCGCTGCACGGGTTCTGGACCGGCGCCGGCTTCCTGGAGGGCGCCCGCGACATCCTCTACTTCGACGGGGGTGCGGGCCTCGGCGGGCACGTCCTGACGCTGGCGGTCTGGCTGGTGCTGGGCGGGGCCGTGCTGGCGGCCGCCGGGTGGTCCGAGCGGCGCGGGCGCCGTCCGGTCGGGACGGCGGCCGAGAGCGAGGAGGAACTGGCGGAGGCGGTCGCGGTCTGACCGCCCGCCGAGAGGCTCCACCCGGGCCGCGGGCACCGGCGCCGGGTGGGATCGAAGGCCCCGCGCCCGGCCCCGGACAGGCCGGACGCGGGGCCGTGGGCGAGCCGTCCGGGCCCGGTGGGCCTCAGCCGCGCCGGGCCGGTGCGGGTGGCCGGGTGAAGCAGCAGTCGCCGCAGACCCCGGCGCCCGGCCCCACCCGGTAGTACAGGCAGCAGCTCGAACGACGGAAGGCGGCGCCGTGCGGCCCGGTGCGCAGCGTGCCCGTCCCGGCCAGCGGCGGACGGGCGAGCAGTTCGGCGACCAGCGCCCGGGCCCGGCCCGGGGCGTGCGCGTCCAGGACCCGCAGGGTGCCGGCCAGTGCGGACGCCGCGTTGCCCAGCAACAGCCCCGCGGACAGCGGCACGGCGGCCCGGACCGCCGCGGCCAGCGGCTCCAGCCGGTCCGTCAGGACGGTCCGGTGCAGCCGGTCGGCGAGGCTGTCCGGCGTGCTGGGCGTGCTGGGCGTGCCGGTCGTGCCGGCTGGCGGGGGCGTCGCGGGTGCGGGCTCCGGCGGCGTCCAGAGGTCGATCGGCCCCTGGTCCGGGATCCGCGTCCAGGCCCGCTCCAGCGTCGGGACCGTCCCCAGCAGCACGGCCGACCCGAGCCCCACCGACCAGAACCGGGCGGCCAGCCCGAGGTGCAGGATCGACGCCGCGACCCGTGGTTCGGCGGTGCCCAGCCGCTGCGCCACCACCCGGATCCGCCCGGCCAGCGGAGCGTCCGGGCCGGTGCCGAACAGGTCGGCCAGCGGGCGGAAGCCCGGCGGCGGGCCCTGGTCGGGTGCGGTGGGGGTGTCGAGCGCGAAGTACGGTCCGACGGCGGCGAGCCGGCCGTAGTCGACGGGCGGGCGGTCGGGTGCGGGGGTCACCGGCCTTCCCCTGTGAGGTCGGTGACCCCCGCGCCCGGGTCGGTGGGCCCGGGGGCGGCGCCCGGTGCGGGGCGGGGCTCGATCGGGCGGTCGACGGGCATCGGGTGGTCCTCCGGGGCGCTCGGGCGGGCGGTGGCGCCGCGCGGCGACGGGAGGCCCCGGCGGGGGTGGCTCAGCCGCGCACGGTGAAGTCGCCACCGGTGGTGCGGATGAAAGGTACCGTGCCCTGGCAGTCCGCGACCGGCAGGCCGAAGGCGCCCCAGACCCAGCCGAGCCGGTCCCCGCGGGGCCCGTCGTCCTCGACCGAGACGGCGACCTTCTGGCCGACCAGCGTGAGGCCCGGGAACCACGGCGCCTCGCCCTTGGTGATCACGCCGGTGGCGATGGCCTCCCGGCCGCCGACGCCCAGGCAGGTGACGTCCCCCTCGAAGTCCGCCACCAGCCGGCCGTCGGTGTGCACATGGCGGACGTGGAAGTGCCCGCGGGTGGTCCGGGGGTCGGTGTTGACGTCGGCCCGGGCGTCCAGTTCGAAGCGGACCGGGTCGCCCGCGAAGTCGCCGAACGCGGCGGTGAGGACGGTTCCGCCGGTGCCGTGCAGCCGGGCCGTCCCGGCGGCGCCCCGGCCGGCCGGGGCGGCACCGGTCGGGTCCGCGGCGGCGGGAACGGCGGCGGCGACGGTCGCCAGCAGGCAGAGGGCGGCCGCGGTGACGGCGGGGCGACGGTTCATGGCGGGTTCGTCCTTCTCGACGGATGGGGACCGGTTTCGGTGCCACCACTCTCGTCGCAAGGGGTGCGGCCGCACCTCCCGCCGGGGAGGGGAGTCGGCGGCCTCGGGCTCCACCGCGAGGAGGAGCGCGGCCTCCCCCGGAGGAGCCGCCGTCCCGCCGTCCGGCCTGGTCACGGACACGGCGGACACGGGGGGCACGGGGGCGCGGCGGATCGGCGTGAACGCGCGGACGGTGTCGCGGATCCCCTCGTCCCGCCCCGCCCCGCTCCGGTGTCGGACGGCCCGGACGCAGGGCGTCCACGGGGCCGAGGGGGTGCCCCGTGGACGCGTGGAACCTGCGAGGTGGGGGTGGCCTCCGGGCGTCACGCCCTCCGGCCGGCAGTTCGATCGTCGACCGAGGTAGTGCCAGCGGCAGACCCTGATCCGTCTCGATCTGTCGCCACTGCCTCCTGCGGTCGAACTCCTTCAGCTACCTCGCAGGTCCACTCCCATCATGCGCCTCCCACGCCGGGTGCACCAGGGGTCGACGGCCTGGAATCGGGCGTTTTTCGCAACTCGGGCGGATCGTGCGTTCCCGGGCGCCCGTCGGGCGCGTCCTACGGCGCGGGCCACCCGTCGACGAAGCCGAGGGTGCGGTGGTACGGCCCGCCGGGCCCGGTGCTGCGGTAGTCCTCCGTGCTGGTCCCGGTGCGGACGGTGGTGTCCCCGTCGTGGCGGTGGGCGGTGGGCCGCAGGGTGTGGTCGACGGTGGAGCGCTCGGTGACGTGCCCGCCGGTGGCCGTGGTGGCCTCGCGGTGGTAGCCGAGGTCCATGGTGGTCCGCTGGTCGGTGTTGCCGGCGGCGTCGTGGGTGGTCCGGTAGCCGACGTCCAGCGGTTCGCCCTCGTGCACGGTGGTGGTGCGGCGCGGGCCGCCGCCCCAGCTGGTGGTGGTGCGGGTGAGGTAGGTGCCGTTGTGCAGGGTGATGTCGTTCCCGCCGTCGCGCAGCTGCTGGGCGGAGCGGAAGGCGAGGTCGTCGCGGACCTCGGTGGTGATCCGGCCGTGGGAGGTCTGGACCCAGCCGCGGGCGAGGTCGTGGCGGCCGGCCGTGACGGTCCAGTCGCCGCTGCCGCCGCCGTGGTCGGTGAGGTCGGTGCCGACGGTGGCCTCGGCGGCGACCCGGTGGTCGGTGAGCTGTCCGGTGGTGCGGGCGGCGCCGTGGTCGACGTCGGCGAACAGGTTGACCTGGCCGGTCCAGACGTCGTTGCTCTGCGCCTCGGCGGCGTTCACGCCGATGCCGACGGTGTGCGGGCGGCCGTCGACGAGCAGGCCGACGTAGGGGGTGAGGTCGAGCCGGTAGGCGGGCAGGTCGAAGGCGAAGACGCCGGGCACGGGCCGCCAGAGCAGCGGGTCCCAGCCGCCGGTGTAGATCACCGGGTAGGGCCAGACGGCGCCGGCCGTGCGCCCGTCGACGGTCAGCCGCAGCTCGCGGAACGGGCCCTTGCCACAGGCGCCGAGGCCCGGGTTGGCGCTGACGAAGGCGTCCGGGGCGGAGGCGTAGGCGAACTCCTCGCAGGCGCCGCCCCCGCGGGTGTAGACCTCGGCGGTGAGGCGCTCCAGGTTCTGCGGGAAGGTGAGGTCGCGGCCGGCGGTGGGGGCGGCCTGGGTGAGCGCGAACGGGCCGGTGGTGAGCAGCCGGTCGGCGGTGCGGGCGGCCGGCCGGTGGCGGTCGGCGGTGTAGAAGGTGAGGCTCGCGCTGATCGTGAAGACGCCGGTGTAGGTGGCGTCGGTGACGTTGGCGAGGTCGAAGGAGAAGGGCTGCGGGCCCGCGGTGAACAGCGGGGCGTAGCGGGTGACGTCGTGTTCGAGGCTCCACTCGATGCCGTCCTTGGACGGTTCGGGGGTGGAGGAGAGCAGCACCTGGACGCCGCCGACGCGGACGCTGAAGATCCGGTCGAACTGCCGCCCGGCGACCTGCCCGTGGAGGTCCATGACCACGGCCGACCAGGGGCCGGCGCAGTCGGCGGGCGGGGTCAGGGTGGCGGTGTACGGGGTGTCGGGCGGGTTGCCGTAGCCGTTGCGGAACGGCTGGTCGTGCATCACCTCGACGGTGCAGGAACGGGTGTCGGGGCGGGTCAGCGGCTGCGTGGCGGTGACGGGGTCGTGGTAGTCGGTGCCGAAGTCGGCGCGGGCGGGGCCGGCGGCGGTGAGGGTGCCGGCGAGCGTCAGGACGGCGGCGCCGAGTAAGCCGGCGGTGCGGCGGAGCAGGGGGCGGACGGCCAAGGCGGATCCCCGGGGTCGGGCGGCCGGCGGGCGTCGCCGCGGGCCGGGTGGGTGATCCGGGCATCCTTCCGGTGCTGGCATGGCAGCGTCAATGGGTCGGGGCGGCGGCCGGTGGTCAATGAGTCGGTGGGCGGTGGTCGGTGGGCGGGTGCCGGCCCGTGCCGCCCTCCGCCGCTCCGGGGGCTCAGTCCGCCGCCAGGGCCGCGGCCTCCTGCCGGAACAGGTCGCGCAGGGCGCCCAGCAGCGGGCGCCGGTCGTCCGCCCGCCACTGCATCTCCAGCGGCAGGGTGGCCCGGCCCTCCAGCCGGACGGTGGTCACGTCCCCGGTGAGGTGTCCGGTCATCGAACCGGGCACCAGCGAGAACGCGCGGTTGCGGGCGAGCAGGTACAGCCGGGACCCGACGATCCGTGGCGGGCTGACCAGCACCGGCGGGTCGACGCCGCGCTCCGCGCAGAGGCCGAGGACGTGGTCGTGGTAGCGCGGGTGCTGCTCGCGCGGCCACGACAGCAGCGGCAGGTCGCCCAGTTCGGCGAGGTGCAGGGCGGCCCGGCCGACCAGCGGATGGTCCCGGCCGAGGGCGACCCGCACCGGCTCGTCGGCGAGCCGCTCCAGACGGTAGCCGGGCGCCTCGTCGAGGAACCGGCCGAGGCCGATGTCGGCCAGTTCGGCGGCCAGGGTGGCGGAGACCTGCCCGGTGTCGACGGCGAGTTCGGCGGTGGTGAGGGCGGGCAGTTCCAGCTCGGCCCGGCTGACGACGGCGGGGAGCAGCCGGTTCACCACGCTCGGCGAGGCCACGATCCGGGCCGTCCGCAGCCGGGACTCCTCGTGCAGCCGCACCCGGGCCAGCAGCGCCTCCGCCTGCCCGAGCAGCCGGCCGCTCTCCGCGGCCATCACCGCGCCGGCCCCGGTGAGCGCGACCGACCGGCGGCTGCGGTCGAACAGCTCGACGCCGACGGCCCGCTCGAGCCGGGCCACCTCCTGGCTGACCGTCGGCTGCGAGATGTGCAGCCGTTCCGCGGCCCGGCCGAAGTGCAGCGTGTCGGCGACGGCGAGGAAGACCTCGAGCTGACGCAAGGTGAGACCCATGCCCGAAGACTAGTTCGCGCCCGTGACCGATAGCCGGGAGGCTATCGGAAGCCCCGGGACTCATTCTGGATTCCGATGCGGACGGTCCATACGCTGAACGGCACGTCGCCCCGTCCCGGTGGCACCTCACAGGAGGACCGCATCATGACCGGACTGCCCATCAGCACTCCCGAGGCCGGCGGCCCCCCGCGGGCCGTCCACGTGGCGGACGAGGTCGCCCGGGCCGTGGCCGACGGCCGGCCCGTCGTCGCCCTCGAGTCGACGATCTTCACGCACGGCCTGCCGCGGCCCCGCAACCTGGCCGTCGCGCTGGCGGCCGAGGCGCAGCTGCGCGACGCGGGCGTCGTGCCGGCCACCATCGGCGTGCACCAAGGGGTGCCCACCGTCGGCCTGACCACCGAGCAGATCACCGAGCTCGCCGCGACCGACGGCCTGGACAAGGTGAGCCTGCGCGACCTGCCCGTGGTCGCCGCGTTCGGCCGGCACGGCGGGACCACCGTCGCCGCCACCGCCTTCCTCGCCCACCGCGCCGGCATCCGGGTGTTCTCCACCGGCGGCCTGGGCGGCGTGCACTTCGGCGCGTGCGAGAGCTTCGACGAGTCGGCCGACCTGACCACCCTGGCCGCCACGCCCGTCACCGTGATCAGCGCGGGCGTGAAGTCCATCCTCGACATCCGGGCCACCCTGGAGCGCTTCGAGACCTACAACGTCCCGGTCATCGGGTACCGGACCCGCCGGTACCCCGGCTTCTACGTCACCGACTCCGGCCACGAGATCGCCTACCGCGTCGACTCGCCCGAGGAGGCCGCGCGGGTCATCGACGCCCGGGACGCCCTCGGGTTGCCGCAGGCCGTCCTGATCGCCAACCCCGTCGACCCGGCCAAGCAGCTGCCGCCGGACGAGCTGGACGGCATCCTGGCCCGCGCCCGGGCCGAGGCCGAACGCCGGGGCATCACCGGGAACGCCGCCACGCCGTTCCTGCTCGACCACATCCAGCGCGACACCGGGGGCCGCAGCCTGGAGGTCAACGTCGAGGTCTACCGGGGCAACGTCCGGCTCGGCGGCGAGATCGCCACCGCCCTCGCGGCGGCCGCGAAGACCGGGGCCTGACCGTGCTCGGGGTGCTCGGCGACCTCGTCGAGGACGTCGTCGTCTGGGTCGACGGGCCGCTGCGCCACGGCACCGACTCGCCGGCCCGGGTGTTCCGGCGCCGCGGCGGCAGCGCGGCCAACGTGGCGGGCTTCGCCGCCGGGCGGTGTCCGGCCCGGTTCCTCGGCTGCGTCGGCGACGACCCGGTCGGCGACGCCGTGGTGGCCGAACTGGCCGGCCACGGCGTGGACGTGAGGGTACAGCGGCGCGGCCGGACCGGCAGCGTCGTGGTCCTGATCGACCCGGACGGCGAGCGGACCATGCTGCCCGACCGCGGCGCGGCCACGCTGCTGGAACGGGTGCCCGACGCGTGGCTGGCCGGCCTGACCCACCTCCACGTGCCCGCCTACTCCTTCGACGGCGATCCGGTCGGCCGCACGGCGGTGGACGCGCTCGCCCGGGTCCGCAGGGCCGGCGGCACCACCTCCGTCGACGCCTCCTCCACCGGGATGCTGGAGCGGTACGGGCGGGAGCGCTTCCTCGCCCTGCTGGCCGGGCTGGCACCGACCTTCGTGTTCGCCAACCGCTCCGAGTCCGAGTTCCTCGGACTGCTGGCGGGCGGGCTGCCGGGGCCGGAGCGGGCCGGCCTGCCGGCCACCACGGTGGTCACCAAGGCGGGCGCCGAGCCGACCACCGTCGACGCGCCGGGGGAGGAGCTGCGCACCGTACCGGTGCCACCGGTGAGCGAGGTGCGCGACCTCACCGGCGCGGGGGACGCCTTCGCCGCCGGGTTCCTCGCCGGGTTCCTGGAGACCGGCGACCTCTCCGGGGCGGCCGCGCTCGGGCACCGCACGGCGGCCCGGGTGCTCGCCTCGCCGGGGGCCTCGTTCGCCGGGGGGTGAGCGGGGCGGGGTGGGTCGGGGAGGGACGGGCCGGGGTCGTTCGTGGCGGGGCGGCCGTCGCGGCGCGGGGTGGTGCGGCTCAGCGCAGCGCGTCCTTGCGGAGGAAGCGCTTCAGCCGCTGCCACGGCCAGGTGTTGATCACGTCCTCGGCGGTGAGCCCGCCGCGCTGCGCCGTGCCCACGCCGAAGCGCGGGTAGGCGAGCTGGCCGGTGGCGTGGGCGTCGCTGTCGATCGAGAATCGGACGCCGTGCCGCTTCGCCCGCAGCACGTCCTCGTCGCGCAGGTCGAGGCGCTGCGGGGAGCTGTTGACCTCGATCGCGGTGCCGGTGCGAGCGGCGGCCGCGAACACCGCGTCCAGGTCGACGTCGATCGGCCCGCGCCGGCCGATCCGCCGGGTGGTGAGGTGGCCGATGACGTGCACGTACGGGTTCTCGCAGGCACGGATCAGCCGACGGGTCTGGGCGTCGCGGCCGGCCGTGAAGTGCGAGTGGACGGAGGCCACGCAGACGTCGAAACCGGCCAGGAAGTCGGCCGGCCAGTCCACCCCGCCGTCCGGGCCGATGTTCAGCTCGGTGCCGTGCAGCAGGCGCAGCCGGCGGTGGCGGCCGGCGAGGGCGCGCAGCCGTTCGCGCTGCGCGAGCATCTTCTCGTCGGTCATCCGCTGCATCACCAGGTCCGGGGCGTGGTCGGTGACGGCGTAGTACGAGTAGCCGCGGGCGGCGGCGGTGTCGACCATCTCCTCCAGCGTGGCCAGTCCGTCGGTCAGGTCGGTGTGCGTGTGCAGGTCGCCGCGCAGGTCCGACTCCTGTACGAGGTCCGGGAGTTCGCCGCGCAGGGCGGCCTCGATCTCGCCCCGGTCCTCGCGCAGCGGCGGCGCGATCCAGGGCAGGCCGAGCGCCGCGTACACCTCCTCCTCGGTCGCCGAGACCACCTTGGCCCCGCCGTCGACCTCGAACAGCCCGTACTCGGAGAGCTTCAGCCCGGCCCGGACGGCCATCGTGCGGAGTCTGACGTTGTGCGCCTTCGAGCCGGTGAAGTAGAGGAGCGCCGCGCCCCAGTCCTCCTCGGGGACGACCCGCAGGTCCACCTGCACGCCCCCGGTGGTGCGCACCGAGGTCTTGGTCGGCCCGCTGCCGATCACCTCGGCCACGTACGGGAGTCCGGTCAGCGCGGCCATCAGCGGCGCGGAGTCGGCGGCGGTCGCCAGCACGTCGATGTCGCCGACCGTCTCGCGCATCCGGCGCAGCGAACCCGCGTACGCACAGCGGGTGCAGCCGGGGACGGCGGAGAGCACGGCGACGAGCTGTTCGGCGAGCTCGGTGGCCGCGTCGAGCAGGCTGCGTCCGCCGGACTGCCGCATCACCTCGATGCCGTGCAGGATCTTCTCGCCGCTGCGCTCGCCGAACCCGGCCACGTCGGACAGCCGGTCGGCGCGGACCGCCTCGGCCAGGTCGTCGACGGAGGCGAGGCCGAGGTCGCGGTGGAGGGCGAGGGCCCGCTTGGGGCCGACGCCGGGCACCGCCATCATCTCCCGCACGCCGGGCGGGATCTCGGCGCGCAGCTCGTCCAGGGCGGTGATGCTCCCGGTGGACAGGTACTCGGCGACCTTCTCGGCGGTGGACCTGCCGACCCCGGGGATGCGCTGCAGGCCCTTGGCGTCCAGGCCGGCGAGGTCCTCGGGGTGGCCGCCGACCGCGCGGGCGGCCTTCTCGTAGGCGCGGGCCCGGAAGGCGTCCCCACCGGTGATGTTGATCAGGTCGGCGTACTCCTGGAGCAGCTCCCGCACCTGGTCGTTGAGCCGGGGCATGGGGTCAGTCTAGGTCCTGCCCCGGGACCCGGCCCGGGACCCGGCCCGGGGCGCGGTCCGGGCCGCCGCCGCCCGCCGCCGGGCCCTCCTGCGCGGGTCCTCCGGTACTCCTCCACGAGACCTCCACCGGGCCGCCGGGTGCGGTCCGGAGGGTCCCGGGGCCGGTCGGGCCCGTTCCGACGGGCCGCCCCGCCGGTCGGCGGGTGCCCGACCGGCCGCTCGGCGGGGGCGGCGCGCGGCCGCCGGCCCCCGAGCCGGATTGTCACCGGGGCGGGGGAGGCGCAGGCTGGCAGGAGGGCCTGGGAAGCGGCCCGCAGCGGTGGGCCGCCGTACCGGGGACGGCCGCCGGAGAAGCACGAGGGGCAGGGCGATGGCACGCGGGAAGCTCTGGGGCTACGTCGCGTCGGGGGCCCGGGCGCTCGGCGCCCGGGGCGTTCCGGGACGGGCCGGCGGCGGGGCGGTGGACGAGGCCCCGGGGCCCTTCCACCCGGGGGCGATGGCGGGGCCGCGGGCGCTGTCCGGGCCGGAGCTGGAGCGGCTGGGCTGGACCGGCCGGCAGAGCGGCTGCGAACCGCGGGCACGGCACGTCCAGGTGGCCGAGGTGGTGCGCCGGGTGGTGCGCGGCGGCGGCCGCGCCGCGGCCGTGACGGTCCGGGTCGCGCCCGGGCTGCCGGTGGTGGCCGGGGACGCCCGCCGGCTGGAGGCCGCGCTGGCGGGCCTGGTCGACCACGCCGTCCGGCGCAACCCGCCGGGCGGGCGGGTGCTGGTCCGGGCCGAGGTGGCGGGCGGGCCGGGGCCGGCGGCGGACGAGCTGGTGGCGGCGGGGCTGGGCGCGGCGGCCCGCCCGCGCGGGCGGGTGGAGATACGGGTGTCCGACCGGGGGACGGACGCGCTGCCCGAGGCGCGGGAGTGGCTGCTCGCGGGCGTGCGCCCGGACGGGCCGGTCGGGCCCACGGTGCACAGCCTGGTGCTGGCGGCGGGCGGGCGGGTCGCGGTCGAGCCGACGCCCGGCGGCGGGCTGACGGTGGTGCTGTTGCTGGCGGTGGCGCACGACTGAGCCGGGGGAACGCCGCGCCCGCGGGGAAGCCGGCCGCCGGGAACCTGACTGCGCGGAAGCCGGCCGCCGGGGAGCGAACCGCAAAGAGGCCTTCGCAAAAAACCCTTTGCAAAGAGTCCTTTGTGGTCGTACGCTCCTGCCATGACCGATGAAAGCGGCTGGAAGCACAGCGACGACCCGCACGCCGTCCTCACCGCCAGGGGCATGCGGGCGATGGCCCACCCCGTGCGGATGCAGCTGGTCGGGCTGCTGCGCAAGCACGGGCCGTCCACCGCGACCAGGCTGGCCGAACAGCTGGGCCTGAACTCCGGGGCCACCAGCTACCACCTGCGCCAGCTCGCCGCCGCGGGATTCGTCGAGGAGGATCCGGAGCGCGGCAACGCCCGCGAGCGCTGGTGGCGGTCCTCGCACCCGCTCACCGTCTGGACGGGCGACGAGCTGGCCGACGAGGAGCCCGACACGGCCGTCGGCTTCCTGCGGTCCGTCCTGGCCGCCCACACCCTGCTCGGCCAGCGCGCGCTGGACGCCTTCGAGACGATGCCGCGCGACTGGCGCAGGACGGTCGACCTGAGCGACCTCGTGCTGCTGATCACCCCGGACGAGGCCGAGCAGCTCTCCGCCGAACTCTCCACCGTGATCGGCCGGTACCGCCGGGTCGACACCGCCGGTCCGGCGCCGGAGGGCGCCGAGCCGGTGGCCGTGGTCCTGCACGTGCTGCCCGAGCCGCAGGCCGAGCCCGCGGCGGAGGAGCCCCGATGACCGCCGCCGCGACCACCGGGGCGGCCACCGCCGCGCCGTCCGCGCGCAGCCTCCGCCCGCTGGCCGGGGTGCTCGCCGCCACCGCCGTCTCCCTGACCGGCACCCGGATCTCCGCGATCGCCCTGCCCTGGTTCGTCCTCGCCACCACCGGCAGTGCCACCATGACGGGCCTGGTCGCCTTCGCGGAGATGACGCCCTACGTCCTGGTCAAGGCCCTGACCGGGCCGCTGGTCGACCGCCTCGGCCCGCGCGTGGTGTCCTGGACGACGGACGCGGTGAGTGCGGTCGCCGCCGGCCTGGTCCCGCTGCTGCACGCGCAGGGGCTGCTGCCGTTCTGGCTCCTGCTGGCGGTGGTCGCGGTGATCGGCGCGATGCGGGGCCCGGGGGACCTCGCCAAGTCGGTCATGGTCCCGGAGGCCGCCGACGCCGCCCGCGTGCCGCTGGAGCGGGCCACCGGGCTGTCCGGGGTCACCGAACGGCTGGCCTCCACGGTCGGGCCGGCGGTCGGCGGCGGGCTGGTCGCGCTGACGGGCCCGATGGCGGGGCTCGCGGTCAACGCGGCCACCTTCGCCCTCGGCTCCCTCGTCATCGCTCTCGCGCTGCCCCGCGGCATGGGCCGGGCGGCGGTCCCGGCCGCCGCGTCCGGGAGCCCGGCGGGGAGCCCGGACGGGGGCGCTGCCGAGGGTGCTTCCGGGGGTGTTCCCGTGGCGGAGGAGGCCGAACGGCCCGGCTACTGGCGGATGTTCCGGGAGGGCCTCGCCTTCCTGCGCTCCGAGCCGCTGCTGCTCACCGTGATCGTGATGGTCGGCATCACCAATCTGCTCGACGCCGGGTTCATGACGGTCCTGGTGCCGGTCTGGGCGCGGGAGTCCGGGAACGGCCCGGCCGCGATCGGCCTGACCGCCAGCGCGATGGGCATCGCCGCCGTGGCCGGCAGCCTGATCGCCGCGGCCGTCGCCCACCGGCTGCCCCGCCGGGCCGTCTTCTTCGCCGGGTTCCTGCTGGCCGGGGCGCCGCGCTTCCTGGTGCTCGCCGCCGGTGCACCGATGTGGGTGGTGCTCACGGTCTTCGCGGTCGGCGGGTTCGGCTCCGGGTTCCTCAACCCGATCCTCGGCGCCGTCCTCTTCGAGCGGGTGCCGCGCCACCTGCTCGGCCGCGTCCACGCCCTGGGCGACTCCCTCGCCTGGGCCGGGATCCCCCTCGGCGGTCTCCTCGCCGGCGCGGCGGTCGCCCTGGTCGGCCTGATACCCACCCTGGTCGCCGGCGGTCTGCTGTACTTCGCCACCACCAACCTCGCGGGCCTCCGCCCGGAGTGGCGCGAGATGGACGGCCGCCGAGACCGCGACCGGGACCGCGGCTGTGACGCGGAGGTCCCGGCCGGCCGGGCCGAACGGGAGACGGTGCCGGTCCACTGAGCCGCGGCCGGCCCCGGGCTCCGGTCGGCCGTGCGGCGCCGGGCGCGCCTCCGTGGGGCCGTGTCGGCGGAGCTCCGGGCAGCCGGGCGGGGGTGCAGCGGCCGTAGCCCGCCGGAGGGGCGGCGGGGGCGGTCAGCGCGGGGCGGTGGCCCGGGGGGAGCCGCTCGCGGTCGTCCGCGGCGGTGCGGCCCGACCACTGCAGGAGCAGGAGGCTCACGACGGCGGCCAGCGCGCACCAGGTGGAGACGAAGGCGAGGCGCCAGAGCAGGGCGCAGAGCACGGCGCCCGCGCCGGTGAGCAGGCCGAGGCGGCGCAGCAGGCGGTCGCCGGAGGCGAGGAGGGGGCCGATGGTGGCCAGCAGGTAGCCGGAGAGCAGGAGGGCGGGGTGCGGGACGCCGATGCCGTAGCCGAGGGTGTGGCCGTGCTCGGCGGCCGTCACCGGGTGGGCCGCGACGGCCACCGCGAGCGGCACGGCGACGGCCGCGCCGAGCACGGTGAGCACGGCCAGGACGGGCCCCGGTCGGCCGCGGCGGGCCGGACCGGCGGAGTGGTCCGATTCGGTGGCCGCGCACCACACACCGACGGGTACGAGCACGGGCAGCAGCGGCAGCGCGATCACCGCCCAGGCCGTGCGCGCCGCACCGCCGACGCCCTCGGGCAGCCCGCCGTCCGCATCGAGCCAGACCAGCGCCTCGATCGGCTGGTGCGTCCCCAGGACGAGGGGCAGCGAGGCCAGGAGGAGCCGCCGCGGCCGGCCGGCCCGCCGGGCACGGATCAGGCAGAGCACCCCGACACCGGCGATCACCCCACCGGCCACGGCGTCCGCCCGGGCGCTCCAGCACATCGGCCCGGCCCGCCTAGCCGGCTTTCCTGCTGCTGCCGCCACCGCCGGGGTCCTGGTCCCCGGTTCCGTCCTGCTTCCCGTTCCCGTCCCGGGTCCTGTTCCCGTCCGGGGCCTTGCGGTACGGCGTACCGTCGGAGCAGCCCTCGCCCGGTGCGCCCGGTGCGCCCGGTGCGCCCGGTGCGCCCTGTCCGTCCGGTGCGCCGGGTCCGTCCGGTCCGCTCGCGGCGGACGGCCCGGTGCCCTCCGGTGCGGCGGGGACGGCTCCCGGCGTCTCGCGGGCGCTCCCCGGCATCGCGGGGTGGCGTCCGATCACGATCACCCCGATGACGATGGCCACCAGCCCGGCCGCCTCCCACGCCAGCGCGCCCGGCGTCACCCGCAACCGGTCGCCGAGGAAGCCGACCGCGCAGGCGATGCCCGCGATCGGCTGGGCGGCGGTCAGCGCGGGCAGGGACATCCGCAGCGGTGCGGCCTCGAAGGCGCTCTGCACCAGCAGCAGCCCCACCACGCCCGCCGCCGCCACCGCGTACGGCTGCCAGCTGCGCAGCACCGCGTCCAGCCCGTCGTGGTCGAGGCGCTGCGTGGTGGTGCGGGTGAGCGCGTCCTGGAGGCCGTAGAGCAGCCCGGCGGCCAGCGCCAACAGGGTCGCCTCCTCGAACAGCGGCAGCCGCCGGGCCAGCGAGACCAGCAGCAGGGTCAGCCCGACGACCGTGCCGACCACCAGCCAGTGCCGCAGCTCCCCGGCCGGAGCCCCGCCGCCGGTCGGTCTGCCCGCCACGATGAAGGCCGTCACCCCCAGGCCGAGCAGCAGCACCCCGGCCCAGCCCGAGCGGCCGAGGCTCTGACGGGTCAGCACCCGGGAGAGCGCCATGGCGAACAGCAGGTTGGTCGCGAGCAGCGGCTCGACCAGGGACACCTCGCCCTGGTTGAGGGCGAGCGCGGACAGGATCAGGCCGCTGACCATGAAGCCCGTGCCGAGCAGCCACTCGGGCATCCGCATCAGGTCCAGCAGCAGCCGCCAGTGCAGCAGGTCGGCACGGGGCGCCCGCTGCGCCGCGTGCTGCTGGAGGACGAAGCCGAGGCCCAGGCAGCAGGCGGCGCTGAGAGCGAGGAGGAAGACCGCCACGAAGGGACCACCCGGTTGTCGCTGCCGGCGCCGCGCCGGTGGGGTTCCGGGGCCGGTCGGCGGTCGCGGCGCGCTTCCGTCAGCGTACCGCCGGGGCGGCGGCGGGGCCCGGTCGGCGGACGGTCGGCGGTGCCCGTCGGGCCGTCCGCCGCCGCGCTTGCCGCCACGGGCGGGACGGGCGCACGCTGGTGTGAGCGGCCGCCACGGCTCACCGTCCGTGCCGGTCCCGACAGGCGTGGAGGGGGCCGCCGCCAGGAGGTGTGGGATGCACAACCAGTGGGACGTGGAGCTGAGCTTCGAGGAAGACGGTGTGCACACGGCGTGCGACGCCAGGCTGACGGGCGCCCGGGCGCCGGGCCTGAGCGCCCACGGCGAGTCCGTGAAGAGTGCGGACGACCGTCCGCTCGCCAGGATCGGCGAGGAGGTCGCCGCCTCCCGCGCCCTGGAGGCGCTGTCCCGCAAGCTGCGGGCCCAGGCCACCGGGGAGATCGACGACGAGGGGCACCGCCCGGGCTACCTGATCTACTGACGCCTCTCGGCAGCCGGCCGGTCGGCCGGCGCCGCGGCCCGTACGGGGGTGCGGCCGCGCCGCCCGGTCGGCGGTCGGCCGGTGGCCGGGGGGTGGCCGGTCGGCGGCGGAAACCCACTCGTCGGCCCTCCGGCCCCCGTGACAGCATGCCGGCATGACCCTCCCGTCCCCCGACGACCGGTTCGTGAGCACGGCGCTGTACTCCGTCTCCGAGGACGCCTGGCACCTGGAGCTGCACCGCGTCGACGACGCCGGCGCCCTGGTGCTGGCGGTGGTCCCCGACGAGGATCCGGCGCAGCAGCCGTCGGTGTCCTTCGCCACCCGGGGCTGGCCGTCGGAGTCCTTCTGGGACGTGCCGTACGAGGTGATGCGCTGGTTCATGGACCAGGTGGACCAGCAGGTCCGGGAGTCCCGCGGCTGGATGGGTCTGCGGCCCGAACTCGTCGCGGTCGTCCACCGGTTGCGCGAGGAGCACCGGGGCTGGATCCTCGACGAGGACCTGCCGGGAGTCCTCGCGGAGCTGCGCGCCACCGTCCCGGAGGCCGAACTCCCGACGGTGCTGGAGGCCGCCTTCGGCCGCACCTCCTGAGTGCCGAGGGACACGATGAGTCGGTACGCGTCGGTGGGTCGGCGGTGTCCTCCTCCTGAGTCCTCAGGACCGGACGCCCGGACCAGCGGCTTCCCGGAGCTTCCGCCGGAGCCGGGCCGCCGTGACCGCTGACACCTGAGGAGCGCGGCGGCCCCGGGGTGTGCCGATCGGGAGCCGGGGTGCACAGGGTGGCGGTTCGGGGCCCGGGTGTCCGGTCAGGCCGGTGGCGTGGCGAGGAACGCGGTCAGCCGTCGGTTGACCTCGGGGGCCGCGGCCATCGGCAGGTCGTGGTGGGAGGCGTCGGGGAGGACGTCCACCGTGGAGCCGGGCAGCGCGCGGCGGGCGGCCTCGGCGACCCGGTGGGCGTCGTGCACCCGGCTGTGCTCGGCGAGGAGGGTGAGGGTCGGGGCGGCGAGGGTGCGCAGCCGGTCCGGGGTGGGGCGGGGGCCGGTGACGACGCGGGAGGCGGGGAAGTCGGCGTGGCCGAGGGCGTACACCTCGCGCCAGGCGGGGTCGAGCCGGGCGCCGCCGGTCTCCCAGTCGAGGAAGCGGCGGGCGCGGTCGGCGCTGCGACCGGGCAGGAACAGGGGCAGGGCGTGCAGCAGGTAGCCGGGGCGGAAGCCGGCGAAGCACTGGGTGGGGTCGAGGAGTGCGAGCCGGTCGACGCGGTCGGGTGCGTGCAGTGTGTACTGGAGGGCGATCCAGGCGCCGTAGGAGTGGCCGCAGAGGTCCGCCCGCGGGACGCCGAGGCCGTCGAGGACGGCGTCCAGCCAGCCGAGCAGTCCGGGGAGGCCGGCGAGGGCGGGCCCGTCGTGGACGCTGCGCCCCGGGTCGCCGATGAGGTCGACGGCGAGGACGCGGTGCCCCGCGGCGGCCCAGGAGCCGGCGTTGGCGGACCACAGGGTGGAGGTGGCGCCGCCGCCGTGCAGCAGGACGAGCGGGCGTCCGTCGGCGGGGCCGCAGGCGTTGATCCGGGTGGTCCCGTGCCCGGTGCGGACGGTGAGCGGCTCGACCGGGACGGGCCAGCGGTCCAGCAGGGCGTCGTAGGCGGCCAGGAAGGGTGCCGTGCGGTCGGGGGGTGAGGTGCGGGTCGAACGACGGCCGGTGCGGGCGGAACGGGCGCTGGATGCGGACAAGGCGAGCCTCCGCGGGCAGGATGCGGGCAGGATGGGTCTGCTGCTGATCACTCGTTGCACAAGTATCTCGCTGAGCGAGAGAATACCGGCACACACGTGCCCGAGGAGGGACGAGAGGGTGTCCGAGGCCGAGGAACCGATGCGACTGGTCCACCTGCTGCGCGGTCTGACAGTCGAACTCGACCTGTTCGGGGCCGAGTTCGCGTCCCGCAACGGCCTTCATCCGACCGATCTGCGCGCGCTCGTCCACCTGCTGGACGCGGCTCGGGCCGGCCGGGTGGTGACCCCGGGGCGGCTCGGGGAGGCGCTGCGGCTGAACTCGGCGGGGACCACCGGCCTGGTGGACCGGCTGGAGCGGCTCGGCCTGATCCGCCGCGAGCGGGACCCCGAGGACCGGCGGAAGGTCAGACTGGTGGTCGAGGAGCGGGCGGTGCGCCTGGGGGAGGAGTTCTTCGGCGGGCTGATCGGTGATCTGGTCGGGGCGATGGGGCGGTTCGACCCGGCGGAGCTGGCGACGGCCCGACGCTTCCTGGAGGTCATGACCGAGGTGGTGGCCGCCGCCAGCCGGGAGTGAGCGGGGAACGCGGGGACCGCGGGGACCGTCAGAACCAGTCCCAGCCGTAGTGCGGTCCGGGGTGGTCCTGGCGCAGCAGGCAGATGTTGGGATCGCGGGGCGGCTCCGGCCCCTCGAACGGTCCGACGGCCGGGCAGCGCGGGGCGACCTCGACCAGGTACTCGGGCCAGGAGGCCCAGTGCAGGTCGAAGCCGACGCCCTGGACGAGCGCGGAGTGGATGCCGTTGTGGCCGCCGGCGAGGTCGCAGCGCAGTCGCGGCTCGATCAGGAAGGCGCCGCGCGGGACGGTGTTGTAGTGGTCCACGTCGACCTGCGGCACGGTGACGACGGAGGCGCAGTGGTGGAACTCGGCTTCGCGGGTGTCCGGTTGGCTCATGGGCGCCAGCATTCCACCGGGAGCGCGGCGCCGACCGGGGTTCCGCGGTTTTGTCCGGTGCATGAGGGAAGACCGTCGCGCAGCGGACGGGTTCCGGCCACTTTCGCGTCACCCGCCGCTTCTGCGTCACCCGCCGCTTCTGCGTCACCCGCCACGTCCGTGCCGGCCGGCGGCGTCCCTGCGTGCCCGTCAACTCCGTTCCACCGGAAGGGTGGTGGTCCTCAGGCCGGGCCGAGGGACCAGCTGATCACCGACAGGGTGGCCATCGACGCCAGCGTCGACCAGAGCACCGCGTCCCGGGCGAGCCCGGTGGCCTGCCCGTACTCGCGGGCGTAGACGTAGACGTTCTGTGCGGTGGGCAGGGCGGAGAACAGCACCACGGTGAGCAGTTGGTGGGCGGGCAGGTGGAGCAGCGGCCCGGCCACCGCGAACGCGACCAGCGGCTGTGCCAGCGTCTTGACCGCGACGCTCAGCCCGACCTCCGCGCGGCCCGAACGGCCCGCGGCGGGTGGGCGGTTGTGCAGCGAGATGCCGAGGGCGACCAAGGCCGTCGGCACGCCGGCGCCGCCGAGCAGCTCGCAGGAACGATTCAGCTCGGCGGGCAGGTGCAGCCCCGTGGCGGAGGCGACGGCGCCGAGCGCGGTGGCCAGCAGGATCGGGTTGCGCACCGGGAGGGTGAGCAGCGCGCGGCGGCCGGCGGCGCCGCCGTCGAGCACGGCCAGGACGGCGGGCGTGACGAAGAGGATCTGGAACAGCACGACGGGCGCGACGAAGGAGGCGTCGCCGAGCACCTGAACGGCCACCGGGATGCCGAGATTGGCCGAGTTGACGTACCCGGCGGCCATCGCGCCGATCGCCGCCTCGCCCGCCTTGCGGTGGAACAGCAGCCGTGCCGCCAGCAGTCCGAGTCCGGTCGCGACGGCGGTGCCGGCGGCGAAGGCCAGCATCGAGGGGTTGGCGAAACGGTCCAGCGGGGTGCGGGAGATCATCAGGAAGAGTGCGGCCGGCATCGCGACGTGGAACACGAACCGGCTGAGCACCGCCTCCGCGTGCGGCCCGAGCAGCCCGCTCCGGCCGACCAGGTAGCCGATCCCGGTCAGTGCCCAGATCGGGGCGAAGCCGGACAGCAGGGGATGAAGGGCGGGCATGGTTCCTCGGATCGCTCGGACGGGTCTGCCGGACGGGGAGGGGGTCGCCCGCCCCGCGGCAGTAAACCAGTGCGTGCGAACCGGCCGGGCAGGGGCCCGGGCCCGGGCCGCCGGCCCCGGCGGGCGGGCCGGCGGGGACCTACGATGAGGCGATGGAGCCCGAATACCTGAGCCTGGCCGAGGTGGAGAAGATCGCGCGGCGCGCGCACGAGGGGCAGGTCGACAAGAACGGCCACCCGTACGGCGAGCACATCGCGGCGGTCGCCCGGGGGACGGCCGCACGCGGCGGCACCGAGGAACAGATCGCGGCGGGCTGGTTGCACGACACCGTCGAGGACGACCGGCTGAGCCGTGAGTGGCTCGCCGGGGCCGCGTTGCCCGCGGCCACCAAGGTGATCGTGGAGGCGCTGACCCGCGGTGACGACGAGCCGCTCGAGGAGTACACCGCGCGCATCCTGGCCACGCCGGGGGCGCTGCTGGTCAAGCGGGCCGATCTGGCGCACAACTCGGACCCGGCCCGGCTCGCCGCGCTGGACACCGCGACCGCCGAGCGGCTGGCCGCCAAGTACGCGCGGATGCGGGAACTGCTCGGGCTCACCGGCGAGCTCTGACGGGCCGCGCCCCTTCCACCGCGGGAGGGTGCGGTACCCCGTCAACCGCGGGAGGGCCCGGGCCACGCGGATCGCGCGGGCCCGGGCCCTCTCGGGTCACCCCGGTGGTCCCTGTCCGACCCCCGGGGTGAGGGGGAAGGTGGCCAGGAAACGGGTGGTGGTCGGTGAGCCGATCCTGTCGGCTTAGTACCAGTGGTGGTTCTGCCAGAACGCCCAGGCGGCGTTCGGGCTGCCGTAGCGGGAGTTCATGTAGTCCAGCGCCCACTTGATCTGGGTGGCCGGGTTGGTCTTCCAGTCGGCGCCGGCCGAGGCCATCTTGGAACCCGGCAGGGCCTGCGCCAGGCCGTACGCGCCGGAGCTCGCGTTGGTCGCCTTCACGTTCCAGCCGGACTCGTGGGAGATGATCTGGCTGAACGAGGCCAGCTGGTTGGCCGGGACGATCTGCGCGGCCAGGGCCTGCGGGGAGGCGGTGGCGGCGTTCGCGGTGGCGGGCAGGACGCCGGCACCCAGGGCGGTCAGACCGGCGGCGCCGGCAAGAATTGCGGCGGACGTACGCATACGGAGCTTGAAAGCGGGCATGAAGAACTAGACCTCAATCAGGTTGGGCCGGGTCACACCCCGTCTCGGACCGTGGCCGGACAGGGGCCGTATCGGTCGCGGGGCGTGACTCGGCGATAAGCCGCTGACCGGCGGGACAGGAGCCGGTGCGGCTGGCGACGGAGCAATTGTTGCCAGACCGGATCGCCCGCCGCCAAGACCCCCTCGTTACGACCCCCGGTCGTACGGGCGGGGTGGGCCGTGGATTCGAAGGGTCGGCCGCGCGTGGGCGCGCCGACCCCATGTGAGCTGCGCGGATGTCCCGCCGCGGAGGGGTGTCCGGGCAGCCCGGGCGCTTCGTCGCGGCCACTACCGGCCGTCGTAAACGGGATTCCTCTGTGAGCGCACTCACCGAGCGGCCCGTTCCGGCCGTCACCCGCCGATTCGCGGGCGCCACTTTGGGTACAGACGATCTCGGCGCCGCTGAGACCGGCGCCACACCCCGGGTCGGCGAGGGAGGGCCCGGGACCTCCCCCGCGGTGTGGCCCGGGCCTCATCCCTGGCCTGTGCGGTGCGGCCCGGGCGTTGCCCTTTGCGGTGCGGTGCGGTGCGGTGCGGCGTGGCCCGGGCCCCGGGCTCAGCGCAGGTCGCCCAGGCGCCGGTGCCGTACGGCCCGGGCCGCGAGGCGGTCGGGCCCCGGTAGGGCCGCCAACCCGCCGAGTGCCGCTCCGACGGCCTCGCCGAGCCGGGCGCAGAAGGCCTCCGGCTCGTCGGCGGCGTCCGGGCGCTCCTCGACCACCTCGTCCACCAGCCCCACCGCGGCCAGCTGGTGCGCGCCGATGCCCTGGGCGCGGGCCAGCTCGGCGGCGTGCCCGCCGTCCCGGTGGACGATCGCCGAGGCGCCCTCCGGAGGCAGCGGCGCCAGCCAGGCGTGCCCGGCCGCGATCACCCGGTCCGCGGGGAGCAGTGCCAGCGCGCCCCCGCCGGAGCCCTGCCCGAGCAGCACCGCCAGGACGGGCGTGCGCAGTGCCAGCAGCGTGGTGAGGCAGTGCGCGATCTCGATCGCGATCCCGTCCAGTTCCGCCTGGGCGGACAGTTCGGCACCGGCGGTGTCCACCACGGTGACCAGGGGGAGCCCCAGCTCCTCGGCCAGCCGCGCGGTGTGCCGCACGGCCCGCAGGTCGGCGGCGGTGAAGGGCCGCTCGTGGTCCGCGGTCCGCCGCTGCTGCCCGACGACCAGCACCGGCCGGCCGCCGAGCACGGCGAGGGCGCGGACGAGGGCGCCGTCGCGCCCGCCGGGGGCGTCCAGCAGCACCAGGTCCCCGGCGGTGTGGCGCAGCAGCTCGCGGGTGCCCGGACGGTCGGGGCGGCGGGTGCGCCGGACGGAGTCCCAGGCGTCCGGGGGATCGGAGGGGGAGGAAGGGAGAAGGGGAAGGGAGGAGGAGGGAGGGGGAGCGGAAGGGAGGGGGAGACCGGAAGCGGGGAGGGGGGAGGCAGGAAGGGGCGAGGGGGTGGTGGTCAGTACGGCGAGCGTGCGGCGGAGCAGTTCGCGCAGCTCCTGGGGGGCCACCACGGCGTCGACCAGGCCGCGCTCGGCCAGGGTCTCGGCCCGCTGGACGTCGGCGGGCAGCTCCACGCCGCGCAGCTCCTCGTACACGCGCGGGCCGAGGAAACCGAGGCGGGCGCCCGGCTCGGCGAACACGAGCTGGCCGAGCGTGCCCCAGGAGGCGAAGACGCCGCCCATGGTCGGGTTCCGCAGGTAGCTGAGATAGGGGAGGCCGGCCGCGCGGTGGGCCTGGACGGCGGCGGTGATCCGCAGCATGCAGAGGAAGGCCGCCGATCCCTCCTGCATCCGCGTGCCGCCGGAGACCGGCAGGGCGAGCAGCGGCAGCCGCTCGGCGGTGGCGCGTTCGACGGCGCGGGTGATCCGTTCGGCGGTGGCGACGCCGATGGAGCCGCCGAGGAAGCCGAACTCGGACGCCACCAGTGCCACCGGCCGACCGTCGACCAGGCCGGCGCCGGTGAGGACGGCCTCGTCCAGTCCGGTGCGTTCGCGCGCCCGGTCGAGCGAGGCGCGGTAGCCCGGGTCGGCGGGCGGGCCGGCCGGCGGTTCGTCCCAGCGCCGGAAGCTGCCCGGGTCGACCAGCAGTCCGATCAACTGCCGGGCCGTCAGCGGGAGTCCGGCGTCCGTCCCGGTTCCCGTGCCTGCCCTCGTGCCCGTTCCCATGCCCACCCCGTCAGCGGTCGTTGCGGCCCGACATGATCCGCACTCTATGCGGCCGGGCGGGGGCGGAACGGGAGCCGGGGCAAGGTGTGAGGAGGCCGACAGTGCGGCCGGCCGACCGGCGGTTCCGGTTGTTCGACGGCGGTCGGCCCAGGGCGGGCCGGGGCGGTTCGTGGACGGCGCGGGAGTGGTTCGGCCGGGCTCGGGATACGGGTCAAGTCACGTGCTGAACAGCGGAGTTACCTGGTGGTTAATACTTCGCGCGGGGGTTCCGGAGTTGTCGGTGGCTCGCCAGACTGAGGGGCATGACTCGCACTCTACGCGCGTGGAAGTCCCGCGCTGCCGCCGTCACCGCCGTCGCCCTGATGACCCTCGCGCCCGTTGCCGTCGCCACCGACGCGCACGCCGACGTGAGTGGCACGGTGTGTCTGTCCGCCCTCCCCCCGGAGGCGTCCGACACCCTCGACCTGATTGCCACCGACGGGCCGTTCCCGTACTCCCAGGACGGCGTCGTCTTCCAGAACAGAGAGCACGTCCTGCCCGGCCGGTCCTACGGCTACTACCACGAGTACACCGTCATCACGCCGGGCGCCCCGACCCGCGGCGCCCGGCGGATCATCACCGGCGAGGCCTACCAGGAGGACTACTACACCGGCGACCACTACGCCTCGTTCTCCCTGATCGACCAGGGCTGCTGAACCGCCCGGCGCGCTCGCCCCGAGCCGCCCGGGCCCGCCCGCACCTCCGCTCGGACCTCCGCCCGCACCTCCGCTCGCGCCTTCGCTCGACCGGACGCCGGGCCGCCCGCAGCCGGCGGCCGTAGGCCGAGCCCTCCGATCCCGGTGGCCCCGGCACACTTCCCCGCCGAGGCCGCCGGGCCGGATGCCCGGGGCGCCGGGAGCCCCGGGGGGCCGGTCGGGCGCCGCCCCGCCCCGGCGCCGCACGCCCGGCGGCGACCGTCGGACACGCGCTAGGGTCGGGGCATGGCACCGAGCAGCGCGAACCCCCCGGGACGGCTCCGGCGTGACGCGCAGCGCAACCGCGACCTCCTGCTCGCCACCGCCCGCGACATGTTCGCCCGGCACGGACTCGACGTCCCCCTGGACCAGATCGCCAAGCAGGCGGGCGTCGGCAACGCCACCCTCTACCGCCACTTCCCGACCCGCGAGGCCCTCATCGGCGAGGTCTTCGCCGACGCAGCCGCCGGACTGGCCGGCGCCGGCGACGAAGCACTGGCCGCCGACGACGCCTGGACCGGCCTCGAGGACTACTTCGGCCGGATCTTCGCACTCGTCGCCGCCGACCGCGGCGTCAACGACCTGGTCACCCAGGCCATCCCGGCCATCCCCGGCATGATCGAGATCAGCCGCCGGCACGCCGCCACCGTCGGCGCGCTCATCGCCCGCGCCCAGGAGCAGGGCACCATGCGGCGCGACGTGGTCACCATGGACCTGCTGTTCCTGCTCGGCCCGCTCTGCCGCGCCCTCCCCGCGGCCACCGAACTGCGCCCCGACCTCTGGCGCCGCTACCTCGCCCTGCTGCTCGACGGCTTCCGTGCCCGCGCCGCCCACCCGCTGCCCGTCCCGCCGATCGGCGAGGAACACCTCGACCGGATGTTCGCCGACCTCTGGGACGCCGAGGCGCCCGGCCCCTGAGCCGTCAGGTCCGCGTAGGGAACGCGGGCCCGCGCGTCAGAACCGCGTCAACACCGCACCCGGTGCCCGGCGCACCCGGGTTCGCTGGTTCCGACAGGGCGCGCGATGGCGGCGGTACGGCACGATGTTCGGCAGTGGCAGGGCACGGTACGGCGTTGCGCGTCGAGGGCGAGCGACGGTACGGGTCGCGGCGGAAGGCGGGGACCATGGCAGACATCGGTGGCGGGGGAAGAGGCGGCGCGGCCGGCCGGTTCGTCGTCGGCGTGAGCGGCTCGCTCGGCAGCCTCACCGCCCTCCACCACGCCGTCGCCGAGGCCCGCCGGACCGACGCCGAGGTCCTCGCCGTCCTGGCCTGGATCCCGCCCGGCGACGGGCTCGGCCACCACCGGACGCCCTGCCCGCCGGTCCTCACCGCCAGCCGCGAGGCCGCCGCCACCCGCCTCCGGCAGGTCCTCGACGAGGCGTTCGCAGGCCGTCACGCCGGAGTCCGCCTGCGCTGCCAGACCGTCCGCGGCGACGCCGGGCACTCCCTCGTCCGCTGCGCCGACCAGCCCGGGGACCAGCTCGTCCTCGGCGCCGGCCGGAGCCGGGGCTGCTTCTCCCGCCTGCTGCGCCCCTCCGTCACCGCGTACTGCGTCCGCCACGCGACCTGCCCGGTGCTCGCCGTTCCCCGCTCCCCGCTGCACCACGACCTCGAAGCCCTGGAGCGCGGCCACGACCTGCGCATCCTCTCCGCTGGCGGCTGAGGACCGCCGGGGCGGGGGGCGGGGAGGCGGGGACGGCCGCCGCCGGCCGGCCGGGGCGCAGCTCGAAATCCTGTTGCGGCGGTGCTGCCGCCGGACGATCCTCCCGGCATGGACCTTCCCCAGCAGGTGATCGAACTGGACGACCTGACGCTTCGGCGGTTCGACGCCGAGGCGGACCTCCCGGAGTTCTTCCGGGTCATCGAGGAGTCGCTGGAGCACCTGCGCCCGTGGATGCCCTGGGTCGCCGAGCACAGCCTGGCCAGGACCGCCGAGTTCCTGGCCCGTCGCCAGGAGCTCTGGGCCCGCGGCGAGGCGTTCAGCTACGCGATCGTGGTGGACGGGGCGATCGTCGGCGTCGGCGTGCTGTTCCGCGGCGCGGAGGCCCCGGGCGAGGGCCTCGAGATCGGCTACTGGTTGCACCCCGCCGCCACCGGACGCGGCCTTGCCACCCGGACCGCCCGCGCCCTGGTCGACCAGGCGTTCCGCCTTCCCGGCGTCGACCACGTCGAGGTCGTCCACGACCCGGTCAACCGCGCCAGCGGTGCCGTCCCGGCCCGCCTCGGGTTCACCGAACGCCTCCGCCGCCCGGCCGAGCACCCCGCCCCGGGCGGGAGCGGCGAGGAGCTGGTCTGGCGGCTGACCCGCAGCCGCAGCGATGCCTCCGCCGCCGCGGAGGCGCGGTGACGGTCCCCGGCCTGGAGTTCCGGGGACGGTGCGGGGGCGTGTCCTGACCGGCCCGGGCGGGAGGCCCGGGCAGCAGGCCCTAGCGGAGGCCGGCCGCCTCGGCGAGGACGGCCGCGGTCCGGCGGCCGGCGTGCAGGACGCCCGGGTCGTCCGTCGGGAGGCAACGGCCGGCCCCGGCGTCATAGGCCGTCATCACCACGCCCGCGTGGTCGGTGGGGAGTTCGAGCAGCACGGCCGCCGGCAGGGCCTCGGCGAGCTTCCGGGTGTGCTCCGGGCCCACGACCTCGTCCTCGGTGCCGTGCACCAGCCACACCGGCACGGGGGAGGGGGCTGCGGCCAACCGGTCGAGCGGGGCGTCGCCGGTGACGGCGGAGGGGCGGGCGTAGCTGGAGGAGATCCCGACGGCGGCGACGGGACGGGTGCCACCGGAGGCGTCCGGACGGGTGGCCACGGCGACGGCCTCCCGGCCGCCCAGCGACCAGCCGGCCAGGACGAGGCGCTCCGGGTCCCCGCCGTGGGCGGCGGCCTCGCGGCGGGCGCACGCGAGCGAGGCGAGCAGCTCGGCGCGGCCGCCGTCCGGCCCGTCCGAGCGCCAGTCCGGCACGAACACCAGCAGACCCAGCGCGGCCGCCTCCCGGGCGAGCGGCCGCAGCACGTCGCGTTCGTCGGCCCCGCGGCCGTGCCACAGCAGCACCACGGGAGCCGGCCCGGCGGCACCGGCCGGCGGGCGGTGGACGTCCATGAGCCTGTCGTCCGCGTACGGAACGACCTCGGGTCGAATGCTCGTCATGCGGGGTTCCCCTCCGGTTCTGCGCCTGGTCACGGAGCTGGTACTGTACTTCTCGTTGCGAGGGAGATGATTCCTCGTCAGGCGTCAGTGGTGCTACCAGAGCACGTCCTACTTTCAGTAGGGAGAGTCCGTGCGACCCGGGCCTGGCGCTCTATTCCGGACGGGGTCCGGTGCCTTTCGGGGTGCCGGGCCTTTTCCGTTTTTCCGGGGTGGATCGGGCGGCTTGGGCATTTCGGTGTTCGGGTGTTAGTGTTCTTCTCGTTGCGAGGGAGATGATTCCTCGTCAGGCGTCAGTGGTGCTACCAGAGCACGTCCTACTTTCAGTAGGGAGAGTCCGTGCGACCCGGGCC